>JAJZMB010000003.1 GCA_021803205.1 Bacillota bacterium | reverse complement strand
GTTACTACTGCCTACATCTTCTGGTAGCCCTAACCTAGTGACCCTGCAACCCTCCGACCCTGCTTAATGGTATTAACACCCCGGATCGTTCCCACATCCCTGACAACAGTATTAGGTACCGTCATCTTGGACCACTGGACCGTCGCGCAAGAGACCGGAACCGACTGCCGCGCCCATCGCAGGCCGGACCTGTGCGTCCCAGCTCGCCGCACTGTGTGTTTCGTCGCCGCGCTGCGCCTGCCCTGCGGCCTGCCAGTGCCCCGGGTGGTTATGCACCGCAAGGGCGGCCCGCGCGCGGAGCGGGGCTGGCGCGGCGGCGCAGCGCCATACGCCGGGACCGGCGGTGAAACGGTCGGGGGCCGGAACGCCGCGCCGTCGCCGGTTGCAACCGCAGACGAGATCGTCCACACTGCGCACATGGCGAAGCTCTTCGAGTCGCTGCGTATCCGTGGTGTCACCCTGCGCAACCGCATCGCGATGTCGCCGATGTGCCAGTACTCGTCCGAGGACGGCATGCCTGCGGATTGGCACATGGTGCACCTGGGCAGCCGTGCCGTCGGCGGGGCGGCCGCCGTCATTGCCGAGGCGACCGCGGTCGAACCGCGCGGCCGCATCTCTCCGGCCGACGCTGGCATCTGGAACGACGCGCAGGCGGAGGCCTGGGCGCGGATCGCCCGTTTCATCGGAAGGCAGGGTGCGGTCCCTGGGATCCAGTTAGCCCACGCAGGGCGCAAAGCTGCTGCGGCGGTGCCTCCGCCGGGGGAGTCCGTGGTCGCGCCGACCGCGTCGGCCTTCTCCCCGGAGTGTCCCGTGCCGCACGCGCTGACCGAGGCCGAGATCGGCTGCGTGGTGCGGGCCTTCGCCGATGCGGCGCGGCGTGCGCACGAAGCGGGTTTCCGCCTCGTTGAGGTGCATGGCGCCCACGGGTACCTGATCCATGAGTTCCTGTCGCCGCTGGTCAACCATCGGGTGGACGGTTACGGCCGGGACCGTCGCCGCTTCCTGCTGGAGGTTGTGGATGCGGTCCGCCGCGTCTGGCCGGAGGATCTGCCTCTCTTCGTTCGGCTCTCGGCGACGGACTGGTCCCCGGGCGGGATCGACGCTGGAGACACGGTGGAGACCGCGCGCCGGCTTAGGGACCACGGCGTCGACCTGGTAGATTGCTCCTCCGGCGGGGCGGTGCCCGGCGTGCGCGTGCCGGAGGCCCCGGGATACCAGGTGCCGTTTGCTGCGCGCGTGCGTCGCGAGGCCGGGATCGCGACCGGGGCTGTGGGCCGGATCACCGCGCCCACCCACGCGGAAGCCGTGCTGGCCGCTGGCGACGCGGATCTGATCATCCTGGGGCGCGAACTGCTGCGCCACCCTTACTGGTCCCTGGACGCGGCGCGGACGCTCGGTGTAGACGTCGACTGGCCGCGGCAGTATGGGCGGGCCAAGGGGTAGGGCGCCGCCAACAGGGGACGCCCTATCCCGGGCTCCGGCCCCCGGACACGGTCCACCTGAGGCCCACGGAGCGGTCATAACGGGTGCGGCGCACCCCGGGTGACCGCCGCCAGCCGCTCGGCCAGGCGCGTGTTGCGCGGTTTGGCGTTCCGGTCGTGCAGGGCGATGCCCATGGCCCGGGCGCTACCCACGAGCACGACAAGCCGCTTGCCGCGGGTCACCGCCGTATACAGCAGGCGGCGCTGCAGCAGCAGGTAGTGCTGGCTGTGCAGGGGGATCACCACCGCCGGGTATTCGCTGCCCTGGGCCTTGTGTATGGATGTGGCGTAGGCGAGGACCAGGCCACCCAGATCCCGCGCGTCGTAGCCGACGCTGCGGTCCCCGAAGCGGACGCGGAGTGTGCCCTCCTCCTTGTCCAGTTCCTCGATGCAGCCGATGTCACCGTTGTATACGTCGAGGTCATAGTCGTTCTCGATCTGCATGACCTTGTCCCCGATGCGGAAGTCGTGCGCCCCGTGACGGATCGCCGCCCCGTGAGGGTTGAGCAACGCCTGCAGTTGCACGTTGAGGTTCACGGCGCCGAGCGCCCCCCGCCGCATGGGCGTCAGGACCTGCACCTCGCGTACGGGGTCGAAGCCGAAGCG
Organism: Bacillota bacterium; assembly: GCA_021803205.1. GTDB lineage: Bacteria > Bacillota > Sulfobacillia > RBS10-35 > JAJYVN01 > JAJZMB01. The sequence continues at coordinate 15,205 of JAJZMB010000003.1, read as the reverse complement.
TCGGGGAATGTCTTCGGCGACCAGGCGTTTGACCATCGCCAGGATGTCCTCCGGGTGTTCCTTCTTAATCCAGAAGAAGTCGTCGAGGCCCCCGCCCAGGACGGGGTATTCTCCCCGGTGGATGCGGTGCGCATTGACCACGATGCGGCTCGCCTCGGCCTGACGGAAGATCTCAGTCAGGCGGACGACCGGCAGGCTTGCCGAGGCGATGAGATCCGCCAGAACGTTGCCGGGACCGACCGATGGCAGCTGATCCGCGTCGCCCACAAGCAGGAGTTGCGCCGCTGCGGGCACAGCCTTGAGTAGGTTGTTGGCCAGGACCGTATCGATCATCGAGCACTCGTCGGCGATGACCAGATCCGCTTCCAGGGGGTTCTCCCCGTCCCGGCGGAAGCGCATGGAGCCGGGATCGAACTCCAGCAGTCGGTGGATCGTGCGTGCCTCCCGGCCTGTGGACTCGGCGAGACGCTGCGCGGCCCGCCCGGTCGGGGCGCACAGCAGTACCCGGCGACCCTTCCGAGCGTGGATCTCCACAATGCCACGCACGAGCGTGGTCTTGCCCGTGCCGGGCCCGCCGGTGACGACCAGCACCTTCTCGTGCAGTGCGGAGAGGATGGCCTGGCGCTGGAGCTGGGCGAGGGTGATGCCGCGCCACCCCTGGTACCACGCGATGGCCCGTTCCGCATCCACCTCCAGCGGGGGTGCCGGGGTCCGCTGCAGCCGCAGGAGGGCGGAGACGACGCCCCGCTCCGCGGCGTCGAGCGCCGGCAGGGCCAGCAACTCCCGGGTGATGCCGCCCGGGCCTGCCACCGGTACGACCTCCCGGACCAGCGCCCCGTCGCCGATCAGGCCGTCCACCTCCGCGGACAGCGCCTCCGGGGTGACCGCGGCCGGCGCGGGGTCGCCCGGTCCCAGTGCGCCGGTCCCGTCCCCTTCCGGCCCGGTGCTCCTACCAACGGACCGCGGGATGGAGAGTATCCCCACCGCCCTGCGCACAAGTTCCCCGCGCTCTGCGAACATGTCGCCGTCGTCGGCGCAGCGGTTCAGGGTGTACCGGATGCCAGCCCGAAGGCGCTCCGGGGAAGCGGCGGCCGTACCGAGCCGCGCCGCGATACGGTCGGCGGTGCGGAAGCCGATGCCGTGAATCTCTTCGGCGAGCCGGAAGGGGTTCTCCCGCACTGTTTCCACCGATCGCGCACGGTAGCGGCGGTAGATGCGGACAGCCAGGGCGGGGGAAAGCCCATGTCCCTGCAGGAAGATCATCACCTCGGCAATGGCCTTCTGCTCGGCCCAGGCGGAGCGCACGCGCTCGGCGCGGACCGGCCCGAAGCCGGGGACCTCCACCAGCTGTTCCGGGTGTTCTTCGATGACCGCGAGTGTCTGCAGCCCGAAGTGCCGCACCAGCCGCGCCGCCATCTTCGGACCAACGCCCCGCACCAGTCCCGAGCCGAGGTACTTCTCGATCCCGGCCGCCGTCGCTGGGCGGAGCGTGGTGAAGGCCTCGGCTCGGAACTGCTCGCCGTACTTGGTGTCGACGATCCATCGCCCGGTCAGCCGGAGCCCCTCCCCCGGCTGGGTCCCGAGGAGGTTGCCGACGACCGTCACCGGTTCGCGCCGACCCCGTACGCGCAGGCGGAGCACGGTCCATCCGGTCTGTTCATTGACGTAGACGATGCGCTCCAGGGAGCCGTGCAGGACGTCAGCCATGGTGCGCAACCCCCCCGGCGGCTGCGGCCAGACTTGTCGGCTGTGCGACCGGGAGGGAAATGCCGACCTCCAGCGGTATCCCCCTCCCGGTCGCGCCTCTCCCGCGGGCTGTCGCAGTACCCCCGCCTCATGCGCCGGCCGCGCTCTGCCAGATTCCGCGCCCGGCCGGCGGAAAAAGCACCGCGACCGGGCAGCGCGCGACGCGCACCACCTGCGCCACCGTCCTGCCGCAGTACAACTCGTCCCCTGCCGGCCGGGGCTCGCCCGCCAGGAGGATCAGGTCGCCAGCTTGGTCCTGAGCAAAGCGCACGATCTCCTCTGCAGCCGTGAGACCGGTGCCCATGCGCACCTCGGTTGAAACGGCGATCCCCATTGCCTCTCCCAGTTCGGCCACCTCGCGCGTGGCGTGCCAGCCGATGTCGCCGGCGGTGCCGAGTTCGGCCAACGCACCCCCGCCGAAGGGTGAATCAAGGGGCTGGTTCTCAACGACATGCAGGGCGATCACCTCCGCACCGGCCCCTCGGGCCAGCGCCAGCGCGAACTCCGCCCCGCGCAGGTCGGCGCGCGTCCCCGTCGTCGGCAGGAGGATGCGCCGCAGGTGTGCGTCCTGCCGACGCCAGGCGGGGGCACGCAGCACGAAGACCGCGCAGGGGGCCGAGCGGACGATGGCGTCCGCCACTGACCCGAAGAGGCCGCCGTGCCGTCCCGCCGAAGCGCCGAGCACCACCAGGTCGTAACCGCGGGCCGCTTCGGCCAGCACGGCTGCGGCTACGCCCTGCGGGTGCGCTGCCCGCCGGCGCGTCCAGGCCACGTGCGCGGCGCCTCCCGGTCGGGGCAACGGCACGGCCCCGGTGGGCTGCGAGCCTTCCGCGGCGGTTCCCGGCATGGATACCTGCAGGGCGACCGCCTCCACTTCGCGGCCGGCGGAGAGATGGCCCACCACATCCGCCGCGATCAGCGCGTAGCGTCCGTCCCGGACCGGGACCAGCATGCGCCGCAGCCCTTGCAGGAAGCTCCGCGCCTGCCGGGCCTCGCGGCGCAGCCTGTCCTCCTCCTCCGGGTCGGCCGGCATGCGCAGGAGAGACCAGCGCAGCAGCGGCGGCGCGGCAACGGAGGTGGCCACGGCCATGATGATGATGATCGAGTACATCGGCACGGTGAGCACACCCATCTGCAGACCCACCGCGGCGACGATGATCTCCACCGCGCCCCGAGCGTTCATCCCCGCCCCCAGGGCCACGGACATCCAGTGTCGCAAGCCTGCGAGCCGCGCGCCGGCGTACGTGCCGGCGAACTTGCCCACGCAGGCTACGGCGATCACCACTGCGGTCGCGATCGCGAAGCTGGGGGTGAGAATCGATAACCCATTCACTCGTAACCCTGCGCTGGCGAAGAAGACCGGGGCGAACACGGCCAGCGTCATCGCCTGCAGTTTGGCGCGCACGGCGCGCCTTACTCTGGGAATCCGCGAGAGCTGGACACCGATGAGGAACGCTCCCAGGAAAGCCTCGAGGTGCATCACCTGTGTGAGCGCGGCGCCGGCCAGAGCCGCTACGACCACCGCCGAGAGCGCGGCACTCTCGCCGCCGAAGCGATCGTCCGCCCAGGTGATGAAGGCCCTCAGCAGGCGGTAGCCCAGTGTGAAGCAGAACGTCGCGAAGGCCAGCAGTCCGAAAAGGGTCAGCGCGAGGGAGGGCAGCGGCAGCGCGCGTGTTGTGGCGATCCCTGAGACGAGCGACAACAGCAGCCACCCGGTGGCGTCGCCGATGACGCCTGCCGCAAGGGTGAGCTGTCCAACGTCCCGTCGCATCAGGTTCATGTCAAGAAGGATTTTGACGATGACCGGAATTGCCGAGATGGACATCGCGGTGGCGACGAAGAGGGAGAACGCCGTCCGCACTGTGGGTCCTCCGGCCAGTGCCGCCGGAAGAAACGGGGCCAGGCCAAGGCCGCAGAGGAAGGGGACGAGGACGCCCCCGAGTGCGATGAGCACGGCCGGCCGGGCCCGGCGACGCACCAGATCGACATCGACCTCAAGTCCTGAGAGCAGCAGCAGCAGGATAACGCCGATCTGGGCGATCAACTGCAGCAGGAGTGGCTCGGGGCCGGCGGCGGGGAAGAGAGCTTTGAACACGCCCGGAAAGATTCCGCCGAGGAGGGAGGGGCCGAGCACCACGCCCGCGAGCAGTTCGCCGATCACCTGCGGTTGACTCAGGCGCCGCGCGATCTCGCCCAAACCGCGCGCCAGCGCCAGAAGCAATGCGAACTGCAGCAGGAGGCGGAGCAGGTCAGGTCCCGACAGCGACACGGCGTTACCCCCTCCGGGGACTGCCGCCGCTGAGCACGCGCCCCCGTCAGTGCCGGCGCGCCGGAAGCACCCCACACCAAAGCCGGGGGCACCCTGACCCCCAGTGGTCCAGAAGCAGCGCCACGTCCCACGCTTGCGGGGTTAGCTGACGGGCTCGGAGCGTACGCTGCCCCTACCTCTTTCGAGGATTAGCCCCTATGGAAACGGGTGGTTCCCCCGCTCGCCGCTTGGTGACGGCGACTCAGCGATCGGCCTGCGCGAATTATGCAATTGCTTTTACGCTAGCACAACCTGTGGTTGAGGCGCAACGCCTGTGACGGCGGCTACCGCAAAGCTTCAACTCGGGCATGGGACGTCATTGACCTCTCTGCCTGGGGGAGCGGGGACTGCGGCATCCACGCCGTACGGGGACTATACCGCGCGACGGCCGGTGGGCAGGCGCGAGGTTGACATGGTGGGTAGGGCCGGGCGGATGCCGCGGGCACACCACCCGACCTCTGACGCAGGCCCCAATGGCCGCTGTGTCCGCCAGCAGGTCCGCGGCAGGGTGGAGGGGGCTGATCCCGGAGACCGGCATGAACGGCAGAAGGCCGGGCGGGTGCCGCCAGCGGTGGTCCGCGGGCCTGTCGCCGAGTGTGCCGCCGGGTGTCCGTAAGGGAGGGCCGAGCGACGCAACGCAGTAACTTCGGATTCACCGATTGGGATGTGGAGGACCGGCCGCAGGTAGTGGTCTGGGAGGCCACGCGCGCCTGTTCCCTGGCCTGCCGGCACTGCCGGGCGTCCGCACAACGGAGGCCGCGGCCCGACGAACTCCGCACGGAGGAGGCGCACGGGCTTCTGCGGCAGATGGCCGCCCTTCGACCGCAGATCTTTGTGGTCACCGGGGGAGACCCGCTGGAGCGTCCGGATCTCTTCGAGTTGATGGCCATGGCGCGGGATATGGGGTTGCGGGTCTTTGTCGCCCCGAGCGTCACCCCGCTCCTGGATGCGCCCGCGCTCGAACGTCTGGCGGAGACCGGCTGTGCCGGGATCCAACTCAGTCTGGACGGCGCCGATGCCGTCACGCACGACCGGTTTCGCGGCCAGTCCGGGGTCTTTGCGCGAACCCTGGAGGCATGTGCCACCATCCACAGGCTCGGTCTGCCACTTACACTGGCGACGACCGTGGCGCGGCACGATCTCCATCAGCTCGATGCTCTCCACAAGTTGGTCCGGAGCCTCCATCCCGTTCGCTGGAGCGTGTTCTTCCTCGTCCCGACCGGACGCGCGCGGGCAGAGGAGATGATTCCCCCGGCCGCCGCGGAGGAGGTGTTCGCGCGCCTGCAGGCGTTTAGCGAAAACGCTCCCTTCGCCATCAAGACGACCGAGGCACCGGCCATCCGGCGGCTGCTGACGTCGGGTGGCACCGCCCCCCGGGCGCGGGCCACCATCGCCGACGGGCGAGGATTCGTGTTCGTGGCGGCCAATGGCGATATCTGCCCCAGCGGCTTCCTGCCGCTTCCCGCGGGCAACGTGCGCCGCGACGATGTCCTGGAGGTGTACAGGCGTCATCCGATCTTCCGCGACCTGCGCGACCCGGGGGCGCTGCGCGGCCCGCGTTGCGGTCGCTGCGAATATCGCACCGTCTGCGGGGGTTCCCGCAGCCGTGCGTACGCGGTCACCGGCGACCCTCTGGGAGACGACCCGTTGTGTGCGTATCTGCCCGGGGTGCCGCGCGTGCTCGCCGGGGGGGATGCCGCATGCTGAACCTGAGCCGGCTCGTCGGCGCGCCTGCGCCGCCGGAGGAGGACCTCCGTTACGGCGCCGGGGTCCATGAGGCGAGGACGGGAGCGCTCCTTGGGCGCGGCCCCGTGGTCGTGTGGAACTGGACGCAATCCTGCAACCTCGCCTGCACCCACTGTTATGCCGATGCAGTACAGGGGCGCGCACGGGGCGAACTGGACACCGGGCAGGCACGGGCGCTCCTGCACGAACTCGCTGCGTTCCGTGTACCCGCCTTACTGCTCTCCGGGGGCGAGCCGCTGATGCGTGGCGACGCACTTGAACTCGTTGGCGACGCGCGCCGGCTCGGGCTGCGCTGCACGCTTTCGACCAACGGTACCCTCATCGACGACGCGACGGCCGCGGCCCTGGCCGCCGCAGGCATCACCTACGTGGGGGTCAGCCTGGACGGCCCCCCGGACGTACACGATCGGTGGCGAGGGCGGCGTGGCGCCCACGCCGCCACCGTGGACGGCATCCGGCGCCTCCGGGCGCGGGGGGTCCGAGTCGGGTTGCGCTTCACACTGCATCGGGGCAGCGCGCCGCATCTGCCCCACATGCTGGAGACAGCCATCACCCTCGGCATCGGCCGGGTCTGCGTCTACCATCTGGTGCCCGCCGGCCGCGGCCGGGGTCTGGGAGGGTCCGCCCTGGGTCGTGAGGAGGAGCGGGAAGGGCTCGCCTGGCTGCTGGCGCAGGCGGTGCAACTGGTGCGCAGCGGCACTGACATCGAGCTGTTGACCGTTGACAACCACTCGGATGGACCGTTCACGTATCTCTGGCTGCGCCGGCACCATCCGGAACTGGCACCGGCCGCATGGGAACTCCTCCGCCGCAACCGCGGCAACCGCTCCGGCATCGCCCTGGCGGCGATCGGGCCGCGCGGCGACGTGTATCCCGATCAGTTCTCGCGCGACCAGGTCCTGGGGAATGTGCTGGTGCGTCGCTTGCAGGACATATGGGACGGTCCGGATGCCGCACCGCTCCTGGGTCGTCTGAGAGACCGGCGACGCTACATCGGGGGCCGTTGTGCCACCTGCGCGTGGTTTCCGGTGTGTGGCGGCAACCTGCGGGCACGGGCCGCCGCGGCCGGGAACCTGTGGGGGGAGGATCCCGCCTGCCTCCTGGAAGACGCCGAGGTCGCTGGTACAGGGGAGGCTGGGCCGCCGACTTCGCCGTGAACCATGCGGCGGATCCGGCCCGGTTCCCCCAAGACTCCGTTGTGGGTCAGGCTGCGCTCGGCGCGGACTGCTGTTTGGGATGGGGCCCGCTGCCCAAAGGATGCGATCGCAGAGCGGCCGCAGGCCGGGGTGGGATCCACGGCCACGGCAGTGCCCAGGGTCGACTCGCCCTCTCCCCGTTCCACGAGCGCGCCGACGGCGAGTTCGTGGAACAGGGATGATGCGGGCACGGCGCCGGTGGGAAGGCGCCGTGGGCGATATGCACATCCGTGCCCCAGATGCCGCAGGCCCAGACCTCCACGATGACCTGAACGGCACGAGGCGCCAGCGGGGGTGGCTCGCGGACACCGAACGCCCCGGGCCGCTCCACCAGCCCGAAGCGCCTTGCGTCACCTCCTCCTAATCACCAGGCGCCGGCGGGAGACGGGCGTCTGGCCGCATAGGGATTGGGCGGTCTCAGGGGATCGCATCGGCGGCGCGCCCCCTTCCGGAGGGGTCCGCCCGCCCAGTGTGCGCACGGCCGGCGCCGTATCGCGGGAACCGCGTGCACGGCGTCCGACCTTCCGGCGCGGGGGAGTTCGGCAGGAATCCGGTGGTTTGGGGTAAACCGCGAGAAGGGGAGCGAACGGCGGGGCGCCCCTGCCCTGTGGGTGTCGCCCGGTACCGGCCTCCGCACCACCGAAACCGGGGAGGGGTTTGATGCGCATCCGTGTGTGTTCCGCCAAGATCCACAGGGCCACTGTGACTGAGGCGAACCTCAATTATGTGGGTTCGATCACCATCGACGCCGCCCTGCTTGAGGCGACCGGCATCCGGCCATATCAGATGGTACAGATCACCAACTGCTCCAACGGGGCCCTCTGGCGGACCTACGTCCTGGTCGGACCGGCCGGTCGCGGGGACATCTGCCTCAACGGTCCACCCGCCCGCCACTTCACGCCCGGCGACAGGGTGATCATTCTGGCAGAGGCGGACATCGATGCCTCCGAGACCGATGCCTGTGTGCCGGTGGTCGCCTTTGTCGACGACCACAACCGCGTCACGCAGATCCAGCGGCACGAGGATGCCTTCTCCCTCAGTCCGGCGGCGGACTGAGGGACGTGGGGGCGAGGGCTCGCGTCATGCGTGGGGGCCTTGTCCCGGGCCGGGCATCGGCGTGTGGGGCCCTGTCCTCCCTCCGGCCGCCGCTGGCATTGCGCGCTCGCTGAACCGGTCGAGGCAGCGCAGGGCCGGCGCCCGCGTGGGTCTAACGCGCTTCCCCCATACCATGTGAAGGGTGGTGCCCCCATGGCCCCCACTCCCTCCGACATCCCCGCGCGGCCGCGCCCGATCCCCCTCGCCAAGCAGGCGATCGCGGTCGTCGGCGCCAGCAGCGGCATCGGCCGGGCCACGGCCGCGGCCTTTCTGGACGCCGGCGCCGCGGTGGCGGCAATGGCAAGGCGTGGGGAACTCCTGCGGGAACTGGTCACCGAGCGGCGGCCCGGCGCGGACCGGACCTGGACCTTCGCCGGCGACGCCACGGTGCGCGAGGACGTGCAGTCCTTCGTGGACGGCGCGGCGGAGCGCTTCGGGCGGCTGGATGTGCTGGTGGCCAACACCGGTCTGAACATCCGCGGTCGCGCCTTCGGAGAACTCACGGCTGAGTCGTGGGAGCGGATACTTGCGGCCAATCTCACCGCGGCCTTCCATTGCACGCAGGCCGTCCTGCCACAATTGCGCCGCCAAGGCGGGGGCCTCATCATCTACATTTCGTCGGCGAGCGTGCTTGGGGCCGATGCCTCGGGGGCTGCCTACCAGGCGGCCAAGCACGGCCTGAGCGGGCTGGTGGGGGCCGTCCGCTTCGAGGAGCGGGACCGGCACATCCGCACTAGCATCGTCTTCCCGGGGGCGGTGAACACGCCCCTGATCCTGCAGCGGCCCGTGCCGCCCACGGCCGAACAGTTGGCGGTGGCGCTGCAGCCGGAGGATGTGGCCGCCGCCTGTCTCTTCGTCGCCGGGATGCCGCCGCATGTCGCGATCCCAGAGTTGGTTATGCGGCCAGCCCTGCTTTGACAGCGGGACGCAGGCGACAGGGGGTTGGAGGGGACGCGCGCGATTGCGGGGACAGTCGCGGTCCGGTTACGCGCCGCAGCGTCCGGCCGAACCGGAACGTCCTTGGAACACTGCGCCGGCCGTTGGGGACGGTTACGGAGCATTCGCGCCCGTGGACTCAGCTGGCCCGGATCATCGCCTCACTGGCGGCCTTGTCACCGTCCCCGATCCGCCAGCCGCGTCGCATCGGATCAGCGGCGATTCCTCCCCGACGGGTGCGGATGCCGGGCGGCCTGTTGGCCGATGGACGGACGGTTGGCAATACGCGGGACGGGCCGGGTAACATGGACCGGGGGGGATCGGAGCCCTATGCCGATCCCCCCCGACAACGTTCCGGCGACGCCCGACGGGGAGGGTGCCATCCGTGGAGCGGGACGGGGTGTGCGGCGGGCGTTCCTCCTGCCTCCGCCGGGTGCTCGCCATCCTTCTGTCCCGGTACGACATCCTGATCATTCTGATCGTTCTGGTCGCACTCTACGTATTCGTCTTTCGGCTCCATCTCGTGCCGCTGCCCGGCCCAGGCGTCATCCGCGATGTCGCCTGCCCCTCCGGTCCACACGCGGCGCTCCCGGCCGCTCCGGGCTGCTCCCGCCTCGGCGGCTCCCCGGCCGCTTCGTCCAAGGGGTGAGACGGGCCGGCGCCGGCTCCCGGAGACGGCCCGCGGCGCTGGCAGGTGGAGCCATCGCCCGGGGGCCGATGCGGAGCGGGCGGTGCCTGGCACGGCGGCGTTGCAGCGTGCATTGCGTCGCCATGGGCGCAGGCATCCTTTACTCGGGCGGGTGCGCACGCCCCGTCCCGCGCGCAGCGCGCCCCTGTTGCGGATGACTTCGAGCGCGAACTCGAATCGCTCGTCCGTATCGCCGTCTTGCCTACCTGACTCACATATCCCACGCACAGGCCGGGTCTGTTGACGGCGCCTCTCTCTCCGGCCAGACCAGCAGGGCTTCTGGGGGGAGGTCGACCCGGCACGGCGCCCCGGGCCAGAGATCCTCCGAGCGTGTGTGCACTGTGATGTCAAGTTCCCCGGGGAGTCGCACGACCGCCTCGCAGATCCCGCCGACATCCACCGCGTCACGCACCACGCCCGGGAAGGGCCCGTCCGGCCGCAGACCGACGTCGCCGGGGCGGACGGCCCAGAACACGCGCTGGCCCGCGGGCGCCGCCGGGCCCGTCGCGCGCAGCCGCAGTGGGCCGACCTCGATCAGGCCGTTGCCCAAGGACCGCCCGGCATGTACGTTGGGGATGCCGAGCAGCCCGGCGACGGTGGGCGAGGCGGGTTGCCGGAACACCACCTGCACGGGGCCGGCCTGCAGGACGCGCCCCTCCGCCAGCACCAGCACCTCGTCCCCGAGCAGAGCCGCCTCGGCAGGGTCGTGGGTCACCAGCACCGTGGTGACGGGCACCTCCCGCTGCACCTCTCGCAATTGCCGACGCAACCGATCCCGCACGGGGGCGTCCAGCGCCGAGAACGGCTCATCGAGCAGCAGTAGGTGCGGGCTCCGCGCCAACGCCCGCGCCAGGGCGACGCGCTGGCGCTGCCCGCCGGAGAGTTGCCCCGGCAGGCGGTCTTCCAGGCCGGCGAGCCCGAGCCGCGATGTCCAGAAGGCCGCCGCTGCTGGGTCTGTATCCCGGCCGAAGGCGATCTGGCGATCGACCGGGAGATGTGGCAGGAGCCCGTAGTCCTGGGGGACGTAGCCCGTGTGCCGCCCCTCGGGCGGCAAGGGCGCGAGGGCGGCGTCCCCCAGGTGCACGTCCCCGGCGTCGGGGCGTTCGATCCCCGCCAGCAGGCGCAGGGTCAGGGACTTGCCGGAGCCTGACGGCCCGAGCAGCACCAGGTGCCGGGCACCGCCGTACCGCACACGCAGGTGGAAGCCGTCCAGTCGCTTCTCCAGGGCGAACCGCAGCCGGCGCGGCGGCGCCGCCGGCCCAGCGGCCAGTGCCGTCGGCTGCCGCGTACCCGTCACGGCAGCTGTCGCGTTGCTCCCGGACGCCGCCGCCATCCCCATCCGGGTCCGGCTCGCCCGGCGCCAGAGACTCAGCGACAGCAACAGCAGTGCCGCGGCGACGGAGACCACGACCGGGGGCAGGGCCGCCCCGAGGCCAGTGGCGCCAAACTGCACGAATGTGTACACGGGCAGGGAGTAGGGGTGGTAGGCCACCATCACAGTGGCGCCAAACTCGCCGAAGGCGCGTACCCACGCCAGCAGGAGCCCGGAACGGATGCCCGCCCAGGCCCCCGGCAGTGCGACGCGGCGGAAGCGGGCCCACGGGCCGTGTCCGAGCGTCGCGGCCACGGCCTCAAGGCCGGTGTCGACGGCGGCGAAGGCCGACCGCGCAGCCACAAGCAGGAACGGGGCCGCGACGAAGGTCTGGGCGAGCACCACACCCGCAAGGGAGTCGGTGAGCCGGCCGCCGCTCAGCCGCCCAAGCGGCGTATAGGGGCCGACCAGGAACAGGAGCAGGATCCCGCTGGCCATCGGCGGCAGGGCGAGCGGCATCTGCACCAGCAGTCCCAGGGGCGCGAATGCCCGGCCGCGCCCGCGCGCCAGCGCGTAGCCGAGCGGGATGCCGCCAAACGCAATGATCGCGGTAGAGATCGTCGCCGCGGCCGCGGAGACGCCGAGCGCGGAGAGGATCCCCGGTGTCCGGAGTCCGGCCCACGTCCCCGGGCCGAGGTGCAGGGTGAGGGCGGCGAGCGGGGCGAGGAGATAGAGGCAGAGGAGTCCGGCGAGCCAGGGGAGGGGGCTCTTCCAGGTCACGCCACGCACTCCTCCGGTTCCGGGACGTCGTCGGGGCGATGCCGGAGAGGCTGCCCGCTCCCCCGCGGCTGCCTATGTGCCCAGCGCGGACTTCAAGGCGGCCGGCACTGCTGCCGCGTCCCCCGAGACCTTGGGGACCTGTACCGCCAGGCCCTCACGGCGCAAGAGCGCGCTGCCCACGGGCCCGAGCAGGAAGCGCACAAAGGCCGTTGCGCCCGAGGGGTCGGGCGCGCCCCGCGGGACGGTGATGGTGAATGTGGCCGCCGGGTCGATCGCTGTGGGTAGAGGGATCGTGGGGATGCCCGCGTCCTTCGCTTCGTTGCTGTAAAAGAAACCGGCGTCGAGCTGGCCGGCCTGGAGCCGCCCGACGAGATCCTCTTCAGGGAAGACCTGGGCCGGATTCTCCGCGGAGCCGAGCAGTTGTCGCTCCAGGTCCGGGATGTGGTAGTAGATGGCGGCCGCCTGGACGAACTGTACAGTCAACTCGCCCTTTGGATCGAGCTTGGGATCGGTGCGTCCCAGGCGGAAGCCTGGCTCGCTCATCACCTGGTACCACGGCTGCGACCGGAGCGCTTGCGCGAAACGGCTCTTCGGATTGTAGCCGATGACCAGTGGCGCGGTCGCGAACGTTGCGTACCAGCGCACCCAGTCGCCGCCCGCCGCGCCGCTGAGGGAGGCATCGACCGAAGGCGCCGCACTGATGAGCACGTCCGCCCGCCGCAACTGGCTCTTGATCTGGTTGGCGAGGGCCTGCGACCCGCCAGCGAAGCCCTCGAAGCGGTATCCGGACGCGGCATCGAAGGCCGGCGCGACCGATGCCTCCATGAGGTGCACAAGCGAGCCGGCGTAGAGCACGGCCACGGTTCCGCGCCCGGCCGCGGGCGCCCGTCGCCCCGACCGCCCGCATCCTGCGGCCGCCGCGAGGCAGAACGCCAGGGCACAGCCGGCAAGCATTCGAGACATACCCCGCCGCCTAGACAAGGCGCTCCCCCGTTTCGCGCGTGTCATACGGGCCGAAGGCCCCCAGATCCGCCCGGAAAGCGCCCGAGGCGAGCGTGGACAGCAGCGCCGCCACGGCCGGATCCCCGAGCGTATGCCGGGGCAGCCAGAGATCGCAGACTTCGATGGCCACGGGGATGAAGTGCAGCCCGCGATCCACTGCTGCGACCTCCGGCCCGATGCCGGCGTCGGCCCGCCCCTCCGCCACTGCATCGGCCACCGGGCCGTGCCCGGGGAGATGCTCCCCGTAACCGAGGATGCCGGCCGGGTGGACGCCCGCAGCGGCCAGGAGACGGTCGAGGAGACCGCGGGCGCCCGATCCCGGCTCGCGGTTGGCCAGACGGATCCCGGGGCGGCCCAGATCCTCCGGACCGAGGATGCCGAGCGGGTTGGCGGGGCGCACGATCCAACCCATGCGCCACCGGCCGATACGCCAACCGGCCAAGCCCGGCGCCGGGGATGCCAGCCCCGTCTGGCGCGGTGCGCTCCCGTCGTCACGGTCCCTTCCCACTGCGGCCCGAGGTGTGCGCGCATGCCGAGCCGATTCGCCGGGTTGCCGGGGCGGACCGGCCCCGGCCGGTGGCGTGCACCCGGATGCCGCGTGTCGCGATGATGCGCTGCCGTGCACTGCCTGCCCCTCCTGCGCGTTCGGATCGCCGTGCACCGCCGCCCCGTGCACCTCGCCGCGCTGCAGTTGTGCCAGTGCCTCGGCGTTGCCAGCCTGCCACCAGAGGGTCTCGACGTGTCCCGCCGCCCGCGCCGTGTGCGCCGCGAGGAGTCCGAGCGCGGGATCGCACCCGCAGAGGAATACGGCGGGCGCGGCAGCGCCGAAGCGCCGTACGGCCACCGTCCCCGCCGTCCCCGCCGTCCCCGCCAGCCCGTGTGCCGCGATCGTCTGCCAGTGGAGCGCGCCGAGTCCGCCGAGCGCACGTGCCACTGTGCGGCCGCCAATGGAACCGAGCGCGACGCGCACCGCCGCCCCGCCGACCCGGCCCACCGGCATGGCTTCCGGCACCTCCTCCTCCAGCGCGAACAGTTCCTCGACGCGGCAGCCGAGCGCCTGGGCCAGCCGCAGTGCGACCGCTATCCCCGGGCCGCAGAGTCCTGCCTCGATGCCGGAGACGGTCTGGCGCGCCACACCTGCCCGCACGGCCAGCGCCTGCTGTGACCAGCCGCTACGCAGGCGCCATTCGCGCAGCCGGGTTTGCAGAGCCGGCATGTCCATCCCCCTGTTTGCGGGGCCACGCGCCTGAGGGCAGGTATATTAGGCAGAATAATTACAGTACCTGCGTCTGCCGTTGGCGGGGCCGCACCGTCGGTGCGGGCCCCTCTCCGGTGTGCCTGGCATGAGCGAATGACCTGAGAGTGAAAGTCTCCTGCGGGGCCTGTCGTGGCAACCGCTGGCGGCAGGCAAGGGTGTCGGTGCCGGATCCGATTGACCAACCCCCGCCCTCTTGACCTGCGGGAGTGGGTGGCGCGCCAATTCGCCTTCTGGCCCCAGCGCGTTTGGCGGATGGCCAACGGACCCGTCCATAGTGCACCGGACGCCGCGTACTGACGGGTCTAAGACTTGACCCTCACCCACTTCCGGGACTTGGCTGCCGGGGGAGGCTGCGGTCGACAACAGGGGTGGGCAGGCTGGGGCGGCGCGCGCGACGTCAGCGCGCGCCGGAGATACGGGTGCCGGATGAGTGCAGGGCGACGATGGGGAGGTGCGAAGCAGACGAGAAGTCGGCGTCAGTTCACCACCCGGGTGAGGGCGAGGCGAAGGTATGGAGGGCGGGCAGAGGAGGGAGACGCCGGGCGGACGAGGAGGGTCGCGAATATGTCCTGACTCATGATGGACCACATTGCGGTGATGTCCTGGAGGCGGCGGAAACCGCGGCATAGGCCGCGGACGCCGGGTCCGCCGTCACGCCGCCGTCCGATGAAACCACCGAGATTGGCGATCCAGAGGACCGCGATCCGCGCGGCGGGAGGATCTGTCGGGAAGTGCGGAGCGGTGGATGCGACCCCGAGAGCGCCTGCCTCGCACGCCCATAGGTCGATGGTGCGCTTGCCGCTCGGCCCAGCCGCCCTCCCACGATTCAGCCCCCCATGCGCTCGCGTTCCGCCGTCGGGGTGATGTCTTGGACCGCGACCAGATGGCGGCGCAACGTCCCATATCTGCCCCGCGCCACGGGCGCGGCTCAAGCGAAGTGCTGGCCGCCGTTGATCTCGATGACCTCTCCCGTCAGGTAGGCCGCCAGCGGCGACACCAGATAGAGTACCGCGTCCGCGCAGTCTGCCGCCTCGCCCAGGCGTTGCAGGGGGATGCCCCGGCGGATGCCTTCCAGGCGCTCGGGTGTACTGAAGCGCTCGTGGAAGGGCGTGAGGATCGTCCCCGGAGAGATAGCGTT
>JAJZMB010000148.1 GCA_021803205.1 Bacillota bacterium | reverse complement strand
AGCTTCTGGCCACTCAGCGGGTGGTGCGGATGAACGACGCGGCAAACCAGACCCGGATCGACGTCATCCGGTGCACTCTGCAGGGTTGTCCTTCTCGTAGGAATTGCGCTCGATCAGCGGCCGGCGGTGGGCCAACTGCGCCAACTCGTCCAGCGCGGCCGTCTCCGGGCCGGTGATCACATACTGCTTGGTATCGTCGCTGGCGGCATCCAGCGGGCGTTCGAGCAAGAGCCACAGAGCGGTGCCCTGCCGGTCCTTGGTCGCCGGCCACACCCACAGAGCCGCGAACTCCCGAGCCAGGACCGCGCCGTCGACACCTTGGCGGTAGGCGACCCGATGCCAGGCCTCCGGCGGCAGGGCCTGGCGGAGTTCCGCCGCGGTGTGCAGTTGCGGACCCACGACGGGCGCCTTCCGCGGCCGGCCGCGGCCGGCATAGGCGGGTGCCTCGGGCTGGGGCGGCAACGGCTCCTCCGGCAGGCGGAAGGTGAGCGTGCTTCTCACGCCCAGGCAGTAGGCCCAGCCCTGCCCATCCAATTGGGACATGAGCTGGAGGTCTCCGTAACCGGGGTCGCCGTAGACCCGACCGATCGTCAGCACCCAGCCGGCCACCTGCTGCAGCAACTGCCAGGCGATCTGTGGCTTGGTCTGAAAGGCCACGTCTTCCGGGATGCGTGCCTGCTTGCGCCGTTCGGCGTCCCCTGCCCACGCTTCCGGCAGGTACAACTGGCCGCAGAGCGGCACATCATACGGGTCGATCAAGCCGTGCAAGGTGACCGTCACCTGACCGTTGCCCGTCTTGCCGACGCAGCCCAGGTACTGGCGCGCGACCCCGACGCTGTCGGTACCCTGCTTGACCTCGCTGACCTCGTCGATCACGACATCCACCGCGCGACCCGCCACGCCGCGCACCCCGAAGTAATGCAGGCTCCGCGCTTTGTCCAACTCCGGGGCCGACCAGGTCGAGCGCACCAGGAAGTCCCACACCCCCTGCTGCGTGGCGCCGGGGATACCGGCCTCCATCGTTTCGCCGTTCTTGCGGCCAAGATCGCTGAGCAGACCCAGCAGGTAGAGCAACGCCTGCCGGCGCGTGCTGCTATAGCGGAACACCGAGCGGAAGCAAGCGACGTAGCCCTCCAACTCCGCCGGGGTGGTGACGGAAACCGCAGGCACTTCCTGCTTGGGCAGCTTGCGCTTCTTGTTGACGGGCGGCTTTGGCGGCTTGGGGCCAAAGCGGAGGGCGCGCAGTTTTTCCTCGCGAAAGAACTGCGTCCACACCTCGCGCACCTTGGCCGCCATGTCGTCACTGTTCACACCTCAACCGTTCTCCGTCAACCTGGCAAATCATGGGTTACTCCTGCAAGAAATTTAGGGTTGTCTGGTACATGCTGGGGTTACCTAACTTCGGGCCCCTCGCCGCCCCTAATTCTGGGAGTCAGAGACATTGCTTAGGACAGTACTAGTCCCACCGCCCCGATCCGCCTGATAGGCGACCAGCTCAGGGTCTCCCTCCGGCACCCCATACTTCGTCTCTCCCGGGAGTTGCGGCACGCCAGCGTACTCTAGGAACTGCTGCGCGGTGCGTCCCGTGAAGGGATTCGGCGGCGGCTCAGATACCTGCGCCGTGTATGGGTTGGGCGGGTACATGCTCCGAAATATCCGCTGCGCCTCAGCGTGACCCTGCAGCATGTGCAAGGCGTCGTGGGTACCGACGGGTTTTGCATCCCTGGTGGCCGCGCCGCGCGTGGCTTGAGCAGCGGCAGTAAGCGGGGACGCCAACGCCATCTGGGACGCCGCCTCGGCCACCTGGTGCTCGCCGCGCGCAGTGGGGTCCACCATCGCTGCTTGGGTCCCCTGCGATCGTGCGATCGAAGTCGGCACCGCAAACTCCGGCTCCGCCCCGATCTGTGCGCTCCGCACTCCCCGCGCCGCCTCGGCGCGCATCCACCCGTCGCTGTAGCGGCCGATTCCGAGCTGGCCGAGGCCCTGCCCGATCTGAGCTCCCCAGGCACCGGAGACCATCTTGCCTGCG
This sequence comes from Bacillota bacterium, assembly GCA_021803205.1. Classification (GTDB taxonomy): domain Bacteria; phylum Bacillota; class Sulfobacillia; order RBS10-35; family JAJYVN01; genus JAJZMB01. The sequence goes on along the minus strand of JAJZMB010000148.1, from coordinate 64,114 downwards.
GCATAGACGGCCGCGAGTTCCAGTGCACCATGGTCCCCGGTCGCGATGCCCGAGCGCTGGAACAGCAACCCCTTCAACCAGCCCTGCGCCCGGAACGAGAGCACCAGGAAGGCCCCGCCCACCAGGCAATTGAGGATGAGACGTTCTCCGACGCCAAGCTGCCCGATAAGCCCGGAGCTCGTGGCAATGATGCCCTCTCCCGAGAAGGTCCAGAAGGTCAGCACCAACGTGAGAGCCCACATGCTCTGGCTGAACGCCGCCGCCGCGAATTCACGGACCAGCCACCGCCAGGCGCCCGCGAACGCCTCGGTCATGCTGAGGATCGCTGCCACAGGGGCCAGCGCGAGCATCAGGATCAGTTCCGCGACCCGCATGGCCCATGTGAAGACGACGCCGAGCACGCCGGCCAGAAACGCCAGCACAATGAGCAGTTCCCACAGGGGCAGGGCATAGCTCTGCACCAGGTCGTCGATTACTGAAAAGGGCCCGAGGTTCGCAAACTGCCTCAGTAGGTCGGTGACCAGGGCGTTGTTCACCTGCAGCATCAGCCCGAGCAGCCAATACGAGGACTGCGCGAGCAGGATCGCCAAAGCGGCCCGCCCGATGAGCCGAGAGGGCACATTTTGCGATCCCGTCCACGGGTGCCAGATGTAGTTGATCGCTTCCCAGGAGAACAGCACTCCGGCACCCGCCAGCGCCACGTAGTCTGTGAGGGTCCAGATCTGCTGCGGTACGGCCGAGAATTCAAACGTGTACGGCTGCAGCACCGTGGCGTGAAGGATCGCCGCGACCACCGCAAGGATGCCCTGGATGATGGTCTTCATGAACGGCGCGAGCAAGAGATTGAGCACGAGTCACCCGCCTCCTCGCGGGACGGGCGGGGGCGGCCCAAAGGCGCCGCCCCCGCGAGGCCCACAGGGTCTAGCCGCCTGTGAGGCTGTTGGTGAACGCAGAGAGAATGGCGGTCGCCAGGATGGCGACACCAAGCCCGACGACGCTCCCTTTCATCAGCGTCTTGGCCCCCTGCTGGCCCTGCTGCTCGTGGGCCAGGGTGTGCCACAGGCCACCCCCCGCAAGCCCGACGCCAGCGGCCGGCAGGGCCCAATGAAAGAGCAGGCTCTGGATTCCGTTCAGGGCCCCACTCACGCTGGACGGCCCAACGGGCGCCGCGCTGTCAGCCAGGGCGGGAGCCGCCAACACGGCCAAGGAGACCACGCTCGCGGCTAGGGCCACACCGCGACGCATGATCTTGCGCCACATCGCTACACACCTCCCTTCAGCGCTTGGGCAGGGACGCACCGCGCGTCGGCCCCACCCCCCTTCAAGGCGGCGGCGACCGCCGCCCCCTCCGGCGCCGCCGCTGGGCGCCCGAGGGCAAAGCCGTGGCCGTAGCGCACCCCGACTTCCCGCAGGACCGCGATGTCCGCGGGGTCTTCGACCCCCTCGGCGATCAGGCGGGGAGCCAACCGCCCCATGGATGCCAGCAGGCTGCGGCGCTGAGGAGTCCGGGCGATCCCATGGACCAGCCCGCGGCCGAGCTTCCACCAGGCGGCGTGCCCGAGTTCGGCGATGCGCCGGAGGTCGGCTACACCCTCACCGAGATCGTCGAGCGCGATCTCTGGGCCCGACTGGACGAGACGGGCCAGGGCCTCGGGCCGGAGGCACGCGGTCACACCTGGACGGTCCTCCGGCAGTTCCCACAGCACACGCAGGCCCGCCGGACTCCGAGGCCACCCGGCACCGGAGGCGAGCGCATCAACAGTGGCCCCGGTAACGTTCAAAAAGAGCCTGGCCCCGGACGGCAGCCACGGAAGGGCTCCCTGGGCCGCCGCGTACACCGAGAGGGCGTCGAAGGCGCGAAGCGCGGCCGGCCCCGAGGCCGCGATTTCCGCGAGGCGCTCCTCTACGTCGCCGTCCGTGAAGCGGGCCAGGGCCTCGTATGCGAGGACATCCCCCGAGACGAGGTCAACGATGGCCTGGTAGTGGTGGCAAATGCGCAAGGTTGACCCTCCCTGGCCGGCGTGCGTGGCGGGTATGGTCCGCAATCGGGTCAGACCCGGTGGCGCTGTGGATGTGGCGTCACAGTGACCGTGAGGCGGCCGGAGTCGGGTACGACGAAGGCCAGGGGACCGTGTGGCTCTGCACGGCCCAGTTCCCCAATCCCATGCCAACCTCAGCCGCCGCCGCAATGTGGTGCACGCCCCTCGGTTCTTGCCGAGGGGCGTGGTTACTCCACTCCCGGTGGAGCGGGTGCCTAAGCCTCTGTGACGGCCCTGGCGACCGCAGCGGCCAGTTCGGAGAGGCCGTCAACCTTCTGCATAACGTGGTACGGCAATTCGCCGTCCTCAACGAGAGCGTGCAACGCGTCAGCCAGGGCCCGCGCAGAGAACCCTAACGTGGCGCAGCGGACGCGCTGCCGGTGATGGTCCAGCGCCGCGAACAGCGTGGCCATCGCTCCGGCACCGAGTACGAAGCCGATCCCAGCGGCTACAATCATCGTGGACCCCTCCTGTGTGCGTGACTGTGGGCAGGAGCGGGGCCGTTGGCGTCCGGGCGGGTTGCAGCCGCTCGGGCGCCGCCTTCGTCTGAGGGCGTCCCTCCCAGCGGATATCAGACTGCCAACCGTCGAGGCATCGCGTCGCCCACCCTTCTCGCGGAAGCTGAACGGGTGGACTTGGGGGTAGTGTTCATGCCAGCAGCCGGCGTGAGTAGTGCGGGAACCCACGACGTAGGGGGTGCCAACTGGCGCACAGGCTCCTAGCGCGTGAGGACGACTTGGGTTTGAGCCGGGTCCTGCGTCAACAACGCAATCTCGTAGAGGTTCACCACGTCGATCACGGGGGTCACCGTGGGGTCGGACGTGGTGAGGGTCATCTGGTAGCAGAGGCTGTTCCCCGCCGGCACGGGCGTGTTGGTGTACAGGGTCACGGGGGTCCAGGTCTGGCAGCCGTCAGTGCTCACCTGAAAGCTCACCTGCGTGCCAGCGGGCAGTACGGGCAGTGCTGTACAGTTCGGCGGGGTCTGTCCCGAAGCGCATGTCGCGTCCTCGATCCGCACCTCGTCCACCTGGTGTCCCACGGCGAGGGGGACAGACATCAGCGTGGCGCTCGGCTGGTACACCGCCCACGCCTGCCCCGACAAGCTGCGGATGCTGTCCTGGCCGAGGGTGTTTCCCGTCACCAGGTCCTCGTACACCCACCCGGTGGGATAGAGGACTCCGACGGAGTTCGCGGACCAACCGGCACCGATCGCCCCCGGAGGCGAAGAGCTGGTCGGAACGGAGAGCGAGAACCCGGGCAGGGCCGTCAGGCCGGTCGGCCCGTAGGCGTAGGCCAGGAGTTGTCCCCCTTCCGTCACGATCCAGAAGCCACCCCCCTGCCCCGTGCTCTGGGGGAAGAAGGCCACCCCCGCAATGGGCCCGTCCGCCAACGGGGGGACGGGAGGATTCCAGGACGCCGCGTGCTCGTATGCCGCTCCGTCCCAGGCCCAGAGTTGGACTCCCTCGCTCTGCCACGTCGCCGCCAGGGAACCGTCCGAAGTGGACGCCACCCCGAGGTTTCCGCCGAGGCCTCCGGGACCGCCGGAAACGGTCGTCAGGGCCGTGCCCTGCGCCTCCAGCAGCGCGGCCCCCGTCGGTGTCGCCACCAGGACCCCACCGGGGAGACCCGCCGGGCCAGGAGCCACCCCGATCGCACCCGAGAAGGCCGTCTGTGCGACCTGCACCGCGCTGTAGCCGTCGCCAGGCACCAGGCCGTAGACCACCACCTGCGCAGCCGTCGATACCGCAAAGGCGCTGCCGTTCATGATCCAGCTCGCCCCGGTCGTGCCGGTGAGCGAGCCGAGGTGCCACATGGAGGAGGGGACTGGCCGCACCGTTTGCCCGTCGAAGACGAAGGCGTCGACGCCGCCGCGAGTCGCCACCAACGCGTAAGTTCCCCGCGGGTCGAAGGAGACGGAGATCGGCGCATACGGGAGGCTGACGGTGCCAGTCCCGGACGTGTTGACCTGCGCCGTGGTCTGCGCGAGGTTGACGTCCGTCGTGTCCACATACTGATCCTGGAACCAGTACGGGCTGGTGCTCTCGACGGTACCAGCGACGGCCGACCGCCCAAGGAGCACTCCCACGGCGAGCAACGCCGCCGCGCTCAACAAGCACTGAGGCCGCACCACGACACCTCCCGGGGCACGCGTGAGGGCGGCCCCGCAGGACCGCCCTCACCTCGTAACCTTTTCTGTTTTGGGGCCTGTGCCCGGACTTTCACGGCGGCCCGGTTGGCAGCGATGGTGGCATGCGCGAGGTCCTTGAGCACTTCCCCCCAGCCGAGCCGTAGTCCATGGCCAGCGCCCTCACATGGCGGATGGTGCTACTGACTACGTGCAGCGAGAGCGAACACGCCGCCGGCTGATCGCGGTAATTGAGACCGACGGCTGGAAACCGGGCGCAGGGGAGGGGGCGTGGGCGCTGAAGGAAGGCGCGGACGGGTGCGGTGTGGAGGCCGGAGAGGGGCTGAGGATCGTGCCCGAACGTATCAGCGCCGCGGGGGACGCACCACCGACGGACCATGTGGTTCGTCGGCGGCCGACCCAGCCACGCCACGAGCAGGCCGACGATATGGTACCCCCCCGACGCTCAGCAACGGATGAACCGACGGCTGCCGACCCCCAAACCGCGACCCAGCGGTCTCGTAAAGTGCTTTTGTTCCCTTGGGTCCGGGGCACGGCAGAACTCGCCATAGCCGGCACTACCCTCTTGTCGGCACGGAAGGTGCTCCCCGCCGAACATCTGCCTGTACTCGGGGTCTTCAAGGACACTAGGGGCACCGCGATCCCCGACTGTTTCGCCGCACCCCTGGCCGAGGGCCAGGATGAGGACTCCATAGCGGGCCTGTCCGCCGCGTTCCAATTTGTTGCTCTGTACGACCCTGAGCTATACGCAGACATCCTGACGCCATATGTGCTCACACTTCCTGACGTGCCTTCTTCGTCGGCCGTCTTGGATACTGCCATCGGCCGGATCGGGGGCAACGTCTCAAACTTGGAAGTGCGATGCCCATGGCCCTTACGCCCGGCCACAGTAAACACCGGCGGTTACGAAGCCGGGATCGCGAGGGTCATCGCGGATTGGTGGACTTCTGCCTCTCCTGAGTACCGGCGTCTATTCAGGGCAGCGCAACTGTACATCCGCAGTCGTCAGTTGGGCGTCACCTGGGAAGAACGCCTACTTCTAAACGCCGCCGCTGCCGAGGCGCTTCTCAATCTGCCTGACGAGCATATCCACGACGCCTTCACGCGGGGATTTTGTGCCTTATTCGCCGGGCATCCATCGGTGGCCGATTGGGCGGACAATGCCTACACAGTACGGTCCTCTATCGCTCACGGAGCCCCCGACGTGGTCAACCTTCGCAGCTATAGGCCCACGTCCCCCGTCGTCTCTGGGAGTTCTCGTTTACCAGCCGAAGCCGTGGGCTGGCACGACGTGATTGCAGACGCGGCGGTCCGAAATGGCATACTTCTAAAGATTCATGGCCTTCTTTCAGATGCCGGAGACCGTGCCACCGTAAATGTAATCCTTGTGACCTCCCTGATCTCCAAGCTGTATCACCCGCGTGTGCTCATTCACTGGCTGTGCACGCAAGGTGTTGACAGAATCGCCCAACACGGCGCGGCGTTCGCCGAATTCATGAGCGTTTCAAGCCTGTTACCTGAGATTCCGGGTGTCACTCTAGCAGAGTCGGACATTGCAACATGGAAGGCGCTGATCACCGAACGCTTGGCCCACGTAGACAAGCGCGACGGTGGCAATCGCCATCCCTTCACGCAGAACATTCGGCACGTCCTTCGTGACGTCCATGAGCGCGTGTGCCTCTGGGAACAACTTGCTCCGCTGTCCGGAGGTCAATGACCTACCACAAGGGTCGTGAGCGTGGCCGACACCGGCCAAGGCCCTTCGTGATGGGAACTCTTCCGTCGCCTTCTGCACCCACGGCCGCCAGACGCAGCGCCTTGACTCGGGCCGGGCCGATACCGCATCGACCATCCCACCCGCCCCTTCGTGCTCGTCGTCACTCCACGTAGATCCCCAGCCCACTACTGGTGGCGTTGCCGGCGGCGTCTGTGACCGTTACCTGCACCATCTGATAGCCGGCACCGGCCAAGGTGAGGGGCAGACTGTTGGCGTACGCGCCGGAATACAACTGCGTCCCGTTTTCGGTCACGACCACCGTCATTCCGGCGGTGCCCACGTCGTCTGCGGCCTGCACGTCCAGGGTCGCGTGACCGCTGGAATCCGTCGCGCTGGCATTGCCGGCCCACGACGCCTGCAACGTCGGCGGCTCCGGGTCGTAAACGTAGTAGATCGGGCTTTCGGCCGTGACCGTACCGGAGGCGTCCTGGTACTGCACCCAGACGCTTTTGGCGCCGGCGGCGGAGCCCAGATCGACCGCCACGCTGCTGGCGGTGGCTTCCCAGGGTCCCCAGGTGGCATCATCGAGCGAGAGCCGCATCTCCGTGGCGCCCAAGGGCGTCGTCAGCGGCACCGTCACCTCGTTGCTCGTCACGCACATCGCCGAGACGTTCGTCCCGTTGACGGACCAGGTGCAGGCGACCCCGCCCGTCCCGGAGCCCGAGGGCAGGCTCGCACCCCCGCCGGTCCCCGGAGCGGCGTAGTAGATGGTCGCTCCGCCCTGGCCCAGGTTGTTGTCGTTGTTTTCCGCCTGCACGAGAACGGTGCGCTCCCCGCTCGCCCCTCCAGGGATGCTCCAGGTCGTCGACCAGGTCATGGCCGCGCCCTCGGACTGCCAAGCACTCCACGTCTGGCCGCCGTCCGTGCTGTATCGGGCCTGCCAAGTCAGAGCGGTGTTCTGCTGGGCCACCGGGTCACTGACCGTCACCGCAACCGTGACCGCGGTACTGTCCGTCGATGAGGCCCCGCCGTCGAGCACGGTGTTGACCGTGGGCACAGTCTGGTCGACGTTGACGTAGACCGTGGTCGCCTGCGGCGCCGACCAGACGCCGGCGGTGCTCTCTACCCGTGCCCAAACCGTCTTGGACCCGGGCCCAGGCAATACGGTCCAATTGCCGGAGGCGGACAGCGATGTCCCGCACGGGGCCGCCTGGCCGACCGTGCAGCCCGACACGGCCGTCGTCGTCCAAGTGCTGCCGTCGTTGCTCAGAGCGTAAGCCGCGATCCCGCTCGGGCTCTCGGCGGCGCTCAGGCGGAACGGAACGGTCGAGGAGTACGTGTACGGCCCGCCGTTATTCAGGGTCCAGCCGGTGATCGCCGGCGGGCTCGGGTCCGTCTGCAGGGGCAGGGTCGGAGTCTCGCACTCGCCGGCCTGGCCGCAGGCGTAGCCGGGGGCCGCCGTGGAGCTGTTGCCGCTGGCGTTGTATGCGCTCACGCCGAACCAGTAGTTCTGGCTGGGGGAAGTCGTGCAGTAGTACGTGCCGGTCGAGCAGTACAGGTCGAGGGGCTGGTCCCTGAGGTTCAGCCCTCCGCCGTTGTGCGAGAAGATCGGCGCGCCCTTGCTGCCTTCGGAGACGTTCGGATACAGAGAGGCATCCGGCGGGTAGATCAGCGCCGCACGGCTGTTCCAGGACGTGGCCGTGCCCACGTCAAACTGCTCGTACTCCCCCCCGTCCCACACCCATACGTCATACCCCGTCGCGCCCACGGACGGCGACCAGCTCAGCGTCACGTAATCACGCCCGGACGCGGGGGACCACCCAAGGCCTCCGTCGCTCATGCTGAAGTTGACTGGGGCGGCCGGCACCGTATAGGTGCTCCCGATGTATGTCCACGGGGACGCCTGCCCGCTGCCGTTCTCGGCCTGGACGTTGATCTGCTACTGCACCCCAGGGGTCAGGCCGCTAAACGTCCAGGAGGTGGCCGTGGTCCACCCGGAGGTCTGGAGCCACGAGCCCCCGCTGTAGAGCTGCAGCACGGCGAAGTACTTGGTCCCGGAGGGATTCCCGTTCGGGGACCAGTTCGCCGTCATGGACGTCTCCGTGATGTTGGAGATGCCCACGGCCGCCGGCGCACTGGCGGCGGTGTAGGCGGTATTCGTGCCCTGCCACCACTGGAGTCCCTGATTCGAGGCCACGGCGTAGGTGGCGCAATAGTACTGGGTGTTCGGCTGCAGCCCGGTCACGCGCACGCTCGTGGCCCCGCCCGTGGCCGTGCCGATGGTCACCCAGGCGCTCCCCGCCGGTTCTTCGCAGACGACGCCGGTCTGCGACATGTAGGCCACCGTCGGCCAGGAGACGGTCGCCGTGGTCGAGCCGGTGGGGGTCAGCGCTGGGGTGCTGGCCACCTGCGTCGGCACGCCGTTGCTCGCCGCGGTGCCCGTCCCGTACCCCGCGTTGATAGCCCAGACGTTGTAGCTGTAGGAGCCTCCGGCACTCTGGTTCGCCGTGAAGTCGGTGCCCGTGCCGCTGTAGATCACAGTCCCGCCCTGCCACGCCCCACTCTGTGCGTAGGTACCCTGCTGAAGGTCGTAGACAGTGCCCGGCGGGTTGCCGTTGGGGTTCCATGTCAACGGCTGCTGGTCGTAGGACAGCCCGGCGCCGTTGTTGTTGGGGCTCAGGGTTGGCACCGCAGCGTAGGTCCACGCCGCGGCCACCGGGCAGCCCCAGGCGTTGGTCGTAGAGCAGGCCCAGATCGTGTACTCCGTGTTCGGCGTCAGCCCCGTCAACTGGGCGCTCATCGTGCCCGCCGAGACCGTGAAGGACCGCTGCGTGCAGCCACTGCTCTGGCACCACACCACGTCATACGTGGTGGCCGAGGTGACTTCGGGCCAGGAGATGTTGATGTAATTGGTCACGTTAGCCGGCACGGAGAGGCTGACACTGCACGGATACTCGTCCCATTCCGAGGTGTTCACGTACGCCGTGTGGGCCTTTGGACCCATGGCCGCGACGCTGTAAACGTACCCGTAGCCACACGCCTGATCGCTCGTCTGGAAGCTGGTGCCGGCGCCGGAATACAGGTGCTGCCACGGCGAGACCCAGCCGGCGTACGCGCTGAGGACGTAGTACGACGGCCACGTGCTGGTGCCGTAGAACCAGGCGCCCTGCTCGCTGACGTTGTAGCAGGTCCCACCGGCGAGCCCCGAGACGGAGATCCTCGGGGAGGCGCCCCACGAGCTCTGCGCGACGGTCGAGCCGTACTGGCCCTGGCCGCCGGTGTTGTCCGAGCACGAGGAGACCGTGACCATGTACTTGGTGGTGTACCCCGACGGCGGCAGGCAGCCGCCGTACTCGTTGCAGGTCAGCGCGGCGTCGGCGGTAACCGTGCCCCCGCTCCATGAGAGGCTCGATCCGGAGGACGGATTGACCTGCGTCACAACCCCGCCGGAGTTGACGGTTTCCCGGTTCAACGTGTACGAGATGTCGCTGCCGTTACCGTTGGCGCCCCAGGAGACCGCGACCTGCGTCCCGTTCCCTGACCGGACTTGACTGACCCAAGGGCCGGCGGGGGTGTAGGCATACTGCACCTGCATGCTCATCGTGGACCTGGGAGCGAGCCAGAGATCGCCGCCGTTCCAGTAGCCAGTCAGGTAGAGGTCGTACTGGCCACCGTTCCACCACCCGCCCGTCCCTTGTGTCGCATAGGCGTAGGCGGCATTGTAGGCATCTATGTTGAAGCTGACGCTGCTGTTATTCCCTGGAATGGAAATGGCCGCGGCATCCCCCCCATAGGCGTCTTCGCACTGGCCGGTGCTCCAACCGTTGTTGAAGGGGCTGCCGCGTCCGGCGCCCGCGCCCAAGCTCACCGAAGTTGCCGGCGCCGTGTACCCGTTCACCGTGCTCTCGGCCACCGCCCCCCACAGCCTGGCGTCCACGATGGTCGTCCCAGAGGGCGGAAGCGGCGCGCTGCTGAAGGCGCCCCACGCCCACTGCGTATAGCTGTCGTTGTTCGACCCGTAGGGATAGCCGGACCCGAATGTGGGCTGGAGGTTGCCCGACGCCTCAGACGAGTTGGAGCAGACCCCGTAGCTGCTGCTGTTCCCGTTGTCGTCCTGGCTCTGCACCGAGTTGATGGTGGCGGTAAAGGTGCCGGTCCAGTTCGCGGACGCCACCGGCGGGAGCAGGGCGAGACTGCCAAGCAGGACGGCTGCCGGCAGGCCGTAGCGCAACAGGCGCATAGATCACACCTCCTCTCAGCGGATCCGCCGGCGATGGACGAACTCGGCGGCCGCGCCTGCAAGCACGGCGGCCAGCACAATCCCGCCCGCCTCGATCCCGTGCCACCTGCGCACAGTCCGCACGGCCGTAGCCGCAGCGCCCTTCTGGTAGGCGACGACGCGTGGGTCGCTGCAGGGCAGCACCCAGACACGCCGGTTAACGACCGCACCACAGGCCCCAGCCGGGATGGGGGTCCCCCCGGGCCCCCGATAGGTGGGCATGTGGGCAGCCTGGCCTTGGTCGGCCTGAATGACGACCGCCGGGCTGGGGAGACTGCCCTGCGGTGCCGCCAATGCCACGCCACCCAGCCCCAGCCACACCACCGCTCCAAGCAGCCACCGCCCCACCGGAGACACCTCCCAAAAACAAAGCCCGGCCGCTTCGGGCCGGGCCCGCCCGCTATCCCTGGCCCAAATGACCTTCAAATCTGCCGTCAACCACCTCGTGGGCCTTACACACCCATCTCCACGCACGCCCCTTCAACAGGGCGGTGTGCCCGGCGGGTAGAGCGCCGTCGCGGTTGCGGTCACCGACCAGGTGAGCGCGCGAAAGCCCCAGAACACGAAGCCCCCGGACGGTACCGTCACGGTCGCCGTGACTGTCAGGGCGTTGCCGGTGGGCACCGCAGCAAATGCCGCCGTCTGAAGGCTCGGCAGCGCCGCCGTGTTCTTGGCCCAGAACTGAGCTGCCGCCACCGGGCCGGCGGTGGGATCGACGGCGACGGTACCGCAGTAGACCTCGCCGCGGGCGTCAGTCTGCTGCGAGAGCACGGCCTGGCCCGCGCCCGCGAGCGCCGCGGCGTCCGCGGCCCTCTGCGTCACGGTCCTGGAAGCGTCGAGCATCATCCAGGTGATCAGAGGGAACGTGAACCAGATGAACGCGAGGATCAGGAAGAGGGTGAGAGGTATGACCGCCGCCCGCCGCTCGGACCGGAAGCGGTGCATCCCCTCCCCCTCCCCTACCGTTCGGTGGGCAACTCGGCCCCGTCGGTGAGCATGAAGCTCCAGCCGTGCGCCGTGTCCGCGAGCAGTACCGGTCCCAGCACGGGGAACACGTCCAGCTGGTTGTAGCTCACGGCGGCGGCCGCCACGCCGTCCTGGCAGCTGGCCGTCACGTACCACGCCCCGGGCTGCCCAGTGGTGGCCGGATCGGCGTACGTGCTCAGCTTCAGCTTGCCGGCCTGCAGCGCCGCCTGGGCGGCGTTCACCGTGTCCTGGGCCCAGCTGGCCGAGTACGACGGGTTGCTGGGATCGCACTCGATCGAGGCGGTCCGAGCGGCGGCAAAGGTGGCCTGGATCACCACGGAGCGCGCGTGCAAGGCAAGCGCGTAGGTCGTGAAGCCACCGAAGAACCCGAGGAGCAGCAGAAACATGAAGGTGAACTCCACGATGGGCGCCATGGCGGCTCGCTCTCGCCAGAATCGCCGCAACGGTCACACCCCCCCGCCCGAGACGGTGGGCAGCACCAGGGCCGCCGCGCAGCCGATGCCGAGAAAGAGCGCGTACGGCATCCCGTAGGTCCAGACGTCGTTGACCTTGGCTGCCGCCCACGCGCCCAGCAGCCCACCGCCGCAAGCGCCGCGCCAGATCCCCGCCGCACCGCGGGACAGGCTGTACACGATCAGGAGGGCGCACCAGGCGCCGCCCGCCAGGGTCCCGAACAAGAGCCCGGTCATGGCCAGCGGGAAGCCCAACAGGGCGCCGAAGGCGAAGCCGATCTTTGCATCCCCCGCGCCGCACCAGCCAAATAGCCAGAAGAGAACGAGAGGACCGCCGAAGAGCGCCCCGCCCAGCAACGCGCCTTCCAGGCCCGGCAGGCTGAGGAACGCCGCGAGGAGCAGGGCTGCGAGAAAGCTCCCTCCGCACAGCCAGTTGGGTACAATGCGCAGCCGCACGTCGTACGCCGCCCCAGCCCCGCCGGCGGCCAAGATCACGGTCGCCCGCAGCGCGTCGATGAGGTGAGTGCTCAGCATCCGTTCAAGCACTGCCCGACGGCATGGAAATACTGATAGAGGTGGTAGCCGAGGTCGCCGAGCACGGCGAGCCCGGCGACGGCGCCCATCGCGATGAGGATCACCACGGAGGTGTTCTCCGAAGCCCGGGACTCTGAAACGAAGCGCTGGACGACGCGCAGCACAAAAAACCCTCCTCCGCCAGTACCGCCTCGCCCGCCTGTTGGGCCGCAGGGGGGCGGGCCCGGGTCGCCCCGGGCCTGTCTGCCCCCTGGGCTTATCAGCAAGCCGCCTGGGTACCGCTCTGGAACGCGCCGGTGGTCTGGCTGGTCGCCGCACCCGCGCAGGTGTTTGCCTTGTTGATCATCGGCACGATGACCTTGGCCCCGATGAACCCGGCCACGGCCAGTCCGGCCAGCACCCAGAGGGCGATGCGCACGCCGCCGCTGGTCGTGCCCTCCGCGCCCTGGTCGCGCATGAACCGCTGGACTTCCGACATCAGGCGCTGCCCAAGGACCTTCAGCAAGCCCCTCAACTCCTTGTCTTCGGTCGCTATTCCGCACGGAATACGGGCGGGACAGACCTCGCCGGCACCGCCCCCCTTCAGGGCCTGGGAAAACGCCGAGGTTCCGGAGGGCGCGCCCCCGGAACCTCGGAGAGTGGCGTGTAGATCTGCTGCTAGCGGACGCCGGGATTGGCGTGGCTCTCGTGACTACCTTCGGCCGGTGCAGGTCTCGCGGTGAAACTTCCCCCCCGGCACGCTGCCCCCGTCCGGTGGGCTCCGTCTGCTTATCGCCTTAACGCGGACTTTAACCGGCCCGTGGTAAACGACAAGTGGATACCGATTTGTAGCCGATGAGGGGGGATGCCCATCGATCCGACACCGTTCCGACTTGAAGGAGGGACGAAGATGGTCGGTCGACGGCTCCGTGCGCTGGCAAAGCCTTTGGTCGCGTTGGCCGTGGCGGCAGGACTGTTCGCCTCGTCCGCCGCTGCTCTCGCTGCGCCAGCCATCCCAGTACCGGGGTCCCCGGGGGCTCCCGCGTCCCAAGCCGGTGTGTCGCCCAACGTCGTGTACAGCATCAACGGTTCGCTGTACTCCGGATACTACGCGTGGTACGGGCCGTACTACGAGAATCCGGGCAACCAGGTGTCAATCAACATCTCGTACAACCCGCCCTCCTCGACGGTGTCCGTCGGACTGTGCACGAGCACCAGCTTCAACAGTTGCCAGTGGGTCCAGATCGGTGCCGGATCAGGCGGTGCGACCTGGACGATCCCGTCGCCGGGCAACTACTACGTGGACATCTGGAACCAGGGCCCGTACGAGATCAACTACACCGGCTACATCAGCGTGTGAGACCTCATTTCGCTTGGGGGCATGCCGAAGGGAGCCACCCCACATCTGTGCGGGTGGCTCCCGTTTTGGTCTATCGTGTCGGTATGAACGCGACTAGATGCCGTGCCGAGGGACTTGTAGGGAACCAGCCGGGACAATCGGAGGAACTGCTGATGCGCATCCTTGTCGTCGAAGATGAACCTGAAATGGCGGACCGGATTGCCCGCGCCCTCGAAAGGGAAGGTCACGCCGTCGATGTCGTGAATGACGGCCAGGAAGCGCATGATCGGTGCGAACTGACGCCGTACAGCCTACTTGTCCTCGACCTCAGCCTTCCATCCCTTGATGGCATCGAGATCTGTCGGCGGTTGCGGCGCCAGCAGCCGTCGCTACGCATCCTGGTCGTCTCCGCCCGATCACGCCCTAACGAACGAACCGTCGGCCTGGACGAGGGAGCTGACGATTACCTGGCTAAGCCGTTCGACATGGGTGAACTCAAGGCTCGAGTCCGCGCACTGCTCCGAAGGGATTTCACCGTTCAATACCCGCTTCTGGGCGTAGGAGATCTACAGTTGGATGTTAGTGGGAGAGTCGCCACACGCGGCGGCCACCGGCTGGCTTTGACCAAGAGGGAACTCGCGGTGTTGGAGTACATGATGCGGCATCCCAAGGCTGTGGTTTCCCAGGAGGAATTACTTGAAAACGTTTGGGACGACCGTGCGGACTCGTTCACGAACACCGTGCGCGTGCATATCGCCAGCCTGCGTAAAAAGCTGAACGCTCACTGCGGCGTACCGCTGATCGAGACGGTTGTGGGACAGGGATACCGGCTTACCCCTTGGTCGTCGGAGGCTGGCGCGGATGTCCGATGATCACCCCCTGCGTCCACAAACGGGACGCCTGACCTTGCGCCTGCGCCTGACGTTGTGGGCGACGGCGGCGCTTATGCTCCCCAGCGTGCTCTTGGTGGTGCTTGTGAACCTCGGCACGGCCCTCGTGCCGATACCCCAGTCTGCCGCGCCACCTCCGGCGCTCCGTGTCGCTACAGATGCCGAAGGCGCCGTTGGTCCTCCCCTCGCCACCCCGTCGGCCATCGCGCCCGTGTCGCCCGAGGCGGGCGTTCAGCACTACCTCTTGCAAAATCTGCGAGAGTTCTCCCTGATCGGCTTGGGTGCGATGCTCGTCCTAGCCGCCGCGAGCACGTATTGGGTCGCAGGCTGGGCACTCAGTCCGCTGCAGGATATTCGAGACGCTGTCAGGCGGGTGGACGCTCGCAATCTGCAGGCACGGGTGCCAATCGGCATCCATCGGGACGAACTCCATGCCCTGGCAAGATCACTGAACGGGATGCTAGACGGGCTGCAGTCAGCGTTCACGCAACAGGAGCGCTTTGTTGCGGACGCGTCTCACGAACTGCGGACGCCCTTGGCCCTTATGCGAGCGACGTTGGACCAGGTTCTGACGGAGGGTGCGGCAAACGCAGCGGACTACCGCCAGGCGCTTGAGTCTTTAAACCGTTCGGCCACGCGCCTCGAACGCCTCGCGAGCGATCTTCTCGAGCTGGCGGCGCCGTCAGCGGAGGCGGCAAAAGAGGTAATCGCACTAGGCCCGGTGCTAGAGGAAGCGCTTGGCGAAGTGGCCGAGCTGGCGCATGATCGAGAGATTACGGTCAAGCTCATCGGGCAGGCTGACCTGTATATATGTGGCGATTTTTGGCGTTTGACTCGCGTGTTCGCCAATCTGTTGAACAACGCCGTTAAGTACAACCGGCTTGGGGGAAGCGTCACTGTGCGCGCCGAGCGGTTCCAGGACGCCGCTTGCGTCCACGTGATGGACACCGGCATCGGCATCGCCCAGGATGAGTTGACCATCATCTTCGATCGGTTTGTTCGAGTCGAGCCCTCCCGGTCGATCACAAGCGGGTTTGGGCTCGGCTTATCCATTGTGGCCAAGATCGTGCGCGAGCACGGTGGGGACGTGACAGTGACTAGCATTCCGGGACAGGGCAGCGAGTTTTGCGTTCGGCTCCCGTTGGCCCAGGCGAGCGAAGCTTGAGGCGCGACCGGCTTGCGCAGACCGCGCCTCAAACGCTACTTCTTCGGGGCGGCCGCCACACCACCAGGCTGGACCGCCGGCGGCTGAGCGATGGGCGGCTGGGTAAACGGATCCTGGCCTGGGTGGGCCTTTACCCAAGCCGGCGTTGGCGCCATACAGGCCTTGCCAGCGCCTTGCACAGATCGACATACCGCAGCAGGCGGGCTCGTGCTTCCCGATGTCCCCGCGGCGAACGCGCCAAGGCTACCAGCGACCGCGGCCCCGCCTATCGCGACAAGTGCAGTTATGGCGGCTACGACAACCTGTCGTCCATTCCGCATTGGGTCGCCCTCCTTCATCAGACCATCCGGGTCGCCTTGAGACCTGGAGACTTCGCGGCGCCACACCCCCGTTTCCGTCTCCCAACCTCGATTCACCCTACCAGGGTGGCCATAAGGAGGCCGTTAAGCCTGTGGCAGCGAGCAGAGAGCGGTCGCGGGCCGATCTGTCCTCCTCTCTCTATCCGCTTCCGGACAGGGTCTGAAGCGCCCACGCCCCGACCGGCACACCGATCACGTGCGTATTCCGGCCATGTCGGCCACCTATTTCGGTCCAGGCGGCCGTCCCTGCCCTTCTTACCCCAGTTGCTGCCCCTTGCCCTCTGTCCCAAGGGCTCCGGGCCCGCCCGGCCGCGCCGAAATAGGTGGCCGGGCGAAACCGAAATGGGCGGCCGATTGGGTCCGAAACGCGCAATCACGGCTGTCAGGGCCAGTAACAGCCAGCCTGCGAGCGCGGCGTGCAGCGCCGGCAGCCGACGAGTGCGCGCTGTCGCAGCGGCGTTGCGCAGGCGATCCAGCACGGCCCCCAGCGAGCCGAACGCTCCGCCACCAGGCTCGGCCACGCTCCAAGCGGCCGCCAGGCGGTGGGCGACGGCCGCCACGTCGGGATCGGCCGCCCGCTCGGCAAACTCCGCGAACGCAGCCGGGCCGCCGATCGCGGTCGCTCGTACGCGCAGGCGCAGCCACGCGTCCACGAGCGGCCCGGCCAGGAGTTGCCCAATGCCGCCCAGGGCTTCCGCCAGCGCGATGCCGGCCTGGATGTGCAAGTCTAGGAATTCCAGCGCACCCGCAAAATCGGCGCGGATCGACTGCCACCAGGACCGCCGGCGCAGGTCAGGCCAGCGTCGGGGACGCCAGGCCGCCGGCAGCGCTAGGACCAGGCCGACGACCGGGTGGCCGCCGCCCTTTACAAGGGTGGCCAGCGCCCCGCCCAGGAACGGACCAGAAGGCAGAGGCGCGGGACGGGTGGAACGGCATCTGGCGTCCTAGCTAGAAGCCGCTGGCCGCGAACGACCGCATCACGACGAACCCGATGGGCACGAGGATACCGGGGAGGAACACGAGCATCATCGGCATGAAGCTGGTCGCCGCCCGTGCCCGGGCGGCCGCGCGCACCTTCTGCTGGCGCTCCGTCCGCAGTGCGGTCAGCAGGCTCGACAGCGGGCCCGCAAGATCGCCACCTGTCACCCTGGCCTGGACGATGGCGCCGACGATCGCGGAGACGTTCGGCTCGTCGATCTCGTCCGCCATGGACTGCAGGGTCAGTTCGGCGCTCTCCTTGGTGGCCAGGGACTCCTGCGCGGAGCGCGCCATCATCGAGGCCAGCCGCCCCGGCAAGTCCCGCCCGAGGCGGAGGAGGGCCTGCTCCAACTGCAGCCCGGCTTGCAGGCAGGCGATCAGGAAGTCGCCATATCCCAGCGCCTCACGGCCGACCCGCACCCGCGCCGCCCTGTACTGGCGCTCCATCATTTCGCCCGGAACCATCCACCCGCAGACCACGCCGAGGGGCCCAAACAGGAGGGCGGCGCCGGGGCTGCCGATAGCCGCCGGCAACAGCACCCCCACCACGAAGCCCACGCCGGCGGCCAGCACCTGGCCGGCGACAAACGCATCGGGCGCCACGGACCAGCCGGCCCACTCCAGGCGGCGCTGCAACTGCGCGCTCTGACCGAACACCGGCCCGACCTGCCGGCCCACCTGGTCCAGGACCTTCCGCAGCCGCTCGGCAACCCTCGCCCGCGCGACCTTGGCGTCCACCCGCCGGTTGGCCGCCCGCACGGGTCCGCCCGTCGCGGTCATGAGCCAGTCTTCCGATTTCGCGGACCTCTCTCGGAGGCCGGCCAAGATCAGCACGCCCCCGAGCCCCGCGGCCAGGGCGAGCCAGAGAACCGCCGGACTCACCCCTCATCCCCCCTGCTATTCACGAGTGGATGCCCCCGAACCAGCCCTGCACCACTCGCAGGCCGAAGAGCATCCACGCCAGATCGGCGACGATGAGCACCTGACCCGCGAAGGAGTGGAAGAGAGGCGCGGTTATCTGTGGGTTCACCAGCCGCATGGCCGGCATGACGACCAATGGCACCAGAATCAGGATCAGGCTCTGCTTGCGCTCCCTGGCCGACAGTTCCCCGATCAGCCCGTGGAGCTCACGCCGGCTGCGGAGGGAGCGCAGCACCGATTCCAACACGGGCCCGGGATGGGCCCCCTCCTCCTGGGCCATGCGCAGCCCGACCGCGAACAGCTGGGCCTCCTCCAGGTCCACGCGCTCCGCGAATTCGCGGATCACGTCCGAGAGGGGCTCGCCCTCCTGCACGCGGCCCGTCACCCGGCGCAGCTCCGCCCCGGTGGGATCCGGCGCCCTCTGGGCCTGCTCGCGTAACGCCTTGAACAGGTCGAGGCCGGCGCTCACCGCTTGGATGAGCTCGGTGCACACCTGGTCCAACTGGCGCATCACTTGGGCCGCCCGCCTCTGGGCGACCGCGTTCAGCCGCCAGACCGGCGTGTAGAACCCTACCGCCAAGACCGCGACGGTCAGCCAGGGGATGCCGGTCACCGTGTACGCCAGCAGCGCCGCCCCGGCGCCGGTACCGGCGATCAGCCCGACGATGGTCGACACTTCCCAGTCCACACCCGCCGCCCGCATCCGGCCCTCCAGGTACTTCAACGCCCGCGGCAGGTGGACGCCGCGCGGGCGAGCCGGCCGGAGCGCCCGCGGCCCGAGCACCTGACGGACCAGCGACGGACCCCGGACCGCGAGTTGCAGGGCCGCGGAATGCTCCGACCAGGCCCTGTACAGCCCGGCCAGCACGAGGACCGCCCCGACGGCCGCGACAGCCGCGAGCGCCTTGATCATGCGGCCCCCCCTCCCTGTGCCGCCCACCCCGGGACGTGCCCGGTGTGGCGGAGGTATCCGTCCTGCCATCGGTACAGGTCGCCTACCAGAAACTGACCGTCCGCGTCGACGCCCTCCACGGCGCTGACGCGTTCGATCATTCGCAGCCCCCCCGCGCCGGGGCTCTCGTCACGCCGCATGTGGACGATGATCTTGATGGCGCTGGCGATGTACTCGCGGAGTTCGCTGGTCGGCGTGTCCGGGAAGGTGCCCCGGACCATGCGGACCATCCGGCGTAGGGCGTCCAGCGGGGAATCCGCGTGCACGGTCGTCATGCTGCCGTCATGCCCCGTGCTCATCGCCTCCAGCATGATCGCCGTCTCGTCCCGCCGGCACTCCCCGACAACGATCACGTCCGGCCGGAGGCGGAGCGAGGCCACCAGCAGGTCCTTGAGCGTGATCTCGCCCCTGCCCTCGACGTTCGGCGGCCGGCGTTCCAGCCGGACCACGTGGAGCTCCGGCGGCGGCTGCAGCTCCGCCGAGTCCTCGATGATGACGACGCGCAGCCCCGGCCCGATCAGTTCCATGAACGCGTTGAGGGTCGTGGTCTTGCCGCTGCTTGTGCTACCCGAGACGACGATGTGCAGCCGCCGGTCGAAGACCCAGCGCAGGAAGTCGAAGACGTCCACGTCGCCGGGCCAGGGCACGCGCGTCAGGAAGCTCGGATTCATCCGCCGGTCCCGCGGCGGGATGGCGCCCTGCTGCAGCATCCCGCCCAGCGACGGCATCGTGGCGAACCGCCGGATGCTGACGCAGGTGCCCCGCCGTGCCACCGGGTAGCGCACGGCGGCTAGGCGGTCGCCCTTTGGCAGGTGGCAATCGAGTACGGGGCTCGCGTAGTCGAACTTCCGTCCCGCGAACGCGGCGCTGCCCTCGACGAGGTTGCGCACCTCGCGGTCGCCGCGGAACCGGACGTGCGGGAGCAGTTGCAGGCGCCCGCCGCGCTCCACATAGACCTCGTCCGGGGCGTTGATGAGGATCTCGGAAACTGCGGGGTCCTGCATCAGGGCCTCGACCGGCCCCATCTTGCCGGAGAGGGTTGTCAGAACGTCCTCGACGATGCGGTCTTGGCGCGCACGGCTCTTGACCGGCGCCACCATCTCGCGCGCGACCGCCCGGGCGCGTTCCTCGCGCTCCTGCTCCCCGAGGTCTTGGGTCTCATCGAACACGCGCCTTCTGATCAGCGCGATCAGCCGCCGGTCCTCGTCGTCCTCCTCGGACGTCTCCTCCGACCAAAAGCGCAGCCGCTCTGCGGCCGTCGGCGTCGGCCCGGCCCGGTCGGCCCAGACCGCGGGTGCGGCCGGCGGGGCAGGTTGCGCCGCCCCCGCGCCAGCAGCCACGGGCCGTGCGGCTTCTTCCCTCGGGGCCTGCACGGGACCCGGGTCAGGCAACTGTGGCGTGCCCGCCGCCGCGGAGCCCCGTCCACCGAGCCACTTTGGTGCAGCCAACTACTGCGCCCCCCTTCCGAGGAGGCTCGCCAGGAACCCCGCCCGCTGGCGCCGTACCGGCGCGGCGGCGGTCCGCATCTCGGGGGCGACCTCCTCGATCACCTTGCGGAGAGCGGTCATGTATGGCCCCTGGCGGTCCTCCATGGCCGCAAAGTGGCCCGGCACCGCCATGGCCACCTTCGGGTCGTAGGGAAGGGCCCAGGGCATGAGCCGCATCGCGAGCGCCTTCTGGATTTGGGTCGGCGAAAATGGCGGCCGGGCATTTGGCGGCAGCATGGACACGACCGCCTGGAACTTTGAGGTGTCGAGTTGGCAGCGGTTGCGCAGTAGGCCGAGGATGTCCGCGTGGCGCTCGAAGTCCTTGATGTCCGCGCGCACGAACCACAGCACGTGCGTGGCCAGGCGCATCGCTTCCACGGCCGCGTCCGTCGCGTCACCGGGCAGGTCGATGAATACAGCGTCGTGGTTGAGCCGAAGTGAAGTGATGACGGTCTGGACCAGCTCCGGGCTCACTTCCGCGTCGCGCTCGAAGGTGCCGGTGCCGTACACCGTCGTCAGGTGGTACTTGCGGGCCGGCACCGTGTCCTTCGGAATCATGGCCTTCAGCGTTTCGGGCGGCACCTGGCTCTGGCTGGCCCAGTCCGCCATGTCCAGGATCGACGGCTGCGGGGCCATCTGCGGGTCGAAGAGGACCCGCACCGACCCCCTTCCCTTCTCCAGGTCGAGGAGGGAGGTGCGCAACGGCAATGCCGGGTGGTTCGCCGCATACACGGCCATGTTGGTGACGGCCGTCGTCTTGCCCGCGCCCCCGGCATACCCCGAGGCCACCACGATTACGCGCCCCCCCGAGCGCGGCCGCTCCGCCGCCGGGGCCGTGGCCGGTCCGTCCCCCCCGAACTGCGCCATGGTCATCTTCAGGCGGCGCTCGTCGTCGATCATGGACTCCAACTGCTGGAGCAGTTGCCCGAGCGCCAAGTGCTTGCGGATTGGCCGCCGGACGCCGTGCCGCAGGCACTCGTTCATGAGGCGCTCGCTGGGATACTCGGTGAAGACCACCACGCGCATCGCCGGCGAGGCCGCCAGGATGTCGGCGGCGACCTGCGCCCAGGACTTGCGCACCAGGCTCTCGTCGACGAAGACGCAGTCCACCCCGATGGTAGACAGGAGCCCGGTGACTTCGGACTCGTTCGAGGTGCTCGCCACCAGGGCGACGTCGCCGTCGCTGCCGTCCACGGTGCGCGTGAACTCCGCGGTGATTTCCGGGTCGTCCTCAATCAGCAGAAGCCGCATCGGTGCGCCGAAGTAGTCCGCCAGCGCGCCCATCACGCACCCCCCCCTGGCGCCGGCGGCAGCGTCCCGGCGTCCGTCGGCGCGGGCGTGACCGGCGATCCGCCCGCGCCTCCCAGACCGGCCAGCTCCGAGTAGGTAACGGGAGGCACGACCGGGGCTGCGCAGCCGCCGGAACCGGTGGCCGTCGCGGGGCCGGCGGGACCGGCAGGCCCCGTGGCGCTCCCGCAGCCACTTGCTTTGCCCGTGGGCAACTCATCGAGGACGAGGGTGACCTTGCCGGCGGCCTCGGCAAGCACGAGCCGCTCCGCCTCGGTCGGCGTCAAGGCCAGCACCAGAACGCCCGAGGTTGCCTGCGCACCCGTAGGCGCGCTCGCGCTGCCGCCAAACGGCGTCGCCTTGGCTGCGGGGACGGAACCCGGGGCGATGACGGAGAGCACCAGAACGTGCCCGATCACCACCTTGGAGACCTGCCCCTGGCCTTGGCCGCCCGCGCCAGGCGGGTTGAGCACCCCCAAGATGCTCACGCGGTCACCCGGTTGCGGCAAGGTGAAGCCCCCTGACTGGTCGAGGGGCAGCGGCACTGCCTCCAAGGCCGTCCCGCCCTTGGCCGAGGCCTCCCGGAGCTGCACGTTCAGGGAGGACGACCCCTCGGGCGTGGCCAGGAGCATCTGCGGCCGCACCACATCGCCGGCCACGACGCCGTATTGCACGAAGTGGCCGATCAAGGCGGCCGTGCTGTGGTACGCATCCGACTTCGGCACCGCCGTCGCGGGCACCGGCCGCACCTCGACGTCACCCGGCATGATCGGCGCCAGGGGCTGGATGTCGCGGGTCGCCACCACCACCATCACCTGGCGGGTCTGGTAGCGCCCGAGCCCCAGGACCGTCAGGATGGAGCCGGCGATGAGGATCACGCCCAGCACCGGCAAGAGCGCGCTCCGCAGGGACCACGTCCGGAATCGCAACCGTACCCCTCCCCCTTGTACACAGCAAAAAGGCCGGGAGCCCCGGCCGCGTCACCCGCTATTCAGTGCGGAATACGAGGGCAGCGTCCTATGCCGGCGCCGCAGCGCAGTCAAAGAGGCGGGTGCGCCAGGCGGCGGGGTTGTCCACTCGCCGGCGGGACACCACGGCGCCGAACATGCGGACCTGTTCCTTGGCGCGCTTCTTGGGGCCGTTGAGCCTCGGCTGCGCGGGCAGCAGCGGTCCCGCCGCCTGCCAGGCCCAGCCCTGGTCCACCGCCTGCACGGCCAGACGGGAGTCGTGGCGGTTGAAGGTCGACGACGCCAAGAGGACAGGGGCTCCCCGTAGCTCCCGTAGGATGCGGTCGTAGTCCGCCCGGTACATGTCGCCGAAGACCCGCCGCGCTTCATCGGCGGATGTTCCGGCCGGCGCCCGCCAGGACGTGTTCACGTGGATGGTGAACGCCAGCGGTCGAACTCGGGCCCCCACGCCCTTCCGGCGGTATAGGCCCGCCACCAGCGCGGGGCATTCGGGCACGAGGTACGCGACCTCCAGGCCCAGGGAGCGGCTGAGACGCCGGCAGCGGTGCCGGTAGCACCCGTAGCCGGCCTGCACCGCGGCCCACGCGAGTACCACGGCCAACCCAAGACCCATGCCGGGGCCGGTGGGCCAATCGGCGGCGCCGCGCCCACACCCCGTTGCACGAAGGAGACCCAACAACGCGCCGCCGGCCGCAGCCGCAGCCGCGGCGCAGACGACCCAAAAGGCCGTCCAACCGACCAGGGCCGTCGCGGGAACCGAGCCGAACACCCAACCGAGTCCGGCAAGCCACCGGGCTCGCAGGATCGCGAACATGACGATCAACTCCCCGATTGGGACAACGGCGCGGACAGCTCCGGCCGCGCTTGGCTCGTCACTGTGACGGTCACCGGCTGGGCGATCACCAGACTGAGGGGGTTCCACGGCTCCGTGGCGCGTACACGCAGCCAGACGTTGCCCGTGCCGTCGGAGGCAGCGCTCACGCCGAGCACCTGCACTGCCGTCTTCCCGCTCGCTGTCATCTTGGCGGTGTCGCGATCCAGCCAGGAAACGGCCGCCGCAGTCGGGTCCGTGCCGGGCGGGAACTGCCAGCCCCAGGATGACAGGCGCCAGCCCGTGCAGATCAGGTCACCGTCGTTCCGAGTGTTCTGCCCCACGGCGGTGCACCCCGCCTTGACGGCCCACCGCGGCAACCCGCTGCCGAACAGGTCGCCCCAGAACCCGGCGACGTCCGCCGTGCGCGGAGCGGTGTCACCGCAGTCAGGCTGCTGACCTACCCCGGACCGGGTGCACGATACCTCGTGAAGGGTGACTGCGAGGTGGGCGTAGGGCTCGGCCTCGGCCGCCCCCGCCCGCGTCCCGGCGTCCGCGGCCCCCTGTAGCTGGATCCGGGTCCAGATGCCGACCTCCACTCCCATCACGCCGAAGACAAGCAGGAGAAATGCGAGGAGCAGGAAGAGAGCAAGCGGCATGGCCTGCCCGTCCTCGCGGCCCAGGCGGCGCCTCATCCCGAGCCCCTCCTCGTGGTCTCGCCGGTCGGGACGCTCTGCTGATTGCAGAGGGAGTCGGCCGGGTGCCGATCGCATCCGGGCACGCACGACTCTTCGTGTGGACCGCACACCAACACGCCGTGCACGTGAATCGGCCACGGCGCGGTGCCGCCACTGCCCCCGCCCCCACCGCCTCCGCCGTTCCCGCCGCTCGGCCCGCCACCCGTTTGGGGCCGGCAGCCCGCGCGGGTCGCCACATCACCGTCGGGGCAGAACGCGGCGAGCCAGGGCCGCGCGGTGCTCCGCAGGCCCGTCGAGGTGGCGGAGTCAACTTCCAGGGCGTAGTAGCCGGCGGCCGGCGCGGTAAACGGCCCCGCGCGCCAGAGCATGTAGCCCGTGAACATCTGCGGCGGCGTGCCATCGACGTAGCGGTTGCCTCGGGGGGTATTGACCCCGTTGGCCGCCGCGTAGACGGCCGCGAGCATGCCCCACGTCGCCGCCTGCCCCTGCCCGTCCTGCCACGGGATGTAGGCATCAGGGATAGGGGCCGAGGGCTGCCCCGCTTCCCCCATGTCCACCAGCTTCATCGGCACGGTCCGGCCGTTCGGAAGCGTCACGCCGACGGACGAAGCCACTCCCGACGTGTCCGCCGACAGACCCGCCCCGGCGCTGCCGCCCGGGACGGCCGTGAGCGCGTACACGTAATAGGTCTGCGGCTTGCTCTGCGCATCGCCGGTGTACAGGGGGTCCGGAGCTGCCCACGCCAGGAGCTTCGGGGAGGTCAGCCAGATCTGCAGCGCCCCCGGCGTCTGCGACGAGCTGAAGCCGACAGGCGGGGGCAGGATCAGTGGGTCGGGCGTGCCGCCGTAATCCCCGGACGCCCAGGCGCTGGTGCCCTGATCGCTCCAAGCCCCGATGCCGTTCCCCGGCCCAATGCCGACGCCGGCCGCCGTGAAGGTCCCGGCCCCGAACCCGTTTCCCCCCGGCGGAGCTATCCCGAAGGCGGTTTCTTCCCCTGTCGCCGTGTTGATGACGTCGATCGCGCCCTCAGTGAGGAAGTCCCAGGCGGTCGCAAACCCCGGACCGTCGGTGGCCACCGTGGGCGACGTGACGCCGCCGTCGTTCGCGCAGAAGAGTTCCGCCAGGCTGTCGGCGTCGAGGCGGCAAAGCTTGGTGTCGCTGTTTGCGCCCACCCACAGCCCGCCGCTCGGGTCGAGCGCCGGGGACACGATGGTGAGCCCCGCCCCGCTGGTGGCGTACTGCGTAGCGACTGCATCGCCGGAGTTGGGGTCCAGCCTGTAGACATTGCCCTGCTGGTCGGTGACATAGAGATCCCCGTTCGCAGCGTCATACAGGGTGGAGGCCGCGACTGGGTTCAGGATGGTGCCGAGTCCGATGTCGTCCTGGGGTGGGGTGAAGGGCCCCTTGGACGGCGCCACGCATACCACACGTGGCGCGACGAATGACGAAATCCCGAAACAGACCCGTCCGTCCGGAAGCAAGGCTGGTGAGGAAGTGATCTGGCCGGCCGTGTCCTCTGGATGAGGGAATTGACTGCTGTAGTACTGCACGACCGGCTCTCCGGTGCTCATGTCGAAGCAGTCCAGGGTCCCGTTCCAGTCTCCCTCGCAGACGTAGCGTGCCGAGCCGCCGGAAGTGCTGGGTACAAACGCGGGCGCCATGCTGACCATCGAAACGGCGCCGTTTTCGCGAGACCTGATTCGCTCGCAGGTCCATCCGCCCCCCGCCAAGCGGGTCCAGCAAAGGCGCTTGCCCACCCCCACCGCCAGCCACCTCCCCTCCGGTGAGACTGACGGGTCACTCGGGGCGTCGAACGACTCGCCGGGCTGCAGCGTGAAATCCCGGACCAGCGATGCCTGCTTGGGCCCACTGGCCGTGAGGGGGAGGTCCCATAACCACGCGGTGTCCGATGTGTGGGTGACAAAGTACGCGTTGTCGCCCGGCGCGATCAGCGTGCCGGTGCTCGTCCCCGGTAGCGGCACTACGTAGGGAAAGCGCTCCACGCACGGCGAGCCCGGGTCACTTGCGGCACAGACGCCGTTCTCCACCAGCGAGGCTTGGGCGTTGATGGCGAAGGTCTGCCGCGTGCGCTGGTAGTCGTACCCCCACGTGAAATCGCCCCAAGCGGTCGCGGCCGCCGGCGGGGACGGGACCAGAGACGCCAGCAGCCCCATCCCGGCGACCAGCGCCAGCAGGTGGCGGCGCATCCGGATGCCTCCTCGCGGGTCGCGTTAAACCAGTGGCGGCCGCCACGAGGGCAGCCGCCGCATGCGATTTGCAGGTTGGTGACCCGAGCGAACTACCGAATCAGGGGATTCGCCAGATATACGACCACTCCGATGGCGAGCAGCGGTGCTCCCACAATCAGCATCGCCCGGCCGATCCGGTGCGCCCGGGGAAGGAAGACCCCATCGCCCCAACGCTCAGGACGCCGAACAATCGCGGTTATGCCGCCCGCACCCAGCAGCAGGATCCCGAGCATCAGGGCCACAGCCCCCGCGTTTCTCCACGGTGCCCGGGCCCGGTTGGCCGCCGCGTCCTTCCGGAGCGTGGCTTTTGCTGCGGCGACGGCGTTTGGCGTTATAGGTGCAGCGTACGCCGGGTCTTGAGTGCAGGGCGTCACGTTGCTCTGGGAGTCCTTGCACACCCCGGTCGATGGGGTGGGCTTATCGGCTTGCGCGGCGGCTTCCTGCACCCCCTGGGCGTTGGTCGGGGTCGAGGTCGGCGGCACCGGGGTCACGGTGGACGGCTTCGCCACGCTCGTCGCACCCGTCCCGGCGCCGGAGGGCGTACTCTGGCCGCTCTCGGATGCCACGGCCCCCGTGACCGCTTGGACCGTGCTCGATACGACTGCCGCCGGGGTCGGCGGCGGGGACGCCGGCTTCGTCACGGACGAAGGGTATCCAGGCCATTCCACCGCGCCGTTGGCGCCTACGGTGGCTGGAGGTGCAGTGCACGTGCCGGGCCTCGTCGGCGCGGGTGCAGTATACGGCCAAAAGTAGCAGTCCACCCCCACCGAGGGGTCCGGCGAGGCCCCGCCACCCGGGACCGGAGGAATGGGCCCGCCGGCCAACCCCTGCGTGATCGCGTCGGCGGCAAACCACGTCTTGAGATCGGTGGCGAGCGCCGGCCCGACGAGTGTGGCCACCGCCGGGTCGATGGCGATCGGCCCCACGTCTCCCGGGAAGTTGGAGACCTGCCGGATGTTCATGAGGGTCTTCAGAACGTCCACGTTGTTCGGGGTCTGAAGGGCGGACACGCTCATGTCCGTGAAGTCCGCCAGGGGGTAATCCTCCCAAGCGTCTCCACCCGTGATTTGCAGGTCGCAGTTGAGCACGGGCGCCTGGACCAGGCACTTCCACCCCGTAAACGTCCCTGCGTACTGCGGTGTCTCAGCTGCAGCGGTGATGGGCAGAGCGACGCATGCCACTACAGCCGCCCCCGCCAACGCGATGGCGGTCCTGCTGCGCATCCGCTGCACCTCCTCCCAGACTCCTTCCTGGGCTCGCGACATCGGGGCTGGTCCACAACGAGCAATTCGAGGCACGGCTGAAGGCGGGCCCGCGACCGCCCGCCCGTCCGGCAGCGCCCGACTCCCCGATCAGGGCATGACGGCCGGCAAGACCTCCAGCCCTTCTGCCCCAGCCGCTTGCCGCAACCTCGCATCGTAACACACGAGCGCCGCCCGCCCGGACGACAGGCGTACCGCCCAAAGACGGGCTGCGGCGAGTTGCAGGGCGTCGGCCGCCCGCAAGGCGTGGTGACGCAGGATTCGGTCGGCCTCTGTGCGCACGGCGTCGGTCGGCTTGACCTCGACCCACGCGCCGCAGAGGGCCTGCAGGACCATACGTGCCGCATGCTCGCCATCGGGGCCGAGCGTCCCTTCCCGGCGCCTCCGGCACAGCGCCGACCAGCATTCGACGCGCGATCCCCACCAGACGACCATCCCGGGGTCCTTGCGCAGCAGATCCTCCGCCGCGGGAGAAGCCGCCTCGCGTACGCAGAGAGGGATCAGTGCGGACGCGTCCCAGAACCTCACGACTCTTCACGCTCGGCCAGCAACGCCGCCCGTACCGCTCCCTGCGGGTCGGCTGGCCGTGCCATTCGCCAAAAGTCCTCCGGCAAGTCCTTCCGCTGGGGCCGGGCCAAGCCCTGTCGGACCAGCGCCAGCACAGCCTCGTCTCCCCCTGCCCGGCGCGCATCCTGCACCTCGCTCCGCGCCCGCGCGGTGCCCTCGTCAACCTGTTCGGGATCTGCATCTTGGGCAGCATGGCTGTCGGCCAGCAGCCGGTCCACGGCCCGCCGTACGAGTTCCGCCAGGCTCCGGCCTTGTTCGGCAGCGAGGACTTTCAACGCACGCATTTGGTCCTCGTCCAAGTAAACGTTGGTGCGCTGCATACACATCGCCCCCGTGCGCACTATCATACGCCACGATGCCCCTTCCACCGCTAGACGTGCCCGCGCCAATCGGCCTCCCGGAAGGCCGTCAGGGTGGCGCTACCTGGCGTCGGCCCACCCCAGCGCCCGACCTACCCGATGGCTTCCCCTGGCGTGGTAGCGGCAGGTGCGGCGGCGCCGTCGCGGTGGTGTGCCAGCATCGCCCGTATCTCCGCCAGCGCCTCCCGGCCCCGCCGCCGTGCTTCCGGCGAGTCTGATTCCACCCTGGCCCGGTCCATTTCGGCCGCCCAGCGCTCGTGCTCGCGCGACCGGGCCTCGGCCAGCCGGGCCTCCCGCGCGGCGGGCGGTTCGGGCCAGCCCTCGTCTACGGCGCGGACGATCAGCGCCGCCGGATCCTTGGCCTTTCGGTAGGGCAGCCAGGCAAGTTGCTGGCGTACTCTGCAGGGATTGTGCCGCGCCAGGCGCTCGGCGACCGAGGCCGTCACACCAAGGTCGTGCAGTGCGCCGACAAGCCCGCCCACGTCCGCGGTCGCGCTGGCCGGCTCGCCGGAGGCAGCAATACCGCCGCCCGCGAGCGCTTCGGTGGGATGCGGCGCTGTCTCGGCGGTCCAGTCCCGGTCCAGGGCGGCCAGGAAGAAGCCGCGCGGGCGGCGCACCTGACCGGTTTCCATCGCGCGGCGGAGCAGGTCCAGTTTCTCGGCCACGTACGCCGGGCTGAGGGGCCGGCGCCGCACGGCGGCGCACAACGCCTCCGGTTGCAGGTCGTCCTGCCCGGTGACGGCCCGGTAGGCCGCGCACACCGCGATCGGGTCGGGAACGGTCCCGCCCTCCGGCTGCTCGGGTCCCTCCGGAGCATTGGACACAGGGGCATCCTCACACGGCGCCGGCACGGCCGGCGCCCCAGCCGCCGCGACGTCGCGGCGGCGCTGCCCCTCCCCCTCCGCATCGCCCGCGCGTGCGGGCTCCCGTTGCTCCGGGTCCTCGCGTACTGGCGCAACGGTGGCGGGAGACGGCTCCCACGCCTCGCGCGCGCAGGCTGTATCTCCCACGGTACCCGGTACCGTGGGTTGGTTGTTGTCTCTCAGTACTTGGTCCGGATCAGTACTTGGTAGGTGCGCGTTTCCTACTTGCCGCAAACCTACTTGTAGGAAACCGGCGAGTGGACGAGATGACGTACTGGCGCGGCTCTCGTCCACTTTGCCAAAACCGGCAAGTGGATGAGATGACGCATCCATGCGGTTCGCATCCACTTCGCCAAAACCGGCAAGTGGGCGAGATGACGTATCCACGCGGGTGTCATCCACTACAGGGTTTCCGCGAAGTGGCTCCACCTGAGGGACTTCGTAGACCAGGTACTCCCAGGCAAAGACACGGCCGGCCGGGTCCCGCGAGGGCGAGCGCCGGACGTACCCGGCAGCGACAAGCTCGCGCAGACCGCTGTACACGGCCTTGACGCCGTCGGTACCCCGGGCCACCAAGTCGGTGACGCTGATGCGCCAGTCGTCGGGCTTGCTCAGGAAGTACCCCATCAGCCCCTTGGCCTTCCAGCTGAGGCGCGCGTCGTTGAAGACGGTGTTGTTGATGACGGTGTAGGGGTGCGAGCGGTCCTTGACGGTGCGGATGATGGTGCGCTCGTCGCCGGCCCGGGGCCGGTCAACGGCGCCACCCTTGGGCATCCAACGTCACCCCTGACCCCGGCTTCGGCATCCGGGCATAGAGCAGTTGAAGCACCGCATTCAGCCGCAGGTGCGCTTCGTCCGGCGCGTCCAGGAACGCGTGCCGGGCCCACAGGTCGACGTAGCTGAGGAACCAGCGGTGCTTGCCGGCAGCGACGAAGCCCGAGGTATACCGTCCCTCCACGACGCCAGACGAAGTGCGCTTGTCCCTGCCGGTGCCCCAGCGCACTGTGACGCACTCCCCCGCCGGTGGCCCGGCGGCGGCCAGGGCTTGTTCGATGAGCGCTCTGTCCGGTTCTGATGGCACCGGACTCAGGCGCCGCAATAGATGCTCGGCCCACGCTCGGGCGTCGAGAGCGGGCTTCAGGTCACCGGCGCGGGGGATGGTACGGGTGTCGAAGGTTGCGGGAGCCATGGCCACAGCGAATTCCTCCTGTCGCGATCTGGCCGGGCCGGGTGGGCCGGGGATTCCGGGGACGCTCCGAGCCGTGCCGGTCACCGCCCACCCCTCGCCAGGGTCCACTTGCCCCACGCCGCCCGCGGCACCCTCGACTGATACCGGTAATGAAATGACACGAGGCCAAGGTCTTCTAAGCGGCGCATCCTGGATCCCCACGCGTGGCGCGGGATACCGGGGACCGTATACCGTGCGCCAGCGGCCCCCGAGGCGTAGTAGGCGTCGGCCGCGGCCCTGATCTCCGCCATCCCGAACGGCCGCGCGCCGAACGCGCACCGTAAGAAGCGCACGGACGCCCAATCCGGGGCGCTGGGCTTGCGTCGCGGCGATGGCTTTGCTGGCATGGACGCACACCTCCCAACCCTCGGCGGCGCGGAGCCGACCTCGATCCGCAGCCGCCGGGTCGCTAAAGCTGACAGGAGTGACGTGCGAGGGGCCGGAGAAGAGGCAGGAGACGTGGCCGGCAGGCTCTCGCACGGCGGGAACGTAAAAAACAGCAGTGAACGAAGCGGGCGGGCTTCGGGCGGCGGTTTACTCCGGGCGTCGACCTGCCGTGCCCGCACCTACACGCGCTGGCGAGAGGCGTCGCGGCCCTGGCCGCCGATCCGAGCCGGCGCGGCGGCAGGGCGGACCGCCGCGGGTGCCGGTGCCGGAGCGCGTCCGGGTCGGCACCGCAGAGGCCAAACGAAACGAGAGACGGCGGGGAGGGACGGGGATCGGCCATGGCCCAACAGAGGATGAAGGACGGCATCCGCAAGCATGGCAACAGGTGGGAGGCGAAGGTCCCTGCGGGCAGGGACGCCCAGGGGCGCACGAAGTACACGTATCGCGCGTTCGCCACGCACGATGAAGCCAAGGCGTGGCGGGCGAGCAAACTGGCCGAGTATCACGACACGGGCGAGGTGTTCGAGCCCTCCCGCATGACGCTGCGGGAGTTCCTGGCGCTGTGGCTGACGGCGCAGGATGCACGCCTGTCCCCCGCCACCATGAACGACTACCGCAGCACGACGAATCGGCACATCCTGCCGGCGCTCGGAGACGTGCAACTCGGCCGGCTGACGCCGACCAAGGTGCAGCAGTTCTACGCGGAGGCGGGCAAGGAGAAGACGACGCGCATCATGCATTCGGTGCACTACGTGCTGTCTTCGGCGCTCACGCGCGCCGTGCGGCAGGGGCTCCTCCGCGACAACCCCTGTAAGCGCGTGGACGCCCCGAAGCACACGCAAAAGGAAATGCACGCGCTGACCGCCGAGGAGGCGGCACGCCTGCTGCGGGCGGCAGAGGGCGAGCGGCTCCACGCCCTGTGGGTTCTGGCCCTGACCACGGGCCTGCGGCGCGGCGAGCTGTGCGGGCTCCGGTGGCAGGACGTTGACCTGGAGGGCGGCATCCTCGCCGTGCGCCAGCAACTGATCGCGGTCGGCGGGCACAACGTCTTCCGTGAGCCGAAGACGAAGGCCAGCCGCGCGGCGATCCCCCTGCTGCCCGAAGCCGTGGAGGCACTGCGGGCGCATCGTGCGCGGCAGGCGGAGGAGCGGATGGCGGCCGGCCCGGCGTGGCAGAACACCGGGCTCGTGTTCTGCCTGCGCGACGGTAAGCCCCTGCACCCCAACAACCTCTTGAAGCGTGACTTCCGGGAGTTGCTGCAGAAGGCCGGGCTGCCCGCGACCGTCCGCATCCACGACCTGCGCCACACCGTGGCCACGGCGCTCCTGAGCGGGGGCGTCCACCCGAAGGTGGCTTCCGCCCTGCTGCGGCACACGCGAACGCAAACCACCTTGGACCTCTACTCGCACGTGTCGCCGAACGTGGCACAGGAGGCGGTTGGCCACCTGCGTGGCCTGCTGCCGGCCGAGGCGCCTGCCACTCCGCCAAGTGGCAAGCGGAGTGGCAAACGGAGTGGCAAGCGCGGCGCGTGAGGACCCCGGAGTGGCACCAGAGTGGCAAAATCCCAAGAAATGACAAAGCCCCAGGCTTTTCCTTCCCGGAATCGCCTGGGGCTCTTGGCTTTCGATGGTGGGCGCGGCTGGTTTCGAACCAGCGACCTCTCGGATGTGAACCGAGCGCTCTAACCGCTGAGCTACGCACCCCTACCGGCGTGAAGTATAGCGGGCGCGCGACACCCCTGGCAAGGCCGCTCACCAACCTGCGCAGGGTTCCGGCAAAGCCCGGTTGCCCGTCGATCCGTCGGCAACCCCGGGCCGCGATTCTTCATCGCCGGCAGATCTCCAGCGGCGACGGGAGCGACTTTGCCAAATACCTGATCAACCCGCCGGGGATCGTGGTCACCGGGACCTTCTTCAGCGCCTATGGCGCCATCTTTTTAGGACGACATGGCCCACGGGGACCGCTGCGGGCCGATCGAACGCACAGACCAGCGAGACCAGCGCGTAGTGGTCAAGATGGACGCCACACTGGACCCACAGGCCGCCATTGCTGCGATCGAGGCCCAGCGCAGGGCGTGGTTCAACAACTGCTCTATGCTCATGCCGCAGGGGCGTGCGGATGATATCCAAGGCTATCACCGCCGCACAGCATGGCGCCACGCACATTCACCACTGATCGCCTGGCCCTGCCGCCGCGTGTGCCGTTGTCCAGCAGGCGCGCCGGTCACACCGATTCGCGATCAGGCATGGATCGTGCCCCGCTGGCCGGATCGTGGCACATCATCACTCCAACAACGTGGACACCCAGAGAACCGTGTCGCCCGCAGGCGAAACCGAAGCGCGACCGCCAGCGCGTCCCTCGGGCATCTCCCCCTGCGAGCCCCCGGCTCGGTCCACGCGTCACACGGTCGCCGACTCCGCATAGCGCTCCAGTACCGCCCCCGGCCGCACCAAGTGATGGCTCATGCCGAGTTGCCTCGGCGTGAAGCCGAAGGCCAACCCGATCAGTTGCGGCAAGTGCAGGATCGGCACCCCGAGCGGCACGCCCAGAGCCCGTGCCGCCTCGTGCTGCTGGCCGTCGAGATTAAGGTGGCAGAGCGGACAGGGGGTGACCATCACGTCCGCCCCGTGCGACTTGGCATCCTCGATATTGCGTCCGGTCATCCGGAGGCCCGCGTCACGATTCATGGTGATCACCGGGAACCCGCAGCACTTGCGCGCGCTCTCGTACTCCACCGGCTCGCCGCCCAGGGCCGCGACAAGCTGCTCAAGATAGGTGTCACGGTCGGGGTGGTCGGCGCTCACCAGAGCGGAAGGCCGCACCAGGTAGCAGCCATAGAAGGGCGCGACGCGTAGGCCCGAGAGCGGCCGCCGCACAAGCGCGCGCACACGCTCCAGTCCCACTCCCTCCACCAGGATCCACAACAGGTGCTTGATCTGCGTCGTGCCCTGGTACTCGTACTTCTCCGGCGCGAGCAGCTCGTTGACGCGCCCGCGGTAGCCCGCGTCCTGCAGCCGCTCGTTGCAGGCGAGCATTGTGCCCGTGCACGTGCTGCAGATAGTCATGATGGGCATGCCCCTCTTCTCGGCCATGGCGAAGGTCCGACCGTTGAGCGCGTCCGCCAGTAGCGGGTTGCGCTCGGTGAGCACCCCCGCCCCCGTGCAGGCCGCGTCGAAGAGTTCCGTCGGGGTGATGCCGAGCGGCTCCAGGATCAGCTTCACGGAGCGATAGAGCTCGGGGGCACCGCCCTTGGCGACGCATCCGGGATAGTAGGCCACGTTCATCGTGCAATCCCTCCCTGATCCGGCCCGCCGCACGGAACCCCGGCAGTCGAGGAGCGACGACTGTCGCGCCCGGCCCCACATTCACGGGCACCCGCCACGACGGGCGGCCAGCCTCGTCGCAGCGGGCTCAGCTGCACTCCGCGCCTACCCCGGGGCTTGCCCCTGCTGAATCGGTTGTATTGCGGGTTGACCCGTTCCAGGCCGGCCACGGCCCGGGCACCCCCTCCGGCGTGTTGCACCATCGGCTCCGCGCATCCAGCGCCGTCATCTGGCCCCCCGCTTCGAGTCTCGTCTGCCTTGGGCCTCTGCGGCAGCAAAGATGGCCTTGACGCGCAGGGCTCCCGGAATCGGCTTGTGCCGAAGTGGCACCTTACCGCGCAGAAAGGACTTCACGCCGACCGGGGTCCACTCCAGCAGTTCGCTTGGACCGCGCACCGACCGCATGGCGACCCGGGTCTCGTCGAGCCGACCCGAGCGGGAGATGGTGTCGAGAAAGGCCTGGCTGTGCCGGCTCCCGTTGTTGTCGGTGAAGCCCGCCTCCATCGAACGCCGCCGCAACTCAAGGATTCGCTCCATCGGCCGGACATCCTTAGGGCAGACCTCCACACACGCAAAGCAGTGTGTGCAGTCCCAGATACCGCCCGGCACGGACGAGAGGAATTCGAGACGCTCGGCATCCCGCCCGTCGCGCGGGTCCTCGGTGAAACGCCAAGCCTTGGCCAGGGCGGCCGGACCGAGAAAACGCGGCTCGGCCTCCAGGGAATTGCATGCTGAGACACAGGCGCCGCAGAGAATGCAGGCCATCGCCTCGCGGACGGTGAGCATCGCCTCGTTGGGCACGATGTACTCGCGCTCGGGTTCCGGTCCGGTGGGCTGCAGGTAGGGCGTGACCGCCTTGACCTTGTCGAAGAAACCTTCCAGATTGACGGCCAAGTCCTTGATCACGGCCATATTGCCGGCCGGCTGGATGCGGATCGGCTCGCCCTCGCGCAGCCGGGCGCGGGCGGCGTCCAACTTCGTCTTGCAGCCCAGGGTCGACCGGCCGTTGATGCGCATGGTGCAGGAACCGCAGATGTGGCTGCGGCAACTGCAGCGGAGGGTCAGAGTTTCGTCCTGGTCGTCCCGGACGGCCAAGAGGGCGTCCAGTACCGTCGCGTGCTCGGGGACATCCACAGTGTAGTCCTGCCACCAGGAGGCAGGACGGGCGTCGGGATGGCAGCGCTGGACGGAGAGTTTAACCTCCAAGGTGCATCGGCTCCCTTCCCTGCGCGTTCCCGTGA
Source organism: Bacillota bacterium (assembly GCA_021803205.1). Taxonomy (GTDB): domain Bacteria; phylum Bacillota; class Sulfobacillia; order RBS10-35; family JAJYVN01; genus JAJZMB01. The sequence goes on along the minus strand of JAJZMB010000148.1, from coordinate 28,647 downwards.
CCGAGCGAAAGTACGGGCTGGCGACCGGTCAGTACTTCCGCTCGGTCGGCTCCCACTGGGTGATCGTCACCGGTGCCGTCGAGACAACCGGCCCGTCGGGCGTATGGTGGCAGAGCGTGTGCCTGAGCCATTCCGCGTCGTTCCGTCGCGGATGGTCGACACGGGTGTGCGCGCCACGGCTTTCGGTGCGGGCGATCGCCCCAGCGACGACCGTACGCGCCAGATCGAGCATGAAATCCAACTCCAGGGCAGCGACCAACGCCTGGTTGAAGAGGCGCCCCTTATCGCCGATCGACACCCCGGCGAAGCGCTCCCGTAAGAGAGCCAGCTTGCGCTCCGCGTCGCGCAACGTTGGCTCATCACGGAAGACACCAACCTGGCGAGTCATGGTCGTGCCCATCTCCAACCGCAACGCCGCCGTACGCTCGGTACCCGGGCGCTCCACCAGTGTGCGCAGCCGCCGCTCCTCGTCGTCCCGCAGGGATTCCGGGAGCGACGCCGCCTTTCGCCCGCTGGCGAACTCCGCCGCGGCGGCCCCGGCGCGCCGGCCGAAGACCACGGTTTCGAGCAGCGAGTTGGCCCCGAGACGGTTGCCGCCGTGGACGCTCACGCAGGCGCACTCGCCTGCGGCATAGAGCCCGGCGATGGGCGTAGCCCCGTGGACATCAGTACGGATTCCACCCATCTGATAATGCATCCCCGGCAAAACCGGCACCGGATCGGTGATCATGTCCGCACCGGCGAACTCCAGCCCCAACTCGCGGATCTGCGGCAGGCGCTCCATGATCTTCGCGGCACCGAGATGACGCACATCGAGCAGCACACAGCCGTCGACGCCTCTGCCCTCGTTGATTTCAATCTGCGCCGCGCGGCTGACGACGTCGCGGCTCGCGAGTTCCATGGCATTGGGCGCAGTCTTTTTCATAAAGCGCTCGCCCTCGGAGTTCAGCAGATACCCGCCCTCGCCGCGCGCGGACTCGGAGATCAGGGCTCCATTGCTCTTGAGCGTGGTCGGGTGGAACTGGACCATCTCCATGTCCATTAGGGGCGCGCCAGCGCGGTAGGCCAGCGCGCTGCCGTCACCGGTGCAGATCAGCGCGTTGGTCGAGGGCTCGAAGACACGGCCGATGCCCCCCGTACAGAGGACGACCGCACGCGCGCCGATCTGGAGGACCTCACCGCTGCGCATGTCGAAGGCGGTGACGCCCGCGACGGCGCCGCCTCCGTCGGCGAGCAGTTGGCTGCAGAAGTGCTCGTTGTACGTGCGGATCCCGCTCTTGACGAGTTGCTCGTACAGGACATGGAGGATGGCCTGCCCGGTGAAATCGCCAACGAAATAGGTCCGCGCATGGCTAGCGCCGCCGAAGTTCCGACTTCCCAGGCGTCCGTGTTCGTCCCGGTTGAAAACCACACCCATGCGCTCAAGTTCGACGATCGCCCCGGGCGCCTCGCGCGCCAGGATTTCGATGGCGTCCTGGTCGCCGAGGTAGTCCGAACCCTTGACGGTGTCATAGGCGTGGGACTCCCAAGAGTCCTCCGGATTGAGGGCCGCGTTGATGCCGCCCTGCGCCGCGTTGCTGTGGCTGCGAACCGGGTAGACCTTCGTGACGATGGCGACATCGGCGCCAGCGGCCTGAGCGGCGAGAGCCGCACGCATCCCCGCCAGACCGGCGCCCACCACCAGGACGTCGTGTGACAAAGCCAAGGAGCGTCACCTGCCCGACGATCCGCCAGCGCCGTGAGGGTCCGCCGCCCGGCGGGATTCGGAAGCCGGCGATACGCGTCCGCGACGGATCCGGGGCGGAAACCGTGTGACGCGCGGCACCGCGAGGGATCGCGGCGAGCGTGGCCGCCGCACAAACGGTCCGGAGGGTGGCCCACCGCACGGCGGACATCCCCGACAGATCCCCTCGGAGGTTCTCTCGGCATTGTAGGCCTGGGGCATCGAGCGTGGCCACCCTTCCAAGTCTCCCCCTGACGACGGCAAACGGGACCAGGCGCCGTAATCCACCCGATGCCGCAGGACGGCAGGTCCCCGCCCGGGAACCATACGGACCCGGGACCGACGCCGCGATCCGTGTCCACGCGGCGCGGGGGGAGGTTCCCGTCTTGAACCCAATTGCCCTGCGACGCAGATTCCGCCGGCCTCGCACGGACGGCCCGACTTCCGCTGCTAAGCACTGGACAGATCTCTGCGGCACCTGGGATTTCGCCTTTGACCCCGGCGCCCGCGGTCTAGACGAAGGTTGGCAGCAGTCGAGTACTACATTTCCCGACCGCAACGCGGTCCCCTTCCCTTGGCAGTCTCTCGCGACCTGGGGGCACGATCGGGCGGCGGAAGCTGCCCGGTTTTTCTTCTTGCGGGCCTATCTGGACCCCGCTGAGCAGCCCGGTGAGCCGGTGCTGTGCGGCAGGTGGCACGACGACCGCGGTAGGGCGCGGCGCCAGGAGATCGGCTGGTACCGCCGCGGCTTACGGTGTCCGCGAATTGGCAGGTGCCGGACCGGCGGCTTTTCGCCGACGTCGTGGCCCGGACCCAACGCCCTTCGCCCGGGAACTACGTGCTCGGCCGGACGGAGGGCTCCGCGCCGCTGATCAGCAGCAAACACGGCGGGATCGGGCCGGCGCAGGCGCCGGCGACAAGAACATCTCATCCTGCATCAAGTGGCTCACCAACGAACTGCGGTTGCAGAAGAAGATTGGCGGCTACGTCCAATACCGGTTGCTTAGGGCCCGCACACACGGGATCACGACCACATGTTGCGATGAGTGGATCCAACCGGCCACCAGGGATGGTGGGTCGTGCACCGACCGAGTGCGTATCCCAACGGCATTGCGGCTGCGTCTACACCGAGTTCACCGACCTGGAATGGGAACACAACGAGTTGCGGCGATACGGCATCCTGCCCAAGGAGTTCCGTTACGACCTACGGGCCGTGTTCGGGCAGACATGGCGCTCTTCGGGCCCGGTGCCGGGCGCCGGCTGCTCGGACCGCGCGCCGTCTGAGTACGGAACACCCGCGGGGTGAAGCGGCTGGCGCCAGCCGCTTCACCCCGCATTCCTGCCGTCTCCCACCGCCTCGCCTCGGCACCGGCGGGCCAAGCCCGCGGCTCCCGCATACCCTGTCGGCACCAAGCCGGTGGGGGGGGCAGCAGGCATGGTCCGATGGGAAGAACGCTTCGGTCCATACGCGCCGTTTGGCAGCCGGCTGCTGCGGGCACGCCGTCCGGCGCAGCGAGGTACCGATGTCGCGCTCCTGCAATACCTGCACAATACCCTGCGCACGCTGCTCGACCAGCCCTACGGAGTGGCGGTGAACGTCGACGGGGTCTGGGGGCCGGCCACCGAGGCGGCCGTGCGCGCGCTGCAACACCGATTCGGTATCCGCGCCGATGGCATCGTCGGCCCCGCCACCTACTTCACGCTCGGTCATGGCGTGGGCGCGCACACCACGTACGGGGGACCACCGCTCGCCAGCCGCACCCTGGTCCAAGGGAATACGGGAGGCGACGTCTTCGTACTGCAGAACCGCCTGGCCCTCTACCGCTACTCCGACGCCCTGGGACAGCCGCCCAACGGGACCTTCGGGGCAACCACCGCGGAGGCGCTGAAGCAGTTCAAGGCGGACGCCGGGGCCGCCGGCGACACGGGGCTTAGCCAGGAACCCGTCGCGGACGGCCCGACCTTCGACGCCCTGTGCCTCTACACCCATGCCGGCGGGCGAGCTATCTTCGGCGGCCGCAACGGCCTCGATGTCGCCCTGGTACAGAAGCTGCTGCGATCCGCCGGACTTTACCACGGGCCCGTGGACGGGCGCTACAGTCCGCTGGCGGCTGCAGCGGTCCGCGCCTTCCAGCAGAAGAACGGGCTCTCGGTCGACGGCATCGTTGGCCCAGCCACCTTCCTGGCCCTCGGCCGCGCGAACCCGCAACCGGCGCCCCACCCACTCCCCTCGCCGCACCTGTGATGGAACTCGACTGCGGCCGGCAGACAGGGGGGATCCGGCCCCGGCCGGGATCTGCCGGACCCCGCAAGAGCGCAGTCTGGACATCGAAGCATTCATGCGGCATCTGGAGCGCATGCTGGATGATCGGCCGGCGCCGTTACTGCGCCACCTGGGCGGCGGAGTCAGCGTATCCGAACGGATGGAGCCCCGGGGCGACCCGCCCGGGGGCTCCATCCTGGGCGAGAGTACACCACCGATCCGCACCTGGGGCGCGCATCGACCTCTACCACGGCCCCACGTCAACCGCCAGCGCGTCGGCCTCGTCGCGCCCCGACCGCCCATACGCCTCGAAGTCCTCAGGAATCGGCAGCGACTCCACCACCGCCCCTCACGCCTCCGCGCGGAAGCCGACGCGCCCCCCGCCCCAGTCGTGCGTGGTCTTTGCCATCTCTGCCCGACGCAGATCAGCGGCGATGGCCGCGACGGCCGCTTCGTCCACGATCCGCCCGTCGCGGAGCCACATCGATGCCGAGTAGTGCACCTCGTTGAGGCTGGCGATGGACAAGCCTGCGGTCTGTTCGACCGCGGTGACGACGAGGGGCTGGAGGGGTCCGCGGTGCCACAGCCGTTCCAGGAGCCGCCGCCGCAGGACGGCATCCGGGGCCGGGAGGTGCACGGCCCGATCGAAACGTCCGGCCCGACCGGCCAGGGCTGGGTCGACCTCCTCCGGGTAGTTGGTCGTGGCCACCAGGAACACGCCGTGCGTGTGGACGGGGTCCTCCACCAGGCTCAGGAAGACCGCGCGTGTGATCCGACTCTCACGCAGGGCGTCGACGTCCTCCATCAGCAGCACCGCCGGCGCTGCGGCGCTCGCCCGGCGGAAGGCCGACCGCACATCCCCGTCGCGGTGCCCCGCGGGAGTAAAGGCGAAGGCGGCGCCGCCGAGGTCCAGCGCACGGGAGGCCAGACAGCGCGCGACGGTGGTCTTGCCGTTGCCCGGGGGGCCATAAAGCAGCAGCCCTCGCCGCCAGGGCACCTGGTGCTCCGCATACCACTCTCGCTCGCCGCAGAAGAGTTCCAGGTCGCGGACCAGCCCGGAGAGCACACCGTCGGGCAAGATCACGGCAGCGAGGTCCGTCCGCAGGCCGACGATGTCGTCGGTGCCGCCGAGGCCGATCACACGGCGCCCCTCAGCGGCCAGACGGCGGGATTCGCTCCCCAGCCAGCGTTCAAGACCTGCCACGTCTGCCTCGCGGCCGCCGAGCACCGCCTCGAAGTGGTGAATGGCGGCTAGGTCGCCTTCCAGGGCGGCGTGACCGGGAGAACACACATACAACAGTCCGAATTCGGCCCGGAAGTCCCACACCCCGTCCAGGGCCCGCCCGCGCCAGGACAGGGCGGCGTCGCCCCCGTCGGCCTCCCAAAACCCCGGGGCGTCTCCTGGCTCGCCCACAGCGGGGGCCCCCTGCGGGCGGGCGCCGTCCAGCTTGTGGCGCGGCGGAAGGGAGTAGCCGAGCCAGCGCCCGCGGTTGCCCTGAGGAAACCAGGACCACAGGTCGGAGGGACACTCGATCTCGAAGAAGCGCGCATCAGCCGGTTCGCGCAGCAAGTGGTCGTACCGGCGGTAGATCGCAGCGAGAACGGGGCGGGTCCGGTCGGGGAACGCCCACGGGTCTGCCATAGCGCCGCTCCCCCCTTTGCCGTATGCCGGATTGTGCGATGCCGGGGCGGGTGCCGGGACAACCCGTCCCGGCCGTGTGCCGGGGACGCGCCCGAAGGCCGCATGCTATCACTGTCCAAGAATAATGTCGATCGCACCCGACCGCCCGCGCAGGAGTCCGGCAAAGTCCGGCTGCCCGTCGACCAGTCGTCGCCACAGAGCCATGATTATTCCTTAGCCGGCAGAGCTCCAACGGCAACAGGAGCGACTTTACCGACTGACTGCCCGCCTTCGGGGAAGCGCACCGCCGCCCCGGAGGCCCGCAGGAGCCGCCACGGCCGTGGCGGCCCGACCGACCACACGGGCCCGCATTACACGCACCGGTCTACACGGAGAACGCCCAGACCCCGCGCCGCATGACGGGGACCACCGCCCCGTCGGCCGCCGCACCGTCGATGCACAGCGCGGGTGAACCGATCATGAAGTCCACATGCTCCAGGCTTGTGGTGGCACCGCGGCGCTGCAACTGCTCGGCGTCCATCTCCGGTCCGCCCTCCAGGCACATGGGGTAAGCACGCCCGAGGGCCAGGTGGCAAGCGGCGTTTTCATCAAAGAGGGTGTTGTAAAAGAGGGTGCCGAGGCGGGAGACCGCGGAGCCGTGTGGCACCAGCGCCACCTCGCCGATCCGCCCCGAGCCGTCGTCGGTGTCTATCAGCCGCTGCAGGGTGTCGCGCCCGCTGCGGGCGTCCGCCGCCACCACGCGACCAGCCTCGAACCGCAGCCTGAGGTCCTCGATCAGCGCACCTCGGTAGTTCAGCGGCATGCTGGCCGCCACCGTGCCATGCACCCCCTCGCGCACTGCCAGCGTGAAAATCTCCTCAGTCGGCATGTTGGGCACGAACGCGATGCCGCGCGGATCAGTGATGGGAGATGTCACCCAGAGGTGGCCTTCGGGGAGATCGACTGTGAGGTCCGTGCCGGGACCGGTGAAATGGAGGCTGCGGAATCGGGCGCTGTTCATGTGGGCCGCGCGGGCGCCGAGTTCGCCCAGGTGGCGACGCCATGCCTGCACAGGATCGGCGGCATCGACGCGCACGGCTTGGAGGATGTAATCCCAGAGGCGGCGCACGCGCTCGTCCGGAGGCAGGTCTGGAAAGACCTTGGCCGCCCAACCCGGCGTGGGCACCGAAACGATGCTCCAAGTGGTGCGCATGCCGGTGATCCGGGCGTACCAGCCGGACAGCGCGGCCATTCGGGCGCGGTTGACCGCGGCAATCCGCTCCGGGTCGATGCCGCGCAGGAGGTCGGGGTCGTTGGCGGCAATGCTGAGAAAGGCCGCGCCGGACGCGGCAAGCCCTTCGAGCGCCTTGGCACGCCACTCGGGGTATTCGGACAGAGCGGACGCGGGGGCGAGCTGATGGCGAAGAAGCGAGGCCTGCTCGTCCTCCCAGTCGATGTGCACATCGTGTGCTCCCGCCGCGTAGGCTCGGGCGGCGATAGTGCGGGCAAAGGACGCTGTTTCGATAGGGGAGCGAATGACGAGGGTCTGATCCGGCTGCAGGTGGACGCCGACATGGACCGCCAAGTCCGCGTAACGTTCGAGGGTAGTGGGCGCAGGTCCCCCTTCCGGGACGGGGACGGTAATGGACTCCGCTGGGCTGGACAAGGGGCATTGGCCTCCTCCGGTGCATGGGAAATGTTCGGACGGGAAAGGAACCGGGAACGGAATCGGGACAGGAGAGCAGTACCGGCGACGACGGAGACGAGCGGCCGGGAACAAGGGCGCGGGTGGAAAGTCATCTGGCCAGGAACGGAACTCCCCCCCGAGGACGCTCAGGGCCGCGGCGCCGCAGGGAATGCGCCCCGCTTCACGGACAGCGTACCGGGCGCTTGCGGGGTCGCTGCTTCGTACACCGACGCGGGGCACACCGGCAGGCCCACGCTGCAACGACCGCCGGAGCATATAAAGTTTACCGTGATTCGCGGCGGTCTTGCGCGGCGAAGTGCGGGTCGCCCGGCGGCGGCAGGACTGCGGCCCCGGTAGTCGGCGCCCCCGCCTGATCCGTTTCTTCCCCTAGCAGGGCCTCTACGCACGCGCGGATCTCGTCGCGCACCGAGCGGAAGACGGCCGCGACCTCCGCTGCGTCACCCCGCGCCCGCGCCGGGTCGGGCAGCGGCCAGTGTACCCGGCGGACCCCTGGGGGCGGGGCCGGGCAGGTCTCCTCCGCGTCCCCGCAGAGGGTCACGACCACTGTGGCACGCTGCAGCAGGTCCCGGTCGATCGCCTTGGAGGTCTGCGGCGTAATGTCAATGCCGACTTCGGACATGGCAATCACGGCCAGCGGATTGACCGCAGTCGGGGCGATGCCAGCGCTGGCCACCTGCCAGCGATCGCCGCCAAGGAGCCGGGCGAAGCCCTCCGCCATCTGACTGCGGCACGAGTTACCGGTGCACACAAAGTACATCAGGGGCTTGGGCACAGGGACCACCTCCAGCGTTCTCAGGGAGCCGAGGGCCTGCCCTCAGACATGGAAGGCCTGCACCAGCCACAGGGCACCCAGCGTCGCGGCGAGCACCGGCAACGTCAGGACGATGCCCGTTCTGAAGTAGCGGCCCCAGCCGATCTTCATGCCGCGCCGCTCCAGGACGTGCAGCCAGAGCAACGTGGCAAGCGAGCCGATCGGCGTGATCTTGGGACCGAGGTCACAGCCGATGACGTTGGCCAGTGCCATCCCCACCCGCAGGGGGCCCGCCGCGCCCGCGGCGTGGATCGCCAGCGCGTCGACCATCACTGTCGGCATATTGTTCATCACCGACGATAGTCCGGCCGCCAGGTAGCCCGTGTAGAAGACAGCGGCCGCCGGGCCATGCCCGGCGGCAAAGGAGAGGGACCGCGCGAGCGCAGCGATCAGGCCGGCATCTCGCAACCCGAAAACCACCACGTACATCCCGATGGAGAAGACGACGACCTTCCACGGCGCCTGGACGATCATCCGCCGAACGTCCACGGCCGGGCTGCGCCAGGCGAAGGCCAGCAGCAGAAGCGCCGCTCCACCGGCCACTGCGGAGACGGGCAGGTGCAGGATCTGGCTTGCCAGGTAGCCGCTGAGCAGCAGGGCGAGCACAACCCAGGAGAGCCGGAACAGTCGCGGATCGCGGATGGCGTCCTCCGGACGTTTCAGCCCATCCGTCTCCACGGTGCGCGGCAACGATCGCCGGTAGTAGAGGTAGAGAGCCAGAAGACTTGCGCCAAAGGCCGCGACGTCGACCGGCACCATGCGTGCCGCGTAGGCGACAAAGCGGATGTGGAAAAAGTCGGCAGAGACGATGTTCACGAGGTTACTGACGACCAGCGGCACCGAGGTGGTGTCGGCGATGAAGCCGCCGGCCATGACGAAAGCCAGCACGGCCGCCTGCGGCAGACGCAGGGCCCGGACCTGCTCGTAGATGATCGGCGTGAGGATCAGGGCGGCGCCGTCGTTGGCGAAGAACGCCGCCACGAATGCGCCGAGGACGAGGCTGTAGACGAAGAGCCGCAACCCGCTGCCGCGCGCGGCGCGGGCCATGTGCAAAGCGGCCCACTCAAAGAACCCGAGCGCGTCGAGAATCAGTGAGATCAGGATCAGCGCCACGAAGGTCAGGGTGGCATCCCAGACGATCCCGACCACGGTCCCGACGTCGCGGAGGGGCACCACCCCAAGCAGGACCGCGAGAGCGCCCCCCGCGGCCGCGGGCCAGCCTATGGAGAGCCCGCCGGGCTGCCAGACCACCAGAACCAGGACGCATGCGAAGAGCAGAACCGCTAGGATGCTGTGCACACGTGCCCTCCGCGTGACGGATATCGCGGGCCCGGGACTCGGGGCCCCCTGCACCGCGAATGATTCTTATATGGCGATACACCTATTCCCTGTATCCACCCGAAGCGGGGCTCGCTGGGACCGGGCCCCGGCCGAGCAGCGGGCACCCCTGCCGCCAGGGCACTGCAGGCGGCCAGGACCCCGCCGCTCGACCGGGTGACGATTGAGGCCGCTCCCCGGGCCGCAGGCGCGCAGGGCACTGCAAACCGCGGGCCTATCCAGGCGCGATCTCGGGGCGAAGTGGGCAACGGAGATGACTGCCACCGCGCCCGAGCAGGACGGCACCGCTGACGGGGTACGGCGGCTGGCTCAACGTGCTCGTCAGGGCCTGCGCCTGGACGGCGGGCGGAGCGGCCACAGTCGGACCGGCCACCGGGGTCGCGGCCTCCGCACCGCAGCCCGCCGCCGCGAGCAACCCCAGCGGCACAGCGAGAGCAGCCCGCCGGACGGACTACAGGCCTGCCGCCGTTCGGACCAACCGGGACCGAATTGCCTGGAACGCATGCCCGCTCTAGTGGAGTCTTCTCCCCGTACGGCGGCCCTGTGCCCCCGGTTTCCGCATTGACGCCGAACGACCGCTTCGGGTTTCCCGGGCCGCGGCACGAAAACACCTGCGGCTGCGCATGTGCCGCTCGCCCCCCCGGCAGGGACGGTCCCGGCCGCCTACCGCAGCCCGATGGACCCACCGATCGCGCGTCGCAGTTTCTCCCGGCCCATGCGCAGCAGGTTCGCCGCCTCGTCGGCCTCTGCCCGGAACCGGGCCGTCGGGGTCGGAATCGATTCGTCGTCCCCTGGAACCGCCAGGATCTCGTGCTCAATGTCCGCGATCCGGTCCATCAACGCCAGGATCTTGGCCCGCTGCCCGCCCACGGGCAAAACGCCGCTCGGCACCTCGCCGCCTCCTCCGCGGACCCTCGGCCGCCGCCACCCCGGTGGCCTCCCCCGAGCGCAAGGGGGCCGGGCCGGCCAACCCCCGAGCCGCGACAAGCGTCGCTGCCCAAACGCCGTTTCGTGCCCATCTCCCTTCACGCCTGCATATCCACCACCACGCGCGCCACCGTGCCCGTGCGCATATCGGCGATGGCCCGGTTGATCTCAGCTAGCGGCCGGCGCCGGCCCACCAATTCCCCCAGACGCAGCCGCCCCGCAGCGAAGAGTTGCAGCAAGCGGGGGATGTCGCGTGCCGGCTGCGCCGAGCCGTAAATGCAGCCGCGAATCGTCTTCTCGTGCTGCACCAGCGCCTGCGGGTTGAAGCGCGCCAACGCCTCCTCGGGCGCCACCCCCACCAGCACCACCTGGCCGCCGGGCGCGTCGCGGCAAGCGCCGTCTCCATCAGGGCCGGCAGGCCGACCGCCTCGAAGGCCGCATCCGCACCCCCGTCCGTGAGTGCCCGCACCGCCTCCACCACGTCCGCGCGCCGGCCGTCGACAAAGTGCGTGGCCCCGAAGATGGTGGTCAGCGCCTCCTTGTCGGCCTGACTGTCCACCGCCACGATCGGATGGGCGCCGGCCAGCGCCGCCCCCTGCAGGATATTGAGACCGACGCCGCCGCAGCCGAAGACGACCACGGATTGGCCCGGGCGGAGGGCGGCCGCGTTCCAGGCGGCACCGATGCCGGTCACCACTGCGCAACCCACCAGCGCGGCATACTCCAGCGGCAGCTCAGCCGGCACGCGCACAACGGCCGCGGCCGGCACGACCGCATATTCCGCCCAGCAGGACACACCGAGGAAGTGGTGGACGGTCTGTCCGCCGGCACGCAGACGGCTTGTACCGTCCGGCATGGCACCGTGCCGGCGGACCTCGGCCGCGTGGGGACAGAGCGCCGGCCGCCCAGCCAGGCAGTAACTGCAGTGGCCGCAGGGGCTGCGCCAGAGGAGGACGACGTGGTCCCCCGGGACTATCCCGGACACCCCCGGGCCGATGCGCTCCACCACACCCGCGCCTTCGTGGCCGGGTACGCAGGGGAGCGGCAGCCGGTACTCGCCAAGGATCTGGTGGAGGTCTGAACCGCAAACGCCGCTCGCGGCGATGCGCACCTCGACTTCGCCCTCCCGCGGGGCGCCCAAGTCGAGTTCCTCGATGGCCAGCGGGCGGCCGGGTTCACGGAGGACCGCAGCACGGATGCGGCGAGGGGCGGAGGGCGTCGACGGCATGTGTCTTCCTCCTCGGCAGGGCCGGGATTGGGTTGCGGCGGGACTGGACATTGGGAAGGGACGAAGACACCACTCGGGAGCGACAAGATCGGGTACGCAAACGGGGACGAGAAGCGGCGCGATCATGGATCGGCGGCCCGGGCTCCGTCAGGCCACGCCGACACGGAATGCCGGGGCCCAGGGGGATCGCGGGCCGAACTCTGCTGACGGAAAGTGCGGCGGACATTGATCAGCGCCCTGAGACCAGACGCGTCCCCCCCCGGCCTCAGGCCGCGACCGCCCCACCGCGAGCGGTGATGCGACCACGCAGACACTGGCCGACGTCCGGCTGCGCGATACTCGGAGAGGCCGTGCCACGAACGAAGCCTGCCGAGAGCACTGATTCTATCTCCAATGTCCCCCCACCAGGTGGGCTGTACCGCGCCGGACCCAACCCTCTGATCATATCGATGCGGGGTGAGGTCTTGGACACCGCCTGCGACGCGCACCGCCCGATCCGCGAGGGGGTCCCCTCCGGTGCTGACCCCAATCCCCCGTGTTTCCACACCGGCCGCTTCCATCCCGGCGCCTCAGCCAACACGTCGTCCCGGTGCAACTCCTGGATGCAGATCACCGCACGCCTTCTGCTCGTGCGACGACACGCGGCCCTAGACCACCAGTGCTTGCGGCCGAGACACCGCATCCGCCGATGTTCCCAGCAGCCGTTGCACCTCCGCCTCTGGGATCCGGCGTCTCCCCCCGGCGTTCGGATTACCCGCAGATTCCCCTCACGTTCCCACGCTGGAGGGTGGAGGTGTGAATACCCAATCGTCGGGCTGCTTCGCCCGCTCCAAACATCAGTTCCATGTCGTCGGTCTATCACGTCCTCAGCGAGACGTACGGACGTTTGCTCCCAACTAGTGGCGGTCAGCCACAGCTGCTACGAACCCCTGGATGTCCGCCTCCACGATCCATTGGGTCGTTTCCGCCCTGATGGTCGCGCGGAGTTCAGCCAGCGCCATGCACGTTGATCGCCCCGGCCGAAAGCCGTACGAGCACTCCAGGAAGTCCGCTTCGTATACCCGCTCCCAGTATCCGCCGCCACATCTCATGGCTCCCTTTAACTTGCCAGGACTTCCCTCGGAGAAGTAAAAATATGGGCGTCACCACACCCCACGGGAGGTGCGCCTTTGTCCACTGCCCCCCGCCAACGACGTCCCCAGATCCCCGAATTCGACGGAATACCCGCAGCTGCGTTCGCCTTCTTCGCCACCCTCGCCCAGGACAACACCCGCCGGTGGTTCGCTGCGCATGCGGAAACGTATCGGGTGTGCGTGGACCGGCCGTGGCGCGCGCTGATCACCTCGGTTGCCGCAGCCGTGGGCGACGCATTGCCGGACCTCGACACGGCCGTCAAGACCGGACACGTCCTCTGCCGCGTTCCGCTGCAGTGGCCCCGTCCCGGGGCCGCCTACCGTACCGGTTTGCGGGCCGCATTCGCACCGCCGGAGGGCGAACGGCGGTCCGGCGCCTGCCTCTTCGTCTCCCTCGACGCCTCCGGAATACGGGCCGGCACCGAGGTGGCGGCGGGAACAACCGAGTGGGATCGGGTCCTGGCGGACCTTGAGGCCGCAGAGGGAGCGCAGTGGGGTGAGCGGTGGGGATCCATCCCGCATACGCCATCCGCACCACTATGCCTGACAGTGGCCGGAGCGCGGGCGGATCCCGCGCAACCCGCGGGAGTAGCCGTCCGCATGCGGACAGCGCGGCGCGGGGCGAGCCTGCGGTGGGCCGCGTTCTGGCCCGCCGACGACACGGCGGTTCAGACGGCGGCACTGGCGGCAACGGTATGGGTGGCTCTGCGCAACGGGATCCCGCTGTACCTCTGGGCGACCGGCGCCACAGGGGCGACGGGCATTCGGTCCTCTGCAGAAGCGATCTCCGCGGCAGCTGCGGGAATACCGAAGGCCGTCAGCATCCATGGAACTGATGGCGGTCCTGGGACAGCCGGAACACACGGAGTAAATCGCGCAGGCGCCATGCGGCGCGCGGAGGCGGAGATCGTCTCCGCGCGCACCGCGATGGAGCGTTCCGGACCTGAGGCGACCGCCGTCCGAGCGTCCTGCGCGGCACGGCGGCCATCCGGCACAGCGTCGCCGTTGCTCCCGGCGCCGGTACAAGACGCGGCGCGCGTGATCGGGGCATGTGGGAAAGCCATGCCGGATATTCCGCCCCTTCCCCTATCCCTGCGGAGGGCACTGGCCGCCCGGGCCGAGGCGGAAGGGGTCGACCTCGACACGTTCATCCTCTTCGCGCTGACGCAGTCCGCCGTGGAACCCCGTATGCATCATGAACACCACAGAACACTGTAAGGAAGCAACTGTAAGGAAGCAACTCCGCACACATAGGGCACCGCCGGTCCGGTGCCCGTCTGGCGCCGGGGGTTGGTGTCAGGGTTCATGCACGCGTTCACTCACCTATTTGCCAGGAACGGTCGCTGCTTTGGCAGAGGCGCCAGGCTCGCGCAACCCTGTCCGCGCCAGCGAGTGGTGGGCACGCCTCGTCGGCGAGGGGTGGCGTGGGGTCGCGTCGGACCTCAATGAGTGCCGGAAATCCGCCTCCACCAATGTCGGTGTCAACAGCCAGGGAGCGGGGACACCCAAAGCGCCGTGGTCCGGCGGGTGGATCGGGATGCCTGCCACGCGCACCGCGGCGCACGCCCGCCGCGACGCGGTCTGAACCCTACAGGATCACCTCCGCCCAGACGAAGAAGTTTGCGGTCTCACCGGTCGTCGCGGGTCCGAGCGGGGACAGAGCCTGGCACAACCCGGCGGCTGTAAACAGGGTCTGGCGCACCCGGAAGTGGCGGCCGTCGCGCAGCAGGCGGCTCTGGATCTCGACGTCGGAGGTGTGCCCTGCCCCGCGGCGGCCCTCCAGGATCAGGACCCGACCGCCCGGACGGACCACCCGGCGCAATTCGGCGAAAAACCGCGATCTATGGTCAGCGGAGAGGTGCTCGAAGACAAAACCCGAGAGGGCGGCTGCGAATGCGGCCGCGGGGAAGGGCAGGTCGAGCGCATCGCCGCGAACGAGTAAGGCTCGGAGCCCCAAACGGGCGATCCGTCCCTGCGCCTCTGCCAGCATGGCCGAGGACCGGTCCAGGCCGGCCGCCGCGAACGGTGTGGGCTCTGCCAGGACCGCCGTCCATCGGCCGGTGCCACAACCGACGTCGAGCACGGAGGCCCCACCGGGCAACGATAACCTGAAGGCCCGCACCACCGCGTGCAGTCGGGCCAGTTCATCGAACCAGGCGGCGTCGGTTTGCGGGTTGGCGTACCGGCCACGCCGCTCGTACCAGTCGTCGTACTCCGGCGCCTGCGCCTCGAAGTAGGCCGCCATTTCCCCGTCGATGGCGGCGTCATCCGCACAGGCGGAGGCGATCCGCCCCTGGGCGTGGCCGGGCTGATGCGTGCACAGCCTGCCGGGCACCTCCGGGTCCGGAGACGACGAGAATCCGGAGCGCAGCCCGCGCAGTTGAACCCAGTCGCGGGCCAGCATGCCGTAAACGCAGTGGTCGACCCAGCCGTCAGGGAGGTGCTCGGCCTCCCGCAGCACCCCTTCCAACCGGAAACCGAGCCGCTCTGCAACCGCGCGACTCCGGACGTTCCCGGCGGCGGCCCGGATCTGCACCCGATGGGCCGCGGCGGCGGCAAACACGTGGGTCACCAGGGCACGGCAGGCCATCGTCATCAGCCCACGGCCCTCGAAACCGTCCCCCAACCAGTAGCCGATATCCAGGTTCGCGGGGGGTTCGCTGCGGCGGTAACCGATCACACCGGCCAGCGTTCCCCCGTCGCGGATGGCCAGATGCAGCCCCGTCCCGACGTCGGATTGCGCCTCTGCCGCACCCACAAAGGAGGCGGTATCACGTGGAGTCGCCGTTGTATCCACCCATGGCAGCCACCGCCGCAGCCGGGTGCGCGATGCAGTGACCAGCCGATACAGGTCAAGAACATCTGTGCGCGACAGCGGACGCAACGTCACGTGCGGGGCGACATGCAGTTCCGTGCCGGATCACCCCTCTGCGCCGGTGCCAGGCGCTCCAGTCCCGGTCAGCAGACCGCCTGCACCAGGTCTTGGAGCGCTGGCACATACTGGGCGAGCGCCTTCTCGGGCTCAGGATCGCCGCCGCGCTCCCATTCCAGCGACAGGGGACCGTCGTAGCCCTGGGCGGCCATGTGCTTGAGAATATCTGCCAGCGGCAGTTCGCCTTGGCCGAAATACTCGGCGTCCCAGCCGCCACGGTCGTTGCGGCGCGCATCCTTGGTGTGGGCGTGGATGACATAGCCCCTCAGGTGCTCCGCCGTCTGCGCGGGGGTCTCGCCAACGCGGCAGGGGTGGAGCCAGTCCCAACAGGCGCCGACGGACGGATGGTCGACCTTCCGTAACACCTGGCCGACCAGAACCCCGGCGGAGAACCCGTCGTGGGTCTCCAGGGCAATCTTCACCCCCGCGCGGGCAGCGGCGGGGGCGAGTTCGGATAGGGCAGCGGCGACGCGGTCCACTGCCTCGTCCGGCGTGATCCTGAGCCGGTCGAACGCTCCCCCGAAGACACGGATCACGGGCGCCCCGACAGCGGCGGCGATCGCGAGGTACCGTTGCGTCTCGGCCACGCTGGCATCCGCATCCGCTTCCGATGTCGCGAAGCGGCAGGATGTGCCAACGACGCAGATTGCAAGCGCGCGGGCAGAGAAGATACGGCGCAACTGCGCACAATCGGCGGGCGTGAGGTCGGACCGGACGTTGCCGCCGTTGTACGCACGGAGTTCGATGGCCTGGTAGCCGAGGGCGGCGGCCTTCTCAGCGATCTGCTCGGGCGTCCAGTGGCGCGTGGAATACGTGGTGTAGGCGATCTGCACGAATGGAGCACCTCCTGGGGCAACGGCGAGGTGGCACCTCGACGATGCCGAAGTCACGCGGACGGGCGCGGGAAGCCAGAGTGCGCGGGTATGCCCAGCCATCCGCCAGCGGAACGCGTACGGCATACGCGGCAGTCGTGGTCTGTAGATGCAGTTTGCTTTGCGCAGGCACCGGCTCCTGCCGGAAACCGGCGGGGATCTCCGAGGCCTCCGCTGGGCCGCGCGACCTCCCTGGGCCCGGCGTTGTCCGCATCGTCGCAACCGCCCGGCGATACACTGCCATGTGGACACGGATGCGAGGAGGACGGGGTGCCGATGACGGCCGGAGATCAGCCGCAGGATCCGCATGACGCGGCTGGGCCGCCCGTGGAGCGGGACCGCAGCCGTCTTGGGGCAATGTCACGGCACGGCAATCCTTCGACGGCGCAGCAGACCCGCATCCTGGTCGACGCCGATGCCTGTCCGGTCAAGCGGATCATTCGCGAAGAGGCCGGACCGTTGCCGGTCCTCTGGTTTTCGACCGTGGATCACGAACAGGCGGATGCCGCCGCATGGATCCGTGTGGCCAAGGGTTCGGACGCGGTCGACCACGCGATCTTCTCGGCGCTGCGTTGGGGCGATGTGGTTGTGACGCAGGACTACGGGCTGGCCAGCCTGTGTCTGGGTCGCGGAGCACGCGCAATCCACCCCGACGGCCGCGTGTACACGGCGGCGACGATGCCGCTGCTTTTGGAGGAGCGATACGCGTCGGCACGGGCACGACGGGCCGGCATCCGTACGCGCGGGCCGCGTCCCCGGCACACAGAGGACGACCGCGCTTTCCGGGCAGCCTTGCGCGATCTCTTACACGCCGTTGATGCCGGGTAACCGGGCACCCCGAAAACGGCCCGCACCGGATCTTCCGCCTGCACCGATCGCGCAACCGGCACGTTCGCCCGGCCGCCCACCATGCGGGCGCGCAACGCCCCGGCGCCGGCGTTCGCCGGCCTGCGTGGGGCGATGCGATTCGAGACGTGATGCATACCCGATCACGGACCGGAACCTTTGGGCAGCCAATCCAAGTTCTAACGATCATCGCCGTGCGGCACGCCGCCCGGGTTCTGGGCGCCGCAGGAGCCACCATCGACCATTCGTTCTTGGGCCGCCAAGGCTTTGCGCGGAACAAGCGCAACGGCAGGCGGGGCAGCGGGCGGCTGAGACGCGGGTTGGTAGAACTAGCGATTGCCGGATTCGGCATGCCGTTCTGGGCTGCGCAGGGGCATGGCGGCGGCGGCGTGCGCCCTGCAGCCGTCTGCACCGCTCACACCCGGTCCGCGCTTGGACACACCGGGCGCGTCACCGTTATGGTACGCGGCGAGCGCCGAAGCCCGGCGACGCGCCGGGAGCGGGGGACGGATATGCAGGGCCTGGATGGGGTGAGTCCGACTAAACGACTGCCGGTCGGTTTCCTTCACTCGCACCGTCGACCAACCCCGGAGGCGCGCGAAAGGAGAATGCCGAATGCCCCGCAGAGTTGCCGTCCGACCCTGGTTGGCCGCGGCCACGTGCGCCATCGGCATCATCGCCGGCGCCACCACCCCGGTGTGGGCCGCACCCTATACGGTGACGCAGGGAGACACGTATTGGTCGCTGGCGCAACGCGTCGACGTCGGCGTCGGGCAGCTGGAAGGGGCCAATCCCCAGCATCCGGCCCTCAACCTGTACCCCGGCCTGGTGCTGAACATTCCGGACGGTTCGCCCGCGACGGCCGGAGCCGCCCAGGCGGCCGCGAACGGCGGCGTCAGTCCGGCCGATATCCGCCTGATGGCGCAGCTGGCGGTCGCCGAGGAAGGCAACCGCTCGTACACCGACATGCTGGGTGTGGACGCGGTCGTGATGAATCGCCTGCACAGCGGGGGCTTCGGCTCCACAGTGCGGAGCGTCATCTTCGCGGACGGAGAGTTCACCTCTGTCGCCAACGGTTACTTCTGGAACGTCGCACCGACAGCGACGTCGCTGCGAGCAGCCCAGGCGGCCGCCTCAGGGGTTGACCCGACCGGCGGAGCCCTGTACTTCTTTGATCCGGGACCCGCTGTGAGCAACGGCTGGATCTACACCCGACCGGTAACCACCGCCATCGACGGCACAATCTACGCAAGGTAGGGTCACACAACGGCGGCAGCGCGAGAAATGCCCGCGCTGCCGCCGTTCCCTCCTATGCCGGATCCCGGTTCGCCCACCGCGCCGTCGGGAATGAGACACCTTCACTGCCCGCGTCAATCCCTTGCGATGCGATCGAGGTAGGATGGATCGCAGCCGAGACCCATGCGCAGATCACCGGTGATGACCTGCAGGCCGGCCACGTGTTCCAGCTTGGCGCGGAGTTCGAAGACGTGCTTGCGAAGGGCGGCTGGCGTCAGCCCCGGCAACCGGCAGGCGACGATCAACTCGGGGACGCGCAGACGGCGCTCAGGGTCGGACGCGGCATTCTCCAGCAGGCAGTAGAGCACCACCGCTTCCGTCGGCGTGAGTTCGATGTCGCCGCCCTTTCCGCTGAGTTGCCGGCGAACGGGGTCGAAGGTGTACGTCCCGATGCGGAACAGGCCCTCGGGGCCCGCGGATGGAGACAGCCCCGCCAGTTCCGCCAGGCGGCGGACCTTCAGCGCGAGTTCCTCGACCTGCTGGGGTCCGTGCGGAATCACATCCGCCGCGCCGCTGCGCATGGCACGCAAACGGTCCACATCGCCTTCACCAAGCGGGAGAACAATGGTGTGGTGGCCGCGCGCATGAAGTCGGCGGAGGAGGTCGGCCAGACCCGCCGACCAACCGCCGACCAAAATGGCGACCGGCCGGCGCGGCGGGATGCGACCCTCCAAACGCGCAGGCGGGCGCACCTCGGCGGCGACGCCGAGCAAGCCCAGACGTTCGGCCACAGCCATCGCCGACAGGCGCCGCTCACCGGTGATGACGACGCCCGCGATCGCGCCGGTCACGGCAGCCTCCATTCTCTTCGCCGCGCGGGATTACACTCCCGAAACGATTACCCGCCTCCGCGCAGCCTCTTCCAGAATACCGCCCGAAGTCCTATGCGGGCGGATGTTCACGGCACAGTCGCCAGCACCAGTTCCCCCGCAGCCAGCACCGCCGACCCGCCGCTCTCCGCCCTGGACAGGACCTGTTCCCCACGCAACAGCAGGTGGTGCAACAGATCATGGCGCTGCCGCCACGGCGTCCGCTCCAGGACGCGCCGCCCCAACTCAGAGCCATGCAGAATCTGAAGCAACGCGCCGCGCACACTCCCGCCGGACCAGGGCAGCCCGTGCGGCCGCACCTGGAAATCGCGGAATCCCTGCCGGCACAGCGCCTCCCCAGCCTGACGCGCACCGTGTCCCGCCTCGGGAGTGGAGACCTCCAGGCGGGCCGCGAGGTCCAGGAGCGGCTCCAACCACTCACGCAACAGCGCATGCCCCGCGTCCATGGCGTGAGGCACTCCGAGCACAACCCGTCCGCCGCTTCTGACCACACGGCGCAGTTCGGCCAAGGCGCCGTCATGCTCGGCGATGTGCAGGAACGGAGGCGCGAGGCATGCGTCCGCGGACCCGTCGGACAACGGGAGCGCCTCAAAACGCCCAGGTATCAGCCGAATCGCGGCAGAGGGCGACACAAGTGGCGACAGTCGGCGCAGGACGGCAACCGCCGGGTCGACGACCAGCACCTCGCCACCCGTACCTACGCGAAGAGCCAACTCATGCAGGAACGCGTCGGCTCCAGACGCCAGGCCAAGCACCAGCACGCGTCCACCGGGCCCGATGCCCGCCGCATCGAGGATTTCCTCCCAGGCCTGCCGGCGTTCCGCGTCCGTATCCACCCCAGGTTCCAGGGCCAGCCAGTTTCGGTGGTAGACGGCGAGTTGCCTGCGGCGCCAGGCGAGGACACCGGCCGCGTCCAGACGGGCGCGCAGTTCGGCGAGCACCGCCCGTCCATGCGGGGTGATCCATACCTGGCGTTCGCGGCCGGAGCCCAGCTCGATGCGCACCATACCCCCAGCGACGGCCATCAGCAGATCATCATGCAGCGGATAGGCCGCCCACGGGCGGTGGGATACACCCGTCAGCAACATCTGCTCGGGCATGGGATTGTGAAACTCCACAGCCTGTAGGTTCTCGAATGCCGCCATGGCGCAGAAAACGCGCACAAGGGTTCCAAAACCGGAGGCGGCGGCGAAGTCGGAGACGCGGCGGGCGGCCTCCTCGGCCTCGTCCCCGTCGATCACGATTTCGCCGTTGCGCTCGTGGGCGACACAGGCAGCGGTGGCGGCTAGGACTTCGTACACTGCGTTGCGGCCGAGTTCGGCAGGAATCGCCTCGATACCCGCCGCCGGGCCGATGACCGCGGCTGTCCAGTGATCGGCGGCAAGATCGACCGCCACCGCCTCCAGAAATTCCTGTGCCGACAGTGAGAAACACTCCTCGGCGAGCCCAGTCGGCGGGGGGTCCGCGTGCAGGCCGGCCTCCAGAAACTCGCGCAACTCATGTGCTTCGGCCACATAACCGGGCAATCGGGAGACCGCCGCCACCACCGCCGCCTCCCCTCTGTTTCGCTTGCTGGTTCGGGTCCCCGTCTCCGGCTCAGTATCAAAGGCAACATACCACGCGCCTGGTGCATGCGCCGCAGCGGCTGCGGGAGCGTTCCGGGTTCGTAACATACGGAGAGGGTGGGACGCGAACGCACCCCCGTCCCATCCGGCGGCAGGGCATCCCCGTTCCGTGGCCCGTCAGCGGCCACAGCCGGATTCCACCTCTCACCGCCCCCTTGCGGGGCTTCCCACTCCTCCAACCTTCCGGAAAGTGCTGGGAGGTCTGCGTTGCCGCTTCCACCCGCCGAGACACGCGTACATGTGATCAACCCTGGGTACGCCAGGGAGTGGGTGCCCAACCAAGCCTTGGGCCCCAAGAGACGACACCTGTGCGTCCCCGTTGACGCCCGCTCTGGGGCACCGGCGCCCGCCACCTCTGGTCCCGGCACCTTCTGGAAGCGTACAGCCCGCTAGCTCTCCGGAGAGCGCCCGGGGACTTGACGGGCAGCCGGCGTGCACCGCGACCGGTCTCCGGGTCCGGGCCCCGGGACAGGCCCGCTGTGGCACGGCTATGGTGGCCGCGCAACAGCGCCTAATGTCGGCCGACCAGGCCGGCACCGGGGGACGGACCCATTTGGGGTGAATCCGGCCGGCACCGGCCGGTAGGGGGCTCCTTTCCGCCGTCCTCGGTCCCGCACGGCGGCCCGAACCCGGCAACTCACCTCGGCGGCGCACGAAAGGAGAGTGCCCCATGCGTCTCGGAATCCGAATCCGGTCCCTGGCCATCGCCGCCGCCTGTGCAACGGGCGTCCTGGCGACCGCCACGGCCCCCGCTTGGGCCGCGGCATCCTACACGGTCCAACAGGACGACACCTACTGGTCACTCTCCCACCGGTTCGGCGTGAGCATCGCCGCGCTGGAGGCCGCCAACCCGACGCACCCCTGGTGGAACCTGTACCCGGGGCTGCACCTGATCATCCCTGCCGGCCGTGCCAGCTCGACGAGTGCCGCGTACATCCGGGGTGCGTCCGGCAGCGGTCTCCTTACTGGCCCCGTGGCCTCCGGTCCGGTGGGCGCCATCAGCCAGGGATCGCTGGATCTGATCGCCCGAATGGCCATCGCCGAGGAGGGCAACCGGTCCTATGAGGACCAACTGGGCATCGCGGCGGTGGTCGTCAATCGCCTGAGGAACGGGGGTTTCGGCAGCACCGTGCATGCGGTGCTCTTCGCCCCGTATCAGTTCACCCCGATCTCCAACGGATACTTCTATCTGGTATCTCCGACCGCCGCCTCGTTGCGGGCCGCTCGGGCCGCGGCCGCGGGCCAGGATCCGACCGGCGGAGCCCTCTACTTCTACGATCCCGGCCAGGGCGTCACCAGTTCCTGGATCTACAACCGCACAGTAACGACCATCATCGACGGCACCGTTTACGCCAAGTGAGGCCCGGGATGGCAGGAGGGGCGCCGCGCTGCCCTGCCCCCCCACCGGGCGTACCGTCCGGAATCCAACGATTCACGGAGAAGCGGTAAGCGCGGGGTATTGTCAGGCGCACCCAGCCCCGGGCCCGCCGGAAGACAGGCCCGGGGCGCTCTGCGTGCACACGTTGGCCATCCGCCAGTACCTTTGGCTACTGGAAGCCGGTGGGCGAGCCGGTGGGCGCATCATGGCCACGAAGCCTGATCGGTCGGGTCCGGCAGCCAATCCCTCCGTCCAAGTCACGGGAGACGTTCGCCGCCTCGACCTGGGCCGCAGGAGGCCATCCGGTCAACGGCGTGGCAGTGGAGTGCGCGCCGGGCGCACTTACCCAGGCTTCCGCCGTCTCTGCACTTCCTGCTCTCCCGCACCTGCTCCTGGAACGGCTCGGGCCGCCCAACCTGGGATACCGAGGGACCGGGGTGATGGTGCCACGCACGCCGCGGCACCATCACCCCGGAGTCACAGGCGCCCGCGTGGTTCCGTCCCGGGATGCGATCTCTTCCGCGTCCTTGCGGAAAACAATGGCACCGTCCGCAGCATCCGCCAGGATGCGGTCGCCTTCGCGGAAGTCCCCCGCCAGGACGCGTATCGCCAGTGGGTTGAGCACCAGTTGCTGCAGGGCCCGCTTGAGCGGCCGCGCCCCATAGGCGGTGTCATAACCGGCGCGGGCCAGGAGTTCCTCGCCGGAAGGCATCAGTTGCAAGTCCAGCCCGCGGTCGCGGAGCAGGTGCTGCGCGCGCTGCACCTGGATGCCGACGATGCGCCGCAGTTGCTCGGCACCGAGCGCATGGAAGATGAGGATTTCGTCGACGCGATTGAGGAACTCCGGGCGGAAGTGCGCGCGCACCGCCTCCATGACCCGGGTCCGCATCTCCGCTTCGCCTCCGCCGGATGCACCGGCGGTGCCCCGCCACTCCGCGATCCACTGGCTGCCGAGGTTGCTGGTCATGATCAGCACAGTGTTCCGAAAGTCCACGGTGCGCCCCCTGCCGTCGGTCAGGCGCCCGTCGTCCAGCACTTGCAACAGCACATTGAAGGCATCGGGATGGGCCTTCTCGATCTCGTCGAAGAGCACGACCGAGTATGGCCGGCGCCGCACGGCCTCGGTGAGTTGACCTCCCTCCTCGTAGCCCACGTAACCGGGCGGGGCACCGATCAGCCGTGCCACCGCGTGCTTCTCCATGTACTCGGACATGTCCAGGCGCACCATGGCCCGCTCATCGTCGAAGAGGAACTCAGCCAGCGCCCGCGCGAGTTCGGTCTTGCCAACGCCGGTGGGCCCGAGGAAGATGAAGCTGCCGAGAGGCCGAGACGGGTCCTGCAGACCGGCCCGCGCGCGCCGTACCGCCTCCGACACAGCAGTAACGGCCTCGTCCTGACCGACGACGCGCCGCTGCAACTGCTCCTCCATTCGGAGGAGCTTTTGGACTTCGCCCTCCAGAAGCCGGCTGACAGGGATGCCGGTCCAACGGGCGACCACCGCGGCGATATCCTCTTCGTCGATAGAGTCCTTGAGCAGACGCGGGCGGCGGGACGCGCCGCCAGGAGCGGCACTCGTCGCCTCCCGCGCTCCCGCGGCCGCCTCAGCCTCGTGCAGTCGCCGCTCCAGTTCCGGCAACCGTCCGTGGCGCAGTTCGGCGGCCTTGCCGTAATCGAGTGCGCGTTCGGCCTGTTCAGCCTCTTGGCGCAACTGCTCGATCTGGACCTTCAGTTCCGCGGTCCGGGCCAGGGCCTGCTTCTCACGCTCCCACTGCGCGGAGAGGTCGCCGGCCTCGGCACGTGCGGCAGCGAGTTCGTCCTCCAGGCGGCGTAGGCGCTCATGTGAAGCAGGGTCGCTCTCCTTCTGCAGTGCCTGCCGCTCGATCTCCATCTGGGTGATTCGCCGCCCGACGGCATCCAGAGCCGCCGGCACCGAATCGATCTCAGTGCGCAATCGTGCCGCCGCCTCGTCGACGAGGTCGATGGCCTTGTCCGGCAGGAAGCGGTCGGAGATATAGCGCTGACTGAGCGTGGCGGCCGCGACGAGCGCGGAGTCCTTGATGCGTACGGCATGATGCAGTTCGTAACGCTCCCGCAGGCCGCGCAGGATGCTGATGGTGTCCTCCACGTTCGGCTCTCCGACCAGCACCGGCTGGAAACGTCGCTCTAAGGCGGCGTCCTTCTCGATGTGTTTGCGGTATTCGTCGAGAGTAGTCGCACCCAACATGTGCAGTTCTCCACGCGCCAGCATCGGTTTCAGCATGTTGGAGGCGTCCATGGCACCTTCGGCGGCGCCGGCACCGACGACGGTATGCAGTTCATCGATGAAGAGCACAACCCGGCCCTCGGCACGTTCGATTTCCTTCAGGACCGCCTTGAGGCGCTCCTCGAATTCCCCACGAAACTTGGCGCCAGCCACAAGCGAGCCCATGTCGAGGGCGACGATACGTTTGTCCTTCAAACCCTCGGGTACGTCACCGCGAACGATGCGTTGTGCCAGGCCCTCGACGATCGCCGTCTTTCCGACACCGGGCTCGCCGATCAGCACGGGATTGTTCTTCGTGCGGCGCGAAAGAACTTCGATGCAACGGCGGATCTCTTCATCCCGCCCGATCACCGGGTCGAGGCGGCCGCGCCGCGCCAAATCTGTGAGGTCTCGCCCATACTTCTCCAGGGCCTGGTAGGTCGCCTCCGGGGTGGCGCTCGTGACCCGCTGCCCGCCGCGGACCTTTTCCAGGGCGGCCAGCATCCGGTCGCGCCCAGCGCCAGCGGATTCCAGTAGCTGCGCGGCCTCCCCCGCATCCTGTCCGCCGGACAGTGCCAGGAGAAGATGCTCCGTTGAGACGAACTCGTCGTGCATCCTCTTTGTTTCGGCTTCGGCCGCCTCCAGGACGCGAATGGTGCGCGGGGCAAGCCCCGTGCGCGCCGCCCCACCCGACTGCCGCGGTAGACCGTCGAGCGCCTTCGCCACACGCCCGCGGAGCAGGGCGGGCGTGACCTCCATCTGCCGCAAGACGACTA
The DNA here is from genome assembly GCA_021803205.1 of Bacillota bacterium. GTDB lineage: Bacteria > Bacillota > Sulfobacillia > RBS10-35 > JAJYVN01 > JAJZMB01. Next base: position 3,098 of record JAJZMB010000148.1, on the reverse strand, counting down.
CCGGCACCCCCTCGTCGTCCTGCAGCAGGGCGGCGAGCAGGTGTTCCGGCAACAGTTCCGGGTTACCCCGCTCCTCTGCCAACCGCTGCGCCGACAAGAGCGCCTGCTGCGCATTCTCCGTGTACCTTTGCAGGTTCATGGCCGCGCCCTCCCCGCCTGATCCCGTCTCCGCAGTCCGCAAGAACGATCCGACAATAATGGCGTCCCGTCGCGCCAGCGCCTACTGTCCGTCGCACTGCAACGCCCCAGGATCCGGACACCGCCCCGGTTTCATGCCGTATGCTCCCAACCCGGCATGGCGGACTCTGGGACAAGGCCGGTGCCTCCGTGGCTCCCCGGGTCCTGGGATTCGGAGGCGGAGGCCCGCGCCTACGGCGGCCTCCTCGGCGCCGGTCTCCGCCTCCGAATCCCGCCCACCTTCAGCATGTCCGTCTGACCGCGGTCCTCACCGCCCGGGCACTCCCGACGGGAAAGGACCGCCGCCGGGACCCCAGCATCGCCGCATCAGGGAGTCGCTTCCGGCTCCCCCTCCGGAGCGACCGGCCCCGGCCGCTCCATGCGCCCGGCCCCGGTCCGAACCGGGATCTCTCTGGGCCGCGCATGCTTGGACTTTGGCAGGCGCACATCGAGCACGCCAGCGTCATAGTCGGCGTGCACGCCGTCAAGGTCAATCGGCACACCCACGTTGAAGGCCCGCAGGAACTCGCCGTCGGGCGTCTGGTGGACAAGCCAGGAGGCACCCTCGGGAACCTCGGCCCTCCGCGTCGCGCGGATGTATATCTGGCCGTCGTGATGCTGAATATGGATGTCTTCCGATCGGACGCCTGGCAGATCGGCTCGCACCACGACTTCCGTCGCGGTCTCATAGACGTCCACCGGAAACCCGGCGGCACGGGTCTCCCCGCCCGGACGGAAGTCGAACAGCTGATTGATCGACCGCTGCAACTCGCTCATCTCACGCAGAGGATCCCAACGAACAAGAGACACGGCAAAAACACCTCCACATTACTGTTCGCTGCATGAAACTAAGTTTTTCAAACAAGTGAATCGGCGCGGCAGCGGCTACACGCGCCCTCGTGGGGGCCGGAGCGCCATGCGGCACGCGCGAACCGAGGCGACCACACGGCGCAGATCCACCGCTGCACAGGCCATCCGTCGTGGCATTGTTGCCCACCCCTCCTTAACCTGGGGGCAGCGGCACCGGGTTCTGCGCCCGTATCACCGTCCGCCCTGCCGGTCGTTGCCTACCGAGGGCATCATAGGCAGTTCCAGCCCAAAAGTCAATATTGGTCAGTAGGTCAGTATTAGTCAGGCCAAGCCGACCACAGCGGTTCCCTGCGCCGCCGTCTTGTACCGTGGCAGACGGAATGCCGCCCTCGACAACGCGCGGAGCGGCGGACGGGGAATCAGGGCCCCGCCAGGCGGACCCTGGCCGGGCGCGCGACGCCCTGCCCACACTCGTCGGGCGCCGGATGCCGAGTAGAGCGTGCCAGCACCCGCCCGCGTAGCGGTAAAGGTCTCTCGGGTAGAGGCACCAGGACACAGCGCGTGGAATCGATAACTTATTATCCGCCCTGAATGCCACCCCACAGGGGGGGACGGCCCGATGTCGACCACCATCGCCCCGCAGCGCCTGCGCGCGATCCGGGAGGCACTGCCAGCCCTCGTCCATGCTGCATACATGAATACGGGCACTGCGGGACCGCTGCCGGAGCCGGCTGCCGACGCCCTGCAGGACGCGTTCGCCGGGCAGGTCGCCCGCGGACGCATCGGCCACACTGCCTTCGAGGAAGCGCACGCGACGGCCAGCGCGACGCGCGCCGAATTGGCCCGCCTGTTAGCGACGGAGCCGGACCGCCTGGCGCTGATGCACCACAGCACGGACGGCCTGAACGCAGCGGCGTTGGGGTTGCGCTGGCAGCCGGGGGATGTCGTGGTGATCACCGACCTCGAACACGCGGCGGTGCAACTGGTCGCGGGAGCGCTGCGCCTCCGCGGAGTGGAGGTGCGCGTGGTCCGCCTGGCAGCGGCCTGTGGCGGCCGGGGGGAGCAGCCGACGCCGGGCGCATCCGAGGGGGAGCCGGCGGCGGTGGATCCGGAGCTGGCCGCGGCGCTTGTCGCGGCTCAATTGCGAGACGGGCGCGCGCGCGCCGTCTTCCTGTCGCACATATCGTATGCCACCGGGGCGGAGTTGCCGCTGCGAGCCATCGCCGAGGCGGTGCACGCGACAGGGGCCGCCATGGTGGTGGACGGGGCCCAGGGCGCCGGCGCATTGGCGGTGCGGCCCGCCGACCTGGGCGCGGATTTCTACACGGTCTCGGGGCAGAAGTGGTTGTGCGGACCGGAGGGAACAGGCGCACTCTGGGTCGCACCCGGTTGGGAGGAACGGCTGCAGCCGGGCGCGGTCGGGTATTACGGGGCAACGCGGATGGATACGGAAGGATACTACCTCCCTGCACCTGGGGCGCGGCGGCTGGAGGTGGGAACGACGTTCGGGCCGGCGCTGGCCGGTTGGACCGCCTCGCTGCGCTGGCTGCGGGGGATCGGCTGGGAGGCCATCTGGGCACGCACGTATGACCTGGCGGAACGGGCGCGGACTGCCCTGCTGGGAGTGCGGGGCGTGGAACTACTCACGCCGCCGCAGCATGCGGGGCTGGTCAGTTTCCGCATCGTGGGGCACACCGGCGAGCAGGTCGCCGCGCGCCTCGGGGACAAGGGGTTTGCGGTGCGCTCGATCCCGGGCTGGAATGCAGTACGGTCGTCCCTTGGGTTCTTCCTGGAGGAGGCAGAGGTGGACCGGCTGGTGACCGCGGTGCAGACACTGGCCGGGGAAAACGCCTGACGTGACCGGCAGCGGCCGTACAGCCGCGCGCCTACACCAACAGATCCCAACGCCGCGCGTCCACGGCGAGGCGCAGCGGCTCGTCGACCCGCCAGCGCAGCAGGTCCAGGGCGATCTCGCGGCCCATCTTGGACGCGCTCAAGGCAATTGGCCCCAAGTCGGTTGAGATACGTGTCCCGATGTCACCCTTGCCGGCGAGCCTCTGTGGGCACGGTCCAGGACGGCGCGGCAGTCCCCCAAAGCCGTGCTGGAGCCG
>JAJZMB010000101.1 GCA_021803205.1 Bacillota bacterium | reverse complement strand
AGGACGCGCCTTGGGCCGGTTCGCTCGTGGTCTCGAAGGCCAGCCCCCGCGCGCTGATGTTCCGCACGGTCACGGGTATGTTGAGGCTGTCGTCTGTTTGGCCGATCATGGCCGGTAAGATCACGGCCACTCGAGTCGCACGGCGATTCTCCTCCACGTCGATGATCCGGTGCATCCATACCTCGCACCGCTGTCCGCCGCATGGCCGGAGCCAAGCGGTGAAGCGGAATATGCCGGCACCCAGGTCAACGCGGAGGTTGGCGATCCCCTCGGGCAGGGTGCAGGGGGACTCCAACAGGGCGAAGCAGCGTTCCCCCTCGACGTGCCATCGCCCAGAGGCCGCTTCTGGCGCGTTCCCCGCCGCGGGGATGATCACGACCCTCGCGCCTTCGCCGTTCAGGAGACGCTGCCGGTACATGGCGTCTCTCAGCACAAGCGTTCACCTGCCGCACGATCTCTATCAGGCGCTCTCGGGAGCGGGTGCGCACCGTGGACGTCCCTCAGCTGTATCGGGCCGTGACGGCGGAATGTTGAACACGGTCCATGCGGCCTCCATGGCCGTGGTGCTAGCGGCCGGCCATGCGACACCCGCCTGGATGGCGCGTTGCCGCCGCAGATCGGCTCTCTGACGGGACGGCCGGTCGAGCGGACACCCGGCTGCGATGGCTTCCGGTACGGCTTCCGAGGCGGTGGGCGTGGAGGCGCTCCTGTGCCTCCACGCCCACCGCCTCACCCCCTGTGGGCGTGGGGCGGCGGCCTGGTTGGGATGAGTCGCGGGCGCATACACCGCACCGGGTTGCCTCTGCTAAGGTTTTTCGACGGTCTGCCAATTGCGCCACAGGTCCAGGACCGCTGCGGACGGGTCCTGGAGCGTGGCACCGGGCGAGGACCCGGTATACGACCACACGATCGCGCCGGTCTGTGGGTCAATGACCACCACACGGTTGTTCCCGCTGTCGGTCACCAGGACATTGCCTCCGGGGAGAGGCAGGGCGAGCGTGGGGTCCGCCAAAGCACCGGGACCGGATGTCACGTGGTACTGCCAGAGGACGGCCCCGGTCTGCGGGTTCCACAGAACCACCGCGCCCGGATGTCCGTAGCCCGTGATCAGCACGTCGCCGCCCGCCGCCATCTGGGCATCCGAGGCCACCCCGCCGTAGAGGGTGGGAGCGGGCTTGTCCCAGATTACGGCTCCCTGGGATGAGAGCAAGGCGATGCGGTCACCGCTGCCGAAGGTCATCAGTATGTCGCCGTTGGCCTGCGGTTGATCCCCGTTCGGGTAGCCGAACAGTCGTCGCGCCGTGTCCGTCTGGCAGAAGCCAGACTGCGGTTGTCCCCAGACGGCGGCGACTCTACCCGCGGGATTGATCAATAGCTCACGACAATTGCCCACATCGGCGACCAGGACGTTACCGTTCTTCAGCAGGTATCCCGCGGTCGGGCGGTCGAGTCGGCTGGAACCGCCTCCCGCGTGTCCCACTTGGCCGAAGTGCCAGAGCACTGTGCGGGTGTAGAAGTCGATCCGTTCCAGGACCGACTCGTGTTCCCCGGTTGCGATGACCGATCCTCCATCCGGGGCAAAGCTCACGAATTCGGCGGGGGCGGCGCCGACTGCCGCGGGGGCCTTCGGGCCAGACGGGGGATACTGCCAGAGCACCTTCTTGGTTGGGGAGACCAAAAGCAGGCGGTGGTTTCCCTGATCCGCAATGAGCACAGGATAGGGCAACGGTCCGGGCCATGCGGGGGGCGGCGACGCCGGTCCGTAGCGCACCGCGGGAAGCGCCCCCTGGCCGGCGCCGCGCGGGGATCCCGGCGTTGTGGCGGCAGGACCGCCACCAGCCGCATGAATGATGGCCACAAGCCCCCCCGCGGCGACGAGGCCGAGGAGTCCGAGGGTTGCGATCCGGCGGCGCCTTGCCGCGCCCCGGTTCCGGGGACGCACGGAGTTCCGGTTTCGGGCGCGGTTGGGTCTTCCCTCTCCGCCTGCGGCTCCGCTGGCGCGGCGAGTCCACTCCACGGAGGCGGGCGCGCGTTGCTCCGCCGCCTGGGGCGGCTGCGCAACGCCATGCTCCGACCCACCGTCCAGCCAGGAGGGCAGGTCTTCGTTCATCTGTCGCATCTCCCTCCGCTGCCGGCGTCCCGTGCCTCGGCCGGGCATGGGTGGATCCGCCCCATCCGGCCCACACTTCCCCAGCGGGTTCGGCCACGGTCCATCTCGCCGGATCCGCCGCGGCAGCCCGGTCGTGGACCGTCGGCGGCCCGCGGCGACCATTGCTCGGACGCCAAGGATCGACAGGGGGTTCCCAGTCTGGGATTGCGCCGCTGCGTTGCTATGTCCTGCACGGTCGCCGGATTGCCGCACCGGGGCGGGCCCGTGCGGGGCGTCGACCTGCCGGGGGACCGCCCGCGAGCGAGACACGGCCGCCCCAACCGCCGCCGGGGGGCCCCGTGCGCCGGCCAGCTGCCGCAAAGGGACCAGCCCCCGCAATCTCCGTCGCCTTCACAACCGGCGGGGATGGCGCGTTTGTGGGGCGGGGGCCTCCGGCTCGGGCGTGCCAACCGATTCGAGGCCCGCGGCCAGCAGTCCCAATACCGCGACGGGAGCGAACATGAGGTGCAGTACGGGGTTGCCCGTGCGTAACGCCGAGAGCATCCACCACAGGGCTCCGAGCCAGTGTCCCGCCACCCCCAGGTGCGTGGACGGGCCGCGCCAGAGCAGCAGCGCCGCACCGAGCAGCGCCAGAGCGAAGACGACGATGGTCGGAACGGCAACCGGCACAGGCCCGCTCCGGGAGAGCAAACCGATGACGCCTGCGGCAAACGCGACCGCGACCACGCTGGCGATTGCCGCCGCGGTGCGGCGCACCCAGCGGGCGATGGCCATGCGCGGCCGCGGCGCGCCGCGCAGCACACCGCCGAGGGCCAGACCCGTGCCCGCGGCGATAGCCGAGAGCAGGAGCGTACCGAGCACGAGGCCACCCCCCCTTGGGGATGCCGCGCCAGGTATCCGTCGTTGCGCCCGGACCCCTGGTCGGGTGGTTCTGCGCGTTCGGACGGCTTCCCCCCCCGCCTCGCTGGCGTAGGGTGTCATTGACCGGACCCGGCATGCCGCCTCTTGGGACACGCACAGAGGCCCGGTGTGGGTTTTTGGCCCAAAACACCGCCGGTGCTCCGCTGGCGAAACGACGATGCGTCACACGGTGCACGAGCCGCGGAGGAACGATCAGAGGAGTCCCGGTCGTGGCACAAGCACATAGCCCAGCCCAGCCAGCACGAGCAGACCGAGCCACGTCCCGGCATAGAGCCACTTGGCCCGGATGCCGATGGCGTCGTAACCGGACGGGGGCCTGCGCCGCGCTTCGGCGGCGGCGTTCCAGACGATGAAGGCCAGGATCAGGGGGGCCAGGGGATCGGAGATCGCCAGGCGATGCGTGGTCGGGTCGTAGAAGAGGACGATCAGGAGGGCGCAGAAGCCTGGAATCCATGCCCACCAACGCAGAAAGGCGACGGTGCGCCCGCCGTCGAGCGGTGTAACGGGCAGGAGGTTGAAGATATGGATGAGCATGCCGAAACCCGCCGCGGCCATCAGCACCGGTGCGTGGAGGAGTAGACCCGCCACGAGCAGTGCGTAGGAGGCACCCAGACCGAACAGCGGGCCGGCCGCGGCGATGTATGCCTCTTCGGCGGCGTTTTGCGGCCTGCGCCTCAGATTGATCAACGCGCCAAGAAAGGGGATGAAGATCGGTGGCGATGCCGGAAGCCCGCGGCGCCGGATCGCCAGGGAGTGCCCCGTCTCATGCGCGGCCAGAATGAGCAGGAACAGGGCCCCGAAGCGCCAGCCGAACGCCAGGCCGTACGCGGCCAGGGAAAGCAGTACGCTCCCTGCGACCAGCAGCACCTTAATCTTGGCCAGTGCCGCCAACAGGGAGGTGCCGAAGCGCCAGCGGCCCTGCCGCCGGCGCGGGCCCTGGCGCCCGTCGAGCCCCGGCCTCGGGTCGCCGCCAGACGCTGCCTCCGGCGCGTATACGCCGTTTTGAGACGACGTGACCGCAGGATGGGTGCCCGGCATCCCCGATGGCCCCCCGCCCGGCGGCCGGTCGTCCGTGGTGTCCATCGCCGCTCCCCCCCGCAGACCGCCGCGCCCGGTAGCCTACCACACCCGGGGGATCCGAGGCGCGGTTTCCCCGCCACGGCGGTGAGGCGGGCGGTGGTGCGCAGCGCGGGATGGCGCGAGGGTTCTGCCAGGGGGGGCCGCGTCCGAGCCGTTTTCAACCGGAGGTGAGGGCGGACCAGAACGCGGGGGAGTCGCCCCCGAGTGTCCACACGGCCAGGCCGCGCAGGCCGAGGCGTATGGCCAGGGAGCGCATGGCGGCGACGGCGGCGGGCGACTCGAACCAAACCGTGTGCCCGGTGCCCGAACGGTCGGTGTATGTGAAGGTGTCCGCCGCGGAGGTGGCGTTCAGGACCGGGGTGATGCCGTGGCTTTGCGCCAGGGCGAACGCCTGGGCGACGGAGATGCTCGAGGCCGCCCCGGTCGCGCTCCAGTCGTAGCCGTACGCCGGCACTCCCAGAAGGATCTTGTTCGGAGGTATGACCGAAGCGGCGAAGTCCGCCACGCGCGTCGCCCAGCCGATCGGTGCCACCGGTCCGGGGGCGGTGGCCGGGTTGTGATCGTCATACGTCATGACCTGCACCAGGTCGGCGACCGCCCCGAGGGCGGCATACTGGTACAGTCCTTCGCCCGTCTCGTTCGCCGAGACCTTCGGACCCACGGCGACGCCCACCAGGTCGGCGGCGGGCAGAGTCGCGCGCAGTTCCGCCACAAATGCCGTGAGGTCCGAGCCGGACGACGGCGGGAGGCTTTCAAAGTCGATCATCACGCCGGTGAGGCCCGGATTGGCCGCCAGCATGGCCGCCACGGCGCCCGTGGCCAGCCTGCGTCCCGCCGCGTCGGAGAGCAGGGTCTGGACGCCGCTGCCGTCGTTGATCATGGCCAGGACCGGGTCGTGGGACGCTGCCGCCGCCGCGATGACCGCCGCGTGGTCGTTCTCGCGGGAACGCAGCGTGCCATCGCCCAGCAACGTGTACCAGAACGGGCAAAGCCACGCGAGGTCAGTGCCGTGCCGTGCCAGCGAGGTCATCGCTGCCTGGTCGTTTCCCCAGACCGCCCAATAGCCGAGGATGTCGGTGCCCGCAGGCGGGCCGGAGGAAACGCTGACGGATCTGGCCGGCAGAGTCCGGTCCGCGGCGGTCAGGGCCGTGGATGTGGCCGGGTCCACAAAGCCCGTCGGAGGCAGGAGGCGGGAGATCTGAAACGCGATGAGCGCACGCAGCGTCGCGGGGCCGAAGATCCCGTCCACCGGACCGGGGGAATAGCCCAACGCGGCGAGCTGGGTCTGCAGTGCGCCTACAGCAGCGCCCGTTGCGCCCGCTGCCAGCGGGGCCTGCTGGCCCGCCGAGCGGGTCGCCAGGGCGCGCTCCAGCGCGCTCCAGGTGGCGGCGTTGGCGTTCCCTGTCGGTCGCAGACCCTGATCCCGCTGAAAGAAGACCACGTTGACCCACGTCTGCCCACCGTAGATGCCGCGCGGATCCCCCGGACGGGCATAGCCCAGGGTGCGCAGGTCCTGCTGCAGCAGCGCGACGGTCGCGCCGCTGTCACCGAAGGCTATCGGGGGCGGCGCGACGGCGGCGGAGGCCGGCGGGATGAACGCTGCCGTCATGGTTGTGGCGGCCGCGGTGACGGCCAGGGCCGCCCGCCGCCATGCCGTCGGTCGTCGCACGGGAATCATCCCCTCATGTCGTGGTCCGCTCGTGGTGGTGCGCCCTGCCGGCTGCTCGGCGCGGGCGCCGTACCTGGTGGCGCGTCCACTCAGTTTGGTCGTGGTGGGTCAAGCCCCGCCGACATCGGGCGACAGGGCCCCGTTCAGACGGGCCCCTCCGTCCGCGCCCTCTGACCGCCGTTCCGGCGCGCCGCACCTGGAGACGGTTGGAACCCGCCGGAGGCGCCGGAGAGACGCCGGCCGGCACCCGTCTTCGACCTGTCCACACCGTACGCCGCGTTTGGCGCAGGTGTCATGGCCCGGCGTGGGGCGTGACGGACCACAGGCCGCCACGCCGAAGGCCACGCCTACACAACACGCCATTTATTGCAGCGCATCCCACAGATTCCAGACAACGGAACTGCGTTGCGCGAGACGGTCCCTGCAGGGCGAAACTCCGCGGCCCTGGCAGCGCTCGCCTGTCGCGGCGCGGGCGGGATGCGGGCTGGGGGCCGGCGGCGGTAGGATATGCTGTGCCCGGTTCTGTTGCGGGAGGCATCGAGGCGATGGCGCGCGCAGGGGGCGGTCCCGTGACGGGCTGGCGCCTCGCCTGGTGGACCCTGATCGTCAACCTCGGCTTGGCGGTGCTCAAGATCGTCGGAGGCATCGTCTTCCGGAGTCAGGCCGTGCTGGCTGACGGTGTGCATTCCCTCAGCGATGCGGCCGGATCGGGAGCGGTTCTCTACGGTCGCCGCGTCGCGGCCGAACCCCCGGACGAGGAGCACCCATACGGCCATGAGAAGGCCGAGTCGGTCGCGGCGTTCGCGGTCGGAGTCATCCTGCTCGCGGCAGGCATGACCGTGGCGTCAGACGCCATCGGCCGCCTGCTGCGCGGAGCGCCCGGTACCCCGGCCCTGCCGGCGCTCGGGATCGCCGTGTTCGGTATCGGCATCAAGGAACTCTTCTATCGCCTGAACCTACATGCAGCCAAGAGTTTGGGCTCGTCGGGTTTTATGGCCAGCGCCGACGACAGCCGGGCCGACGTCTGGAGTTCGGCTGCTGCGTTGGTCGGGGTTGTGCTTGGCCGGTTCGGGGTGAGGTGGGGCGATCCGGCCATGGCCCTGGCGGTGTCGGCTCTGCTGGTTGGATCTGGGGCGAAGGTGGCCCGTGACAATCTGCACGAACTGTTGGAGGGGCGGACCAGCGGTCTCGACGAGACCCTGCGCCGGGCCGCCCTCTCCGTGTTGGGCGTGCGGGAGGTGCACGACCTGCGGACACGCACCATGGGTTCCCACGTCCTTGTGGACCTGAAGATCGGCGTGGACGGGAGGATGTCCGTCCGGGACGGGCATGGCGTGGCGCAGGCGGTGGCGACGGCGGTCCATGTCGCCGCGCCCGCAGTGCGCGAGGTGCTGGTGCATGTCAATCCGGCCGAAGCCGGACGGTGGCCGGCCGAAGAGCGGGAACGGCGGGCGGAGGGAGGCGCGGCGGAATGACGGATCCTGTCCACGGGCCCGCGCGGAGATTCCCTCCGGATGGGGCCGGCAGCGGCGCGTCTGGGAGGGAGCAGTCCGGAAACCGTCCCCAGACCTCCGGACCGGCCCACCGGCGCGATCCTCGCCTCGCGGCCCTGAGCCTGTGTAGCGACGGGGCCAACGTGCTCCTTTTGCCCGCCGCTGCCCCGTGCAGCGGGCTGCGACGGTTGCCCTCGGCTGAGCCGAGGTCCGGAGAGGGGTTGGCGGACGCGTGCCGTCGAGCGGTGGCCGGGCCCCTCCATGTTACTCCCGAGGTCGGCGGACTTCGCCTGCTGGTGGAGCTGACCATGGTGGATGCGGCGGACGCCGCGCGTTGCGAGAACCATCCCCTGCACTGGGTGCTGGCAGTATTTCTTTGTGGGCTGCCCACTTCCGGATCATTGCCGGGTGGTGCGGGATGGCTGCCTGTCCACACCCTGACGGGGCGAGATGTGCTGGAGACGGACCTCCGCTTTATCGGCGACGCGCTCAGAGCCGGACCCTACGCCCGTTACCGGCGCGTGCACGTCCGCCTGCAGGCGGGACGGCTCGTCGTGTTGCGCTATGCCTGAGGTCGAGGCCCTGTACGCCCTGTTGCTCGATCGCCTGGGGCCCCAGGGCTGGTGGCCGGCGGAGACCGCCGAGGAGATGATCGTCGGCGCGGTGCTGACCCAGGCCGTCGCCTGGCACAATGCCTGCCGCGCGATCATGGAGTTGCGGCGAGCCGGTCTGCTGCGCCTCGACGCCCTGGCCGTCTGCGATGCCTCGCAGCTCGCGCCGCTCGTTCGGTCTGCCGGCTATTTCAACGTCAAGGCGCGGAAGTTGGTCGCCCTGGCCCGCCACATCACTGCGGTCGGGGGTGTGCCGGCCCTGGCTGCGCTGCCGGCCGCCGAGGCGCGTGCGGAACTCCTCGGGGTGTATGGCGTGGGCCCGGAGACTGCTGACGCCATCGTCTGTTACGCGCTCGGCAAGCCGGTGATGGTGGCCGACGCCTATGCGCGACGCGTCCTTGGTCGAGTGGGCATCCTGCCCCAGGCACAGCAGGCGTCCTACGCATCCGCCCGGCAATGGCTGATGCAGGCCCTCGACGGCCGGGGGGACGCGGCCTGGTTCGGGGAATTCCACGCCCTGCTGGTTGCGGTGGGTAAGCACTGGTGCCGACCGACCGAGCCGCGCTGTGTGGAGTGTCCGGCGCTCCGCATCTGCGCCCAAGGATGCCGCGCCGAGTGGGAGAAGCAGGGGGATGGCCCCGACCGACACGGGGCATCTTAGGCACTCTTGGAAGGGGGTGCCGGGCTTGGAGGAGGAATTCCCACAGGGGGCCAGATCCGCCACAAGGGGGGACGCCGCTGAGGAGGCGGGTACGCCGCAGCCGGGGGAAGGGGAATTTGGCGTAGGTGCGCCGGACTCCGCCGCAGGTGCCGGAGCCCACGGCTGCTCCGCGCCGGATCCCGAAAGGACGCCGCAGCGGGAGAGCGGTCGTGCCCGCCAGCGCCGGCAGCGTGAGGCGGAGGAACAGGACACACCCATGTATCGCCTGAAAGTGGAGGGCGCGCGCTCTCTCGGACTTTGGGAGAAGGTGCAGGCCGTGGGTTGGGGTGGACTCTCCGCGGCCGAGTCCGGCCGGGTCGGGGGATACATCACACGCACCTTGCGCGCACAGCGCCACGACGAATCCGCGGATACCGCGCGGCCGGCCGGCGGTGGCTGAAAAAAGCTGGGGCACAGGGAGACGGGGTCTGCGGCGGGAACTGTCCCTGGTCCGGCCGCGCGCCCTTTGGTCGCGGCCTCGGGGGGCATGGCCGTGCGGAGTATGACCGGATTCGGCCGGGGCACCGGGGAAGCCGGTGGCGGAATGTTTCTGGCAGAGGTGCGGTCCGTGAATCATCGCTATCTGGATGTGGTCGTCCACCTGCCGCGGGAACTTGCGGAATTGGAATCTCGCGTCCGGCGCCGGGTCCGTTCCCAAGTGGGTCGGGGCCGGGTCGAGGTGAGTGTCATCGCCCCGACCGGTCCGGAGCGGGGGCGCGGCGTGCGCGTTGACACCGAGTTGGCCGCCCGGTACCATAAATTGTTGCAGGATCTGGCGGACCACCTTGCAATTCCTTTTCAGGTGGACGCACGTTTTATTTTCGGGCTACCCGGCGTCCTCGACGTGTATGAACGGCCGGTGGACGCCGACAGGCAATGGCAGGCCATCGACGCGGCCGTCTCTGCGGCTCTTGGTGCGCTGGAGGCGATGCGGACGCAGGAGGGGGAGGTGCTCGCCGACGCGTTGCAACGGAGCCTTGACGTCGTTGCCGCATGCTTGCAGCGCGTGGAGGATCGTGCGCCGCTCGCCGCGGCCGAACAGGTGGTGCGTGTGCAATCCAGGCTTGAGGCGCTGGTGGGCGGGGCAGTTCAGGGCGAATCCCGTTTCGACGTCATGCCGGCGCTTGAGCGCGCGGACATCTCGGAGGAATTGGTGCGGTTGCGGAGCCACCTTGGCCAAGCGGCAGCCTGCCTGCCCGCAGTGGGACCGGTCGGACGGCGGCTGGAGTTTTTGGCGCAGGAGATGCAGCGTGAGTGGGGGACCATTTCCGCGAAGGCCTTCGATCCGGTGATCGCGGCCGAGGCCGTCACCGCCAGGGTGGCCGTGGAGCAGATGCGTGAGCAGGTGCAGAACATCGAATGAGGTCGGATCGGGATCCGAGCGTGACGGACGGGGGTGGCCGGGGTGGACATCCGCCTGATCAACGTCGGGTTCGGCAACATCGTCTCCGCCAATCGCATTGTGGCCATTGTCAGTCCGGAGTCGGCGCCGATCAAACGTATGATCAGCGAGGCGCGGGATCAGGGTGTGCTGATTGACGCCACATACGGCAGGAGGACCCGAGCGGTCATCTTTACCGATTCGGAACACGTGATCCTTTCAGCGGTGCAACCGGAGACCGTGGCGCACCGCTTGGACAATCGCGAGGTGCTGCACGATCCGGCGCACGATTTGCCGCCGGAGATCGAGGACGGGGAGACGGACCAGTGAGCGGGGCGCTGCGGGCGCCCGCACAGGGAGGGGGAGCCGATGGCGAACGAGGCCGAAGCGCCAATACGTCCCGCATCAGAGAAGTCCGGGGAACCCGGCGATAGCGAGAGGCGGCCGGAAGGCGATATCGAGGCGCCCGCTGAGTGGGCCGACGGCGACGAATGGGTTGAAGACATCGACTCAGCGTACCTACAGAGCAAGTACACGCTGGTGAGTGTGGCGGCCAAGCGCGCCCGGCAGTTGCTCGACGGCAGCAAGCGGCGCGTGGATTCGATGTCCGAGAAACCGGTGACGGTCGCCCTGGAGGAATTGTCTCAGGGTAAGCTGATCTTCGAACGCACGCGCGACGGGATCAAGTAGCCACGCAGGCGACCGGGTGTCGCTGCCGGTCGGGCGGCGCCGCCCGATACGGAGGCCGAGGGGCATGGCGCGGACGGCGGTCGGCGCGCTTGAGGGTCGGCGGATCGTCCTGGGCGTCGGCGGGAGTGTGGCTGCGTACAAGGCCGCCATCGTGGCGCGGGAGCTGATGCGGCGCGGCGCGGCGGTGCGGGTGGTGCTCACCGCCGCGGGTGCCCGGTTTGTCGGGCCCGCGCTGTTCACCGGGCTGACCGGCCAGGCGGTCGCCAGCGATCTCTTTTCCGAGGGGGCACCGGAGCATATCGCCTTGGCCGCATGGGCCGACGCGGCCGTGGTGGCACCCGCGACCGCCGATCTGCTGGGTAAGGCGGCCGGGGGGATCGCCGATGATTACCTCACCACGTGGCTGCTGGCCTTCCCCGGTCGGGTCCTCTTCGCTCCGGCCATGAACCGTCACATGTGGTCGCACCCCGCGGTGCAGCGCAGCGTTGGTGTCCTGCGGGCCGACGGTGTGGTGGTGCTGCCGCCGGTGTACGGCGCCCTGGCGGCGACGGGGGAGGGGGAGGGTTGGGGCAGGCTGCCGGATCCTGTGGCCATTGTCGATGCCCTGGGGGCGATGCTGTCCGCGAATGGGCCGGCGCGGCGCGCCGATTTGCCTGCGCCGCATGCGCCGGATCTGGCCGGCCGGCGCGTGGTGGTCACCGCCGGCCCCACGCGGGAGAGGCTCGATCCCGTGCGCTTCCTCTCGAATCCCTCGTCGGGACGGATGGGTTATGCCCTCGCCGAGGCTGCGCGCGATCGGGGCGCCGAGGTCACGCTGGTAAGCGGGCCGGTGCAACTGTCATTTCCCACGGGGCTGACCGTGGTGCGCGTGGAGACCACGCGCCAGATGCTGGCGGCGGTGTTGGAAGCCCTGCCCGGGGCGGACGTGCTCATCGGAGCGGCCGCGCCGGCAGACTGGCGGCCTGCGGAGGTCTCTCCAATCAAGTGGAAAAAGGGTGACGGCGGCGAGCAACGGATACGCCTGGTGGCCAATCCCGATATCCTTGCCGAGGTCGGCCGCCAGAAGGGACGCCTGATCGTGGTCGGATTTGCGGCTGAAGCCGGGGCGGGCCCTGAGGAGGCGCTTCGCAAGCTGCGGGACAAGAATCTGGATCTGGTGGCGTACAATGATGTGCGAGAGCCTGACGCGGGCTTCGAGGTGACGACCAACCATGTGATCCTGTTCGACCGGGCGGGAGGACGTCAGGAGATCGGGCCCTTGCCCAAGCGGGCGGTGGCCGAGCGGATCCTGGATGGTGTGTGCGGACTGCTCTGAGGGCCCGGCCGAGCGCGTGTGGTGCGTGCGCGGTTCGGCCGGGCCCGTACCGATCCCCCCTTGGCGCTTGCGGCGGAGCCGCTGCCTGTGTCGGATGGCCAGGCGCGGTTTTGGCGTACGGCTGCGCGAACCCCACCCGCCACGGTCGGCCGGAGAGGCGTGATCCCGTTGGGAGGAATCCCGCTGTCGCTGTCCCTGCTGCCGCCGTCGGAGGATACGACCCCGGGAGTGGGCCTGTACGCCGATGTCGCTGTGGACGTCCGGGGGCGGGGTCCGGACCAACTCTTCACCTACGCCGTGCCGCCCTCTCTGGCGGAGGCGGTGGTGCCCGGTCGGCGCGTGCGCGTACCGTTCGGCCGGGAGGAGGCCGCCTCGGGAGTCGTCTTTGAACTGAAGGCCGAAAGTGACGTGCCGCCGGCCAAGGTGCGGATGCTGCTCGCAGCGCTGGACCAGGAACCGGCCCTGCGACCCGTGGATCTGGAGTGCGCCCGCTGGCTTGCCCAACGCACCGTCTGCACCCTCGCCCAGGCGGTGCGGGCATTTCTGCCGCCCGACGTCGCGGCCGAGCGCACGGAGGTCGGCTACCACCCCGTTCAGGCGGTGCAGGACACATCGGCCCTGCTTCGCCGCGCTCCGGCCCAGGCGTCCGCCTGGCGCGAGATCGTCTCGCGCCCCGGGAGCACAGGCGCTGAATTGGCACGGCGGGGCGTGCGGCCGAGCGCAGTGGCGGCCCTGGTGCGCCGGGGACTGGTGGAGGGTCGTCCCCGGCAGATCCGCCGCGATCCCTTCGCCGGGGTTGCGGCTCCGGCACCCGAAACGCCACCGTCGCCGACGCCGGCCCAAGCCGCCGCCCTGGAGGCACTCGCCGCCGCACTGGACACCCCGACGCCGGGGGCCTATCTCCTCTGGGGCGTCACTGGTAGCGGCAAGACCGAGGTGTATCTCCGGGCCATCGAACGCGTGCTGGCCGCCGGCCGCCAGGCGCTGGTTCTGGTCCCCGAGATCGCCCTGACACCCCAGACAGTGTCGTCGTTCCGTCGGCGCTTCGGCGTACGCGTGGCCGTTCTGCACAGCGCCCTTGGTCTCCGGGAACGTCATGACCAGTGGTGGCGCATCCGCCGCGGTGAGGTGGACGTGGCGGTCGGAGCTCGCTCCGCGGTGTTCGCGCCCTTTCCCCGACTCGGCTTGATCGTGGTGGACGAGGAGCACGAACCATCGTACAAGCAAGAGGAGGCGCCTCGCTACCACACCCGAGAGGTGGCGCTGTGGCGCGGACGGCGCCACGGCTTCCCCGTTGTGCTGGGTAGCGCGACCCCTGATTTGGAGACTTTTCAGGCCGCGAGCGACGGTCGGGTACTGCGTCTCGACCTGCCTGCCCGGGTGGCTTCCCGTGCCCTGCCCCCGGTGCGCTGCATCGACCTGCGCCAGCAGGTCCAGGCGGAGCTGCTGGCCCCCGAGTTGGTCGATGCGCTGCGGCGCCATCTCAGCGCGGGGCGTCAGGCATTGCTGTTCCT
Source organism: Bacillota bacterium (assembly GCA_021803205.1). Lineage (GTDB taxonomy): Bacteria > Bacillota > Sulfobacillia > RBS10-35 > JAJYVN01 > JAJZMB01. The sequence continues at coordinate 4,075 of JAJZMB010000101.1, read as the reverse complement.
GAACCGGCGCGGCTTCGCCCCTGTCGTCCTGTGTTCGGCCTGCGGCTACACGTCCCGCTGTCAGTCCTGCAGCGTCACCCTCTGCTACCACGAGTCCGACCGCATGCTGCACTGTCACTACTGCGGTGTGCGGCGGGAGCCGCCGACAACCTGTCCGCGCTGTGGCGGCCATTTCCTGCGCCTCCGCGGCAGCGGCACCGAGCGTGTGGTCCAGGAAGTCGTGCGCCTGTTCCCGTCCGCGCGCGTCCTGCGCATGGACCTGGACACGACGGGTACCCGCGGGGCGCATCACCGCATCTATGAGGAATTCCGCGCGGGGCGTGCCGATGTCTTGGTGGGGACGCAGATGGTCGCCAAGGGCTGGGACGTTGCCGGTGTGACTCTGGTCGGTGTGGTCGACGCCGATACGGCCCTCCACCTGCCGGACTACCGTGGCGCGGAACGGACCTTTCAACTCCTCTGCCAGGTCGCCGGGCGGGCGGGAAGGGGCGCCGAGCCGGGAGAGGTCTTGGTGCAGACCCGCACTCCGGAGCACTACGCGGTGGTGGCGGCGGCCGGTCACGATTATGCCGCCTTCGCGGCCCAGGAACTCTCTCTGCGGCGTGCTACGGGATTTCCGCCGTTCTCGCGGCTGCTCCGGGTGCTCTGCTGGTCGGTGCGCGCTTCGGAGGCCGAACGGGCGGCACGGCTGGTGGCCGGGGCGCTGGCGCCGCTGCTTCCCCCGGGAGTCGATCTTTGGGGGCCTGGACAGGCCCCCCTGGCACGGTTGCGCGGCTGGCACCGTTGGCACCTGGCTCTGCGGGGCAAGGATGGAGCGGTCCTGCGCGATGTGGTCAGAGCGGCCCTGTCCCAAACGGCAGGGCACCTGGGCGATGCCAGGGTCGCAGCTGATCCTGATCCGTTGACCATGCTCTGAGTACGTGAGTGGGAGGCGTTCATGGAGGGGGACGGACTGCGCGTGCTGCTGCTGGATCCGCAGGGGGCGCCGGCAGCGGCGCTGTGTGCGGCCCTGCTGCGCCTGGGGGCCGTGGTGACCTGCTTCGGCAGGGTCTCGCCCGAGCTGCCGCAGACGGCATCCATCCGGCGGATCGCCGGCGATCGGCGTGATGCGCGGGCTCTTACCCCGATCGGCGCGGGTAGTTTCGACGCTGCGGTCGATTTCGGCGCCCGGGGACTGGAGGGGCCGGTTCCCGTGGCCCGCGCCCTGCGCGGCCGTGTGGGCCTGGTCGTCCAGATCGGGACCTGGCGGGTGTATGCGGGGGGTGCGGACGCGCCGGACTGCGGCCAAACAATGGCGGGGGACACCGGCGGCATGCCCGTCCCCTGCCCGGAGTCGGCCTCCAAGCGTGACGGCGTGGCCCTGGATGCCGAGGACGGTCTCTGGAACGCCCGCGCCGGCGGCGATTACCCGGCGACCGTGCTCCGGCTTGCCCCGGTGTATGGCCCCGGCGTGCGCGGAACGCGCGAATGGTATGTGGTGGGGCGACTGCGGGCGCACCGACGGACGATCGTGCTGCCCGACGGCGGTGGCCAGTTGCTGCATCGGGTGTATGTGGACAATGCGGTCCATGCGATTCTGCGGACCCTCGATCATCCGCGCGAGGCCGACGGGCACGCCTTCAACGTCGGCGACAGCCGTGTTCCCACCCTGGCCGCCCTGTGCGCGGGTTGCGCCGCGGCCGCGGGGCGTGAGCTGTTGGGAGTGGCTGTGCCTTCGGCCGTATACGCCGCACACCACCCGTGGGCGGTGCCGGCGCCGGTGGTGCTGGACCTCCATCGGTTGCGTGCCCGCCTCGGATACGTCGAACCCGTGTCGCCCGAGGACGGGCTGTACAGAACGGTGCGCTGGCTGTCGGAACTGCCGGAGGAGGGCGTGCTGCCGGTTCTCGCTCCGTATTGGCGCCGCTGGGGCTGCGGCCACGATTACGCCGCGGAGGATGCGGCCATCGCTCGCTGGGAGGTGTGCCGCGCGGATTTGCGTTGAGCCGCGTTCACTCTGAGGTGCATCACCTGGCTGTGACGCAGGGGGGAGGCCTGCGAACCGCCCCCCCGCGTGTCTCAAGCCTTCCAGATGGTCGCTTGCGGTGCTTCGCGTGTGAGCAGGATCTTGGAGTCGGCCGGAACGCCGGCGGGCATCGGGCCGACCTGGTAGGATGGACCGATGAGGCAGAAGGCCACCTGAGGGCCGGAGAGCTCCAACTGGAAGGGGTCCCGCCGCTGCGGCACGGCGCGGACGGCGATCTCGGTCAGCGCCTCCACCGGGGTGCCCGGCGGCAGTTTGCAGGCAGTGGCCAGGGGTTCGGTACCAGGTTTCAGCCACCGGTTGTCGCCGAAGGTGGAAGAGAAGGGCTTGTCCTGCCCGCGCACGGAGACCAGGACCTCCACCGGCGGTGCATTCCGCGGCTCGCCCTGCACAAGCTTGCGCCCGAAGTGCAGGAACAGGTAGTCGTGGGGATCGGCGAGCGCCTTGCTCCGTGGATTGCCCGGCTTCTCCAGCTTGGCTTGTCGCACCAGTTCGTAGGCCGCGGTGCGGTAACTGTCCGGATACACGTTCTGCATCCATGCCAGCGGTCGGTCGTCGGGGATCATCTCCAGCGCGGGGTGGCCGATGCAGTACGGAGTGACCCGCTTGTCGTGGAACATGCCTTCGAAGCCCACCGCTTGCAGTACCGGGTGGCCACGCAGCGCAAAGGTCCCCGCGAAGCCGTGGGGTGCATGGTTTCTGCCCTGAAAGGTCATGTTCTTGGCCACGTGCCCGGCGCTGTCCAGACTCCCCCTGAAACTCCATTCTATCGGAGCGAGGCAGCCCGTCTGGCAAAGGCGCAACGCGGGATCGCTGGCTTTGTCGAGATGGCTGTAAACATAAAAGAACTCGATCTCACGCCCGGTGGGGCCACCCTGCGGATAACGGTAGAACGCGTGCATCGGCACGTCCGACTTCCGCATCTCGTAGGAGTCCTTCTCGGCGCGCCCGTAGAGCAGCGGGCTGTTGGAGGCCGGGATGTAGACCGGGTCGTCGCGCTCCACGATATCCACAGACATGCTGACCGTCCGGAGCCACTGCGCTCCCTGTGCGGACCCCTCGGGCGAAAATGTGAACATTATTTCGTGCGCGCCGATGCCGATATCCCCGAGGAAGCGCTGATAGAGGGTCTCCGATTCGCCCCCGTGGACGATGAGGTGCTGACTGTAGTCACCTTCGAATTCGATGCGGAGCGTACCGGCTTCCTGCTCGGGCTTCCCCCAGTTCGTGCCGGCGGCGACGATGCGCATGTTGAGAATCGCTTCACCGGCGTCGGGCACCGCAAAGCGGAGCCGGTAAACGCCCCCGCCCCGCCCGACGACGGCGGGGCGTTCCAAGAGTTCTTTACCCTTCCCCAAGTGGCTGTCACCCCCGGGCACAGGCATTCGACGGCACTCCGAATCAGCCTGCCTGCGGTGCCACGGGCGCAGCGCACAAGGATGCGGAGGCGGGGCGTGACAAATTGATCATCTAACGGCGCACGTGCTGGCGCATCTGCCGGTGTTCCCGTCCGCCCCTGCGGCCGCCCTGCGCGGGGTGCGTTGCCGGGGGCGGGCATCCGGACGGCCGCCAGCGGCGGGCGGTACGGCGCCCGCCGCTGGCGAGGGTGTGGTCCGCTGCACGGCGCCGCCTTATTTGCCGTCGAAGACGTCGAGTTGGCGCACGCCCACCCGGACGTCGAAGCGGCCTGCCGAGGCGGAGAGCAACCCGCCCAGCGCCGTCAGACGCCGCCCGGCTTCGGCGGCGTCAAACCGGCCGGCGAGGCGTATCCCCATGCGCTCCGCCTCCGCCGCCATGGCGGACGCCGGGCGGAGCGCCGTCGCGGGGACTCCGTCCTCGCCGGCAGGGCCCGAGCCGGGCCCCGCGAATTCGCGCTCCAGGGTGGCGGGGCGCCTGGCATCACGGCGGATCCGGACGCGACCTCCACGATCCTTCTTGATGCCCAAGCGGTACCGCAGATTGCGCACCTGCCACTGGCTCAGGGCGAATCGCTCTCCGATCTCCAGGTCGGTCTTCCCGGCCCGAAGCAGGTCGAGCAGCGCGCGGCGCTGC
>JAJZMB010000035.1 GCA_021803205.1 Bacillota bacterium | reverse complement strand
GCCTGACAAGCTCCTGGCGTTTCTCGAATCCCTGTAGATTATGCCGATCTCACCGAAGCCGCCGCCCTTGCGCGCCACGCCGGCCGGCGTTCATGTCGGCATAAGGGCGGAGTCGGCATAAGAGGCGGAACTCCACCTGCTCCGCGGCCGGCTGCTCGGCGGCAAGTTGAACAAGGCCCGCAAGGGCGAACTGCACACACCCCTGCCCGTCGGCTTCACCTTCGACCCCGCAGGCCGCATCGTCCTGGACCCCGACGAACAGGTCCAGACTGCCGTCCGCTCCCTCTTCGACGTCTTCCGCCGTACCGGCAGCGCCTTCGGGGTCGTCCAGCATTTCGTCCGCGAGGGCCTGCGCTTCCCCAAACGCGCCTACGGCGGCGCCTGGGCCGGACGCCTCCTCTGGGGCGACCTGACCCACGGCCGTGTTCTGGGTGTGCTCAAGAACCCGTGCTACGCCGGCACGTATGTCTTCGGTCGCTATCACTACCGCAAGAAACTCGGAGACGACGGCCGGCTGCGCTCCGCGATGGTCGCCGTCGCCCCAGAGAACTGGCAGGTCCGCATCGATGATCACCATCCCGGCTATCTCTCGCTCGCCGAGTTCGAGGCCAATCAGATCCGTCTGCGCCACAACCGGACCAACGCGGTGCTCAGTGGGGCAGCGCGGGAAGGAGCGGCCCTGCTCCAGGGCCTGCTCCTCTGTGGCCACTGCGGTCGGCGCCTGACCGTCCGCTACACCAGCAACGGCGGGATCAAGGTGCGCTACGAGTGTGGGCACGGCCGCCGCGACGGCGCCCCCGGCCCCCACTGCCGCAGCGTCGACGGCAGCATCCTCGACGCCGCGGTCTCCGCCCACGTCCTTGGCGCCCTGCAGCCGGCCGAACTCGACCTCGCACTGCGGGCCGTCGACCACCTTCACCAGTCCCGGCAGAGCACCGAGCACACCTGGAAGCTCCGCCTCGAACGGGCCCAATACGAAGCGGACCTCGCAGAGCGGCAATACCTGCTGACGGAGCCTGAAAACCGCCTGGTCGCGCGCACCATGGAGAGTCGCTGGAATGAACGACTCGCGGAAGTCCACAGGCTGCAGGAGGAATACCACGCCTATGCGCGGCGTCTCACCGACGCCGGCCCACCGGTCACGCGGGAGCAGGTGCTCGCCCTGGCCCGTGATCTCCCTCGCCTCTGGGACGCCCCGACCACATCGCCCAGGGATCGCAAGCGCATCCTCCGCGTGCTCCTGGCCGACGTCACCGTCCTCAGCGTACCGGGCAGCCGGGAGGTGCGCCTCGGTATCCGCTGGCGCAGCGGTCGGAGCGAGTCGGTGACAGCCCAGCGGCCACTCAACGCTCCCGATCGCCGCCGTTGCCCACCCGAGACCGTCGCCCTCGTCGCGGAAATGTCTCGTACCCTCACCGACCGCCAGATCATTGAGTCCTGCAACGCCGAGGGCTTGCTCGCTCCCACGGGCAAACCGTTCACCCGCGGCAGCGTGCAGTGGATCCGCTACCGCCATCGCATCCCGGGCCCCCAAGCCGATGGACAGATCTCGGTCACCCAGGCCGCCAGCCGGCTCGGCGTGTCCATCCACGTCATCTACTACTGGATCAAACGCGGCATCCTGGCCGCCAGCAAACCGGCCCCGGGCTGGCCGTGGCGTATCACGCTCGACCCCGACATGGAGGATCAACTCCGCGAACGCATCCGCCGCTCCGGCCATCTCCGCCGCGACCATGCCCACATCCAGGCCAAAGGACCAGACGATCACGACGACGCCCCCGCCATGGCGGCACACGGCACGGGGGTTGGGCCCGTCATCGCAGACAGTGGGCATTCCGGCAGCGGCATGGACACCTGATGGCATTCGGGCCCGGTCGAAAAGCCCGAAGGCAGGGGGGAAACCTGTGGCCTTCATCCGGTGGCGCGGCAACAGCGCGGAATTGCTGACGACCGTTTACGACCGAGGGCGCAGTCGGCAAATGCGCCTCGCCACACTGGGCGGTGCCTTCTACGTCGAGCCGCACGTCCGCGCCGTCGTCACCGAACGATTCCCGCACGTGCACATCGACTGGGACGCGGTGGAGCTTGCCTTGACCGAAGGCCCGCCGCACGAGCGGGCGCAGACCGCCGCCGGCACACCCAACGACCGGCTGGAGTGGCTGGAGATGGAACGCCGGCTGCGCTACTGGGCAGGGATGATCGAACCGCGCTGCAGTTGGCAAGCGGACCGCCTACGTGCCGCCGGGGCCGTGCTCCGTGAGTGGCGGGAGGCCAAGCCGGACTTCCCGTTCGCCGAGCCACCACCAGTCTGCGCGGTCAGCACTGACCCGACCGATGCCGTCGCCTGCCGGGGCGTACTGGGCCCCAAATTGGAGGCAGGGCAATGACACCTGGTGGCATCTAGATCTATGTGGCAACTGAAGATCACGGGGCCATCCAATGGGGGCGTACCGCTCTGGCCTCCCTCCGATCAAGAGGGCCACCTTGGCACGACCCTCGTCTACGCTCGGAGATCAAACCGCACGTCCTTAGCTACCGTCCGAATCCCAAAGCCCCATTGCGTGGAGGTGCACTGTGAACCAACCGTGGGAATGCCGAGCGGGCGCATCTTCGCTGGGTTGCCCGCCTTGGGGATGTAAGCCCGGCGGGTGTTTGGCGCCTGGTAGCTGTGGGCCTTGAGCCGCTCCACCAAGTCTTTCAGATTCGCATCCAGGTTCTCCGCGTACATGCTCATGCTGATGCCGTCGACTCCGGCCGCTCC
>JAJZMB010000155.1 GCA_021803205.1 Bacillota bacterium | reverse complement strand
CATCGCCGAGGGACTTCGCGGATCATCATCCAAATCATGGGGCAAATTCTGGAAATTGGCCTAAATCGTTCGACGCCGTTCGACATCCCCGACTTGTGGGGAACGCAGAGGCTTGAGGCCTCTGGGCCAGAGGTCTATGAACAACTGACCACCCAGGATCGAGTGCCGACCCATGACGACCACCCTTCGGTCCGTCGCGGCCAGATCCGCCTCGATGTACTCCGAGCCAAACCGCGCCAAGCGGTCCCGATGCTCCACCACGACAACGCCATAGTCGGGCGAGCGAAGCACGGCAAGAAGACCTTTCCGGCGCCCGTTGAGACCGCTGCCCACCTCGGCCACCACCTTCGCGACCCACATGCCGTTCTCGGCGGCAAGCGCGGCCAGCCGCGCCACCTGACGGTCCAGGTCTGCTTTTTGGTCGGCGGAGGAGACGCGAGCGTACAGTACTGCTCCGACCTCCTTCCGCTCGCCCGCCTCTACCAAGATTGTTCCCGTCGGCATCTGCCGCGCGGGTACAGGCAGCTGGCCAGCCTTCCACCACTTCCAGGCCGTCTTGTACGTAATTGCTACTGACCGTGCGAATCGAGACCGAACGCCCGCGGTCCTGACCACGCTATTTGAGACGCGCCAGCCGACTTGCGCAGCCCTGGCGGCCGAGTGGGCGCTGTCGTAGGCTGACCCCAGCCTGGCGGCCCTGGGGGCGCCGTGGCCGCCGAAAGCGACGGCGCCAGAGGCTCGGGCGCCAGGGTCGGCTGGCGCGTCTCAAATAGCGTGGGCGGTGTTTTCGCAGATAACCCAATCAGTAGCACGTAATCCCGTTCTGCCGCGCCCACTCAGAGAGTTTCATGGAGACACTATGCCATACAAATACATATAATAATACCAAATCCCCAGCAGTCAGCTGCCCCGGCACACCACGCACTCTACTCCGTCGTCCCCGACCCCAACGCCGCCGTCCCACCCCTCCCGCACTCATGCGTCAGCGCTGCCCGGCTGCAGGGACCCGGCAAAGTCGTCCAGTGGGCCAAGCGGCGGGGGCCCGGACGCTCGTGACCCACAAACGCTGGTGGGGGGCACCCTCCCTGACGTGACTTTGCCGAGACCCTGTGCTCGGCTGTTGGGCAAATTGACACGCGCACCGAGGACGGTATAATTATGCACGCTTTCCCCGAGTCGCCCCGGAGGCCGCGGGCCTGCCGGATGGCGGCTCTGCTTCTTCCCGGCGCGGTTTTCGGCCGGTTTACGGCGGAGTGGCCGTGCGTAGATGTATGACCGCAGGGGTGTGATGCGGGTCCCCCGCCGCCCCAGGAGGTGAGCCTCCTCGTGGCACTCGCCGAGACACGCCGGGCGCCGGCCCGCACGGCTCTACCCGGGCGGGACTACCTGTCCCTGCACGACTTCGAACCCGCCGAAGTGGCGGGCCTAATCGAGGACGGTCTCGCCTGGAAGCAGGGAAGCATGCCCCCGGCGCAGGCACGCCCGCTGCAGGGCAAGAGCCTGGCCCTGCTCTTTCTCAAACCGTCCACCCGGACCCGCGTTGCCTTCGAGGTCGCGACCGCGTCCCTCGGCGGGCATCCGGTCTGCCTGCAGGGCGGGGATATGCAATTGGCGCGCGGTGAGACCATCGGCGATACGGGCCGCGTGCTCAGTGAACTGGTGGATGGCATCGTCATCCGCGCTTTTGCTCACCGTGACGTGGAAGAATTGGCCGCCGCGGCCTCCGTCCCGGTGGTCAACGCCCTGACGGATTTGCTGCATCCCTCGCAGGCCCTGGCGGACATGATCACCCTGCGCGAACGCTTTGGACGCTTGGCCGGTCTCACCCTGACCTATGTCGGCGACGGCAACAACGTCTGCCACTCCCTCTGTTTCGCGGCCGCCAAGACCGGGATACATCTGCGCGTTGCCTGTCCCGAGGGATACGCGCCTGCTGCCGCGGTGCTCGCGGCGGCACGGGCCGACGCTCAGTGCGGGGGCGGCCGGATCGAGGTCATGACGGATCCGCGGGCGGCTGTAGAGGGTGCGGATGCCGTTTACACGGACACCTGGGTGAGTATGGGCTTCGAAGCGGGCGCGGACGCGCGCCGCCGCGCCCTGGAGCCTTATCGGGTGCATGCGGGTTTGATGCGTTTGGCCGCTCCGCACGCCGTCTTCATGCACGACCTGCCGGCGCATCGCGGCGAGGAGGTGACCGACGAGGTGATGGACGGCCCGGCGTCGGTCGTCTTCGCACAGGCCGGGAACCGGCTGCATGCCGCCAAGGCTATTCTGGCCGCCGTGGTGTAGGTAAAGTGGCCGAGAGAACCCCCTTTCGCCTGTTCTAGCGGCAGCCTCCGGGTTATCCGCAGCCAGTCTTCCGAGAGGTTGAGCCTGTTGGCTTTCCCGGGGTGGTCTATTACTGTCCTCCGCACTGGTGGCAGTTGGCGCCCGCGACGGTCCGGAACATAGGCTCAGCGGTCGGAGAGGCGGCCCCAAAGGGTATGAACGGACGGGCAGGCCCGATTCGCCGCTTCATGAGTCCCCGTCTCCGCTCAGGCCTTGCGAGTGCGGAGGACAGTGCCATTACCCGACCGGGCAGCCTCTACCAGCGCAACCCCTTGCTGCCCACCGGGTCCACTGCGGGGTCCCGATAAGTAGGAAACTGCCGTGGGCGTGTCCGCTTTGCCTCCCCTCACCCGCAGGCCCGGAACCGTGGACCGCCGACGGATCGCGCGGCGCCACCGGTTGCAACGGGCCCCGGGTTTGTGCTGCCACACACCCGGACTGGTCCGCGGCATCCGCTTCCACGGCGGTGACGCCGTCGGTGGCCAGATACCGGCGGCGCCCGGATGCCGTTCCTCCCCCGGGCCCACGGGCCACGCGCTCCATGATAGGATGCAGACGGGGACAGGGGAGGAGTGCGCGGCGCATGGATGCCGGGCTGGCCGCCTCGCCGCGGCACGCCGTACGAGTATTGGCCGCCCTCCTGGCGCTCTTAATCCTTTCCGCCCTCCTCAGCACGGCGTTCGGCTCGGTGCCGCTGCCGCTCGGCCAGGTGGCCAGGGCTTTGACCGGTTTGCCGGTCGACCCCACAGTCCGCACCATCGTGATCGCCATCCAACTTCCGCGTGTCGTCCTCGGGGCGCTGGTCGGGGCGGGCCTGGCGTTGTCGGGGGCGGTTCTGCAGGGGGTGTTCCGCAATCCCCTGGCCGATCCCGGCCTGATCGGGGTATCGGCCGGCGCCGGCTTCGGCGCGGTGCTGGCCATCGCCGTGGGCGCCGCGGCGCAGGGACTCTGGACCTTGCCGCTGTGGGCGTTCGCCGGAGCCGTGCTGGCCTCGGGCCTGGTCTACCTCCTCGCCGTCCGGCACGGCCGGACGCCCGTGTTGACCCTCATCCTCGCGGGGGTGGCGATCTCTGCCCTCTTCGGCGCCGGTTCGACCCTCATCCTGACCCTCAACATCGGCAACACCGATGTGCAGTCGATGCTGGCCTGGTTGTACGGGAGCCTGGACGGTGCCCTCTGGCGCCAGGACGCCGTGCTGGCCGCGTTCGTGCTGCCCGGTGGAGCCACGATGGCCCTCTTCGCCCGTGATCTGAACCTGCTGTCCACAGGTGAGGAGGGGGCGGCGGCGCTCGGCGTCCCGGTGGAAGGCGCGCAAAGGGCCTTGCTCGGGCTGACCGCCCTGGTCACCGCAGCCGCGGTCGCGGCGTCAGGCATGATCGCCTTTGTGGGGCTGATGGTACCGCACCTGCTCCGGCGACTGGTCGGCGCAGACCATCGGGTTCTCCTGCCGGCAAGCCTCCTCGGGGGTGCCGCCTTCCTCGTGATCGCGGACCTGTTGGCTCGCGTGGTCGCGGCCCCGGCGGAGATCAATCTCGGAGTCGTCACCGCGGTGATCGGTGTGCCCTTTTTCCTCTATCTCCTCCGCCGCGGCGGGGGGAGGTGAGCTGTGGCGGCACCCCGCCAGCACTTGGAGGGCGAGCGGTCCGAGGCGCCCGGAACTGTTCTGATCGCGGAGGGGGTCGAGGTGACGGTGCCCGGCCCCGAAGGTGGGCCGGCGGTAGTGCCCCTGTTGCGGGGCATCACGCTACGGCTCCGTGCCGGGGAACTGGTGGCGTTGGTAGGGCCCAACGGGGCGGGAAAGACAACGCTGCTGCGGGTGCTGGGCGGATCGGTCCAGCCCACTGCGGGGCGCGTCCTTCTCCGGATGGCGCCGCTTCGGTCCTTGCCCACGCGACAGCGGGCCCGCATTCTTGGACAGGTGCCGCAGGCTGCCGATCTGAGCTCCGAATTCGACTGCCTGCAGGTGGCCCTGATGGGCCGTTACCCCCACCTCGGCCGGTTTCGGCGGGAAGGTGGACGAGACTGGGATATCGCCCGCGCGTCTCTGCGCGAGGTGGAACTGTCCCACTGTGAGCGGCACCGTGTGGGCACGCTTTCGGCCGGCGAGCGCCAGCGCCTGCTCTTTGCCCGAGCTCGCTGCCAGGAGGCCCCGGTCCTCCTCTGCGACGAGCCCACGGCCAACCTCGATCTGCGCCATCGCGCGGTGCTGATGGATGCCCTGCGGGCCTTCGCCGCGACTGGTGGGGCCGTGGTAGCCGCCATCCACGACCTGGATCTCGCCGCGCGCTATTGCCAGCGCATGGTGTTGGTGGCAGGCGGAAGCGTGGCCGCGGAGGGGAGCCCCGAAGACGTCCTCAGTCCCGAGCGGCTGCGCCGCTACTTCGGTGTCCTGGCGGAGATCCACCGGGACCCCGCCACCGGTTCCGTCCGCGTCAGCGTGCTCGGGCCAGCTCCGTAGCGGGCGATGCCGTCGATGGAACTGCGGCCCTTCGCCTTTGCGTCTGAGCCGAACCACGGAGGAGAAGCCGCGCCACCGACCCTGTTCTGCTCCTGAATGCCATATTGCCGCATGCTGGTGGCCAGGGGGCCGGAGGCATTAGGATGAGATTCGCGCCGGCCGCGGACGAGCTGAGCGGGGGACTGCCGTGTCGATCACCTGGACGCGCCTGCCCTTCCGGTTCGAGAACACCGCCGACTACGGGCGACAACTGTCGGAGTGGATCGGGCACGTCTTCTACGAATTGCTGCCCGCCGCCGGTTATCAGGTGCGCGAGGAGCAGATCTATTTCGCCTTCCGGGTGGCCGCCGCCCTGGCGGACGGGCGTCCCATGCTGGCGGAAGCGGGGTCCGGCACCGGCAAGACCTTCGGCTATCTGCTGCCCGCCATCTGCCTCGCGCGGCTGCGGGGGCGCCCGGTTGTGGTGGCCACGGCCACGCCCGCCCTGGAGTCCCAACTCGCCGGGCCGGACGGCGACATTGCGGTACTCTCGCGGCTTCTTGGGCTTGACGTGGACGCACGGGTTGCCCGACACCCACAGAATGCCGTCTGCGACATCAAGGTGGAACGTCTCGCGGGATCAAGCCGCCGTATCGCGGGCCGGACGGCTCTTCTGCGCTGGCTGGAACGCAGTGCGCACGGCGTCCGCGCCGAGTTTCCAGCAGCGCCAGACGCGCTTTGGACCAAGGTGGCCTGGGATGCCGGCTGCCGGTGTGACACCTGTCCCCGCCGCGGATACTGCCGGCTGACCCGCGGCCGCGAGTCCGCCCGGGCGGCCGCCGACATTCTGGTCTGCAGCCATGATCTGTTCTTCGAGGACATCTTCAACCGTGAGCGCCTGCCGCCGGGGCGGTTGCCGGTGTTGCCGTCGTTTTCGGCAGTGATCTTCGACGAGGGGCACCGAGTCGCATTTTCGGCCCAGCGCGCGGGAGGCTTTCGCCTCCGGCTGGCGGACCTCCGCCAAGCCGTGGATGGTTGCCAGGGTCAGGGGGTGCGCGTGCGGCTCCTGCGGCTCGCCGAGGCTACCCGCTGCGCTTGCGCACGCTTCTCGGCGGCCTTGGCGGGCGCGGTGGAGCCGGGGGAGGAGGCGCGGCGCGCGGTTGCACCGACCCCGGACCTCTTGGCAGAGGCGAGGGCTATGGACCGCGTCCTGGGGCGGCTGCAGGACGAGATGGCGATCGAGGCGGGATTGCACGAGGAGACGGCCTATGCCGCGCGATTGGCGCTGTACCACACCTGGCTGGATGCGGCGCAGGCGGTCTGTCGCGGTCTCGGGGACGACCGCCTGCTCTGCTTTGTGGAGAGGGCCGATCTCTGGGTGGTCCCGCGCGACCTCGGGTCCCTCTGGCGGCGCCACCTGCCTGAGCGCACGCCGCTGGTCTTTTCGTCGGCGACCCTTTCCGCCGGTGGATCGTTCGACTATGCGGCAGGCGTCCTCGGGTTGGGGAAGCCCGCCACGGCCAGGGTTGGGGTGCCCTTCCGTCTCGCGTCCCAGGTCCTGTGCTACCTGCCGGGCGACCTGCCACCCGGGGGTGCCCCGGAATTCTGGCCAAAAGCGGCTGAGCGTATCGCCCGGCTGCTGCCGGCCACAGCGGGCCGGGCCCTGATTCTGATGCCGCACGCGAGCGCCGTGGAGGCGCTCCGTGCCCACCTGCGGACTCCGTACACCGTGTTTTGGGAGGGCGACGCGTCGCCTGAGGCGCTGCTGCGAGACTTCGCGCGCGACACGGCATCGTGTCTGGTGGGCCACTCGTTCTGGGAGGGGGTCGATGTCCCGGGGGAATCTCTGTCGGCGGTGGTGGTGCCGCAACTCCCGCTGCCTGGGACGGACCCCCTGGTTCAGGCGCGGCGGGATGCCGCGGCAGCGTCCGGGGTCGACCCCTTCGCCGAGGTCGACGTGCCGGACATGGCCCTGCGGCTGAAGCAGGGTGCGGGTCGGCTGATTCGCAACGAGACCGATCGCGGTCTGGTGGCGATCCTGGACGGGGCGATCGGTGGAGCAAGGGGAGCGGCGGCGGGCGAAACGGCCGGGGCGCTCACGGTGGACGGCGGACGGCGGCGCGCGGCGCTGTTGGCGGCGGCCGTGGACGCAGCGTTACCCGAGGAGGCGCGGCGGGTACGCACGCTGTCGCCCGTGGCCCGGTTCTTTGAAGGAAGGGCGTGAGCGGCGGGATCAAGTGTGTCCGCGGACGGCAGGACGCCGCTGCGCTACGCGGAAACGCCGGCTCCCGCAGAGAAGGACAGACTGGTCGCTGCGGCTGCGCGAAAGTGTGTGCGCACGTGGAGGACGCGACCATGCGCGTTCCATCGGGACTGGGCGGACTTGCCGGTGCGGGAGGCGTGGGGAGCGGGCACGGCATCTCCCCGTGCGTGCTTGCGCACGCCTTCGCCACCGGGGGCGCAGGACAGGTCGCCGGGAGCCTCGGAGGGCCGGCGGTGGACCTTCCGGCCCTCCGAGGCTGTGCGGCTACGGCGCCTATTACTGCAATCATGAATGTATACGCGCGTTTGGATGACGCGAGACCAGAGTAGGGGAATCCGGAGACAGAGGATTTTCGCAGCACTCCCCTACTCAGCCGCCAGGCCCTCCGCGGTCAGAACACGGCGCAGCCCGGCGACAGCCCGCTGCATCTTGCCCTCACCTTTGAGGTGGGGCTCCAGTGAGAGAAAGCCGTCGTAGCCGGAGGCCGCGAGGGCCTGCAGGAGTTCGGGCAGCCGCCCGTCGCCCTCCCCGGCGGGTGTCACAAGGCCGGTGTCTCGCTTCGCATCCTTGATGTGCACGTAGCCGACATAGGGGCTCAGCATCTGCCAGGCGTCGGGGAACGGCTGTGCGCCGCACTGGATGAAGTTCGCCGGGTCGAAGAGGATCCGGACATGGTCCGAGGCGATGCTCCGAACCAAGTCCAGGCATCGTTCCGGAACATCGCCATAGATACCGCGCTCGTTCTCCACCAGCAGGCGGATCCCGGCCCGCGCCGCCGCGGTGGCGAAGTAGGCGTATTCGCGCAGCACGACCTCCCGGTGCCGGGCCCATGAGCCGGAAGGCATGTAAAACGTGAAGATGCGGATACCGTCGGTGCCGAGGCGCTCGGCCACATCCAACGCCCGGCGGAAACGGCGCCGGTGCTCCTCCAGGTCGGAGTCGATCCTGACCTTGCCGAGCGGTGAGGCATAGGCACTGACCTGCATCCCGGCGTCGACGACGGCGCGGACCGTGGCCTCCACCGCTTCCGGATCGCTGTCGATGAGGACGCGGCCGCCGACCGCCCGGACCTCGATGTGGCGGAGGCCGAGGGCAGAGAGGGCGGCGCACTGCTCGGCGATCGGGCCGGCGGCTTCGTCGCCGAGGGCCGAGAGATGAAAGGCCAATGGAGAGTCCTCCCCAGGGTATGAATCACCTCCGCTTCCGCGGCGGACCGACGGGGTCCTGCCGTGTGCGGGGCGTGGCTTTCTCTCTGCCGAGTTGTGTACATGGGTTTACCACCCGCTCCCCGGGCCGGGCCGACCGGCCGGCTTGGCGTCGGCTTTTCCGGATCAGGAGGTTCTCGCGGCATGTGTGCGGCAAGGGGGATGGCCGACGACGGCGCTGTGGTGCGGACGCGAACGCGAACGCGTACCTGTTGGCGCACGGCCTGGTTCGCCTCCGGGTCTCTCTGCTGCACCCTGCGACCGGGACGCATAAGGTGGCGCGGGGTGTCCGCGATGGCGTGGGGACTTGCGTTGAGCGGCGGGTCGGTGCTGGGGGCCGCGCACCTCGGTGTGCTGCGGGCGTTCCGAGAATGGGGGCTGGCCCCGGATGTGCTGGCCGGTGCGTCGGCCGGCGGCCTGGTGGCGGGCGTCGTGGCCGCAGGCGCGCGGTTGGAGGACGTTGTGCGTTTCGGCATAGAGGTTGGGCGCCGTCCCCTGGACTACCTGCGGCCCCGGGTGGTGCGTCTCGCCGCGGAACTGCTGCCCGGGGACACCCTGCCGCCCGCAGACAGTCTCTTCGACTCCGCTCCCTTGGTCCGGGGCTTGGTCGCGCTGTGCCCGCATCCCCACCGTATCGAGGCCTGGCAGGTGTCGACGGCGCTTACCGCTGTCGACCTGGCCTCCTTGGAGGGGGTGGCCTTTGTGGGCGGGTTTGCCACCAACGCTCTCCTGCCCAGGGGAAGGTGGCGGGTGGAAGTCGGCGGAGATCTGCATGTGGCCCTGCAGGCGACCATGGCGATGCCCGGTGTGTTCAGCCCCGTGCGCGGACCGTCGGTACTGCTGGTGGACGGAGGAGTGGCCGACGACCTGCCCGTCGACTGGGCCGCGGCCCTCGGGGCCGCCCGGGTGGTGGCCGTGGACGTCGCCGCCTCGGGTCCGGTCCTCCCGCCGCGGGCGGGTATCGGCTGGGTTTTGGGGAGAACTGCAGACTATATGACCGCTACGCTCTCCCGCCTGCGGCGGCCGGCCCGGTTCCCGGTGCTCACGCTGCTGCCGGATACGGCCGGCATTTCCGGGTTCGCCTTCGGCGAGTTCGAGCGGTTGGTGGAGTTGGGGTACGCCGCGGCGCGCACGCGCCAGGGGGAGATCCAGGCGTTCGTCAGGGGGTGACCGACCGCGACCCGGGGCGCGGATAGCGGGGGGAGGAATGCTACCTGCGGCCGCAGGCTTCCTCCATCCCTAGGCAGGGCCGCAGCCACCGCGTTCCGCAGGGGCCGCCGCCGAGCCGCAGACGGCCCTCAGGGACGGTTTCGGCCGCGACGGCGTCGCGGCCACTGGGCGCGAGATTCCCGGCCGCGCTCGACCGGGGGATCGTCGGTGGGCACGGTGGCCCGGCAGAGGGCCGTCAGCACCTCGGGGGGGGCCAGTACGAGGCCCCGCAGGACGAAGGCGTCGACGGAGCGGGAGACGCCGGTCTCCAGATCGCGGATCTGTAGGCGCGGAGCGTTGGCCGCGGTATCGATGCGCAGTTGCACGGCGGCGAATTCGTTGCGTATCTCTATCGGCGTTGCCGTGCTCGGGGGGGCCCCGTTCAGAGGAGGAACGTCAGGTTGAACAGCGGTTGATCGCGGTTGACCAACAGCACCCTCTTCAGCGCGATCCGCCAAGGTGTGTCCCCTTCCTCCACCCGTCTCAGGACGTACAGACACCGGGCCGCGAACGAACGGGTCTGGCCGCCGCGGCTTTCGTAGACGACGGCGGTCGCGTGCACGCGGCATTCGGCCGGGGCAAGGCCGGGCCACACCTCGACGCCACCGACGACATGCACTGTGCGCGAAGGGGGAGACTGGGCCCAAGTCACCGGGCTGCGCAGGCGATGGATCCGGTCTTCCAGGGTGTCATGGTCGTCATCTGCGATCGCCGGCTCAACCTCGGGATCCTCGGTGTCCCCAGCCGGGATGAGGTAGCGGCCGTCGGGCGTGAACAGCGCCAGCCACTCTTCAAATCGTCGCTCGTCCAGAAGGCGCGCCTCTCGGTAGAGCAGTGCCTCGACCTCGGCGCGGGCCGGGGTCCCGGCGCCTTCCGCGACTTCCGGCGCCAGGGGCTGGGCGGCTGACTCGGCCCGATCAGCCCCTGGCATCGTGCATCAGCCTCTTCCACTCGCGGTAGATGCCCCGTTGCGGAACCTCGTCGGTGACGTCGCCGGTGACCTCGCCGTCCGCGGAGATACGCTCCCGGTGCAAGCCGCGGGCGAACAGGACCCACTCCGCAGCTGTCACCTGCAGACCCTCCTGGCAGCGCACGAAGGCCTCGAGGTCGTCAGGCTGCCCGAAGGCGGCCGGGGACGCCCACCAGGCGAGGCTGCGCACCTGCCGCCGGTTCATCGCTTCGGGCGCGCCGCCAAGCGTATAGGGATAAGCGTAGACTTCGGTGCGATCGACGGCGAGCGGTCGCACCACGCGGAAGTGCTGGCGAGCGCTCTGAAAGAAGAGGTTGGGGAAGACAAAAAGTTGAATATCGGCCCGCAGGACCTCTGACGCCCGATCCTTGCCCAACCGCTCCTCCAGGAGCCGGCGGTATTCCGGCTGGTCGGCGTCGCGCCCCTGGTAGCCGCGGTTGACGGCGCTGTAGTGGAGCACGCCGTGGCCCGGACCGAAGGTGCGCGCCGTGGCGCCCGAGCCCTCTGAATTGGCCTTGCGCCCACTGACCCCGCGACGGCGCTCGGAGATCTCGAAGGCGATCTGGTGTGTGAAGTTTGGGTGGTAGCCGTCCAGGAGGTTCTCGATCTGCAACTTCCAGTTGGCGGGATAGGCGTAGCGCTCGACGCCGGAGCGTACGGCGATCGCGCCCTCGGGCGCGGCGTCCAGGATCAGGTCGAGGTATTCCCGTGCCTTGCCCAGGTGCGCCTCCAGCGAGGGGCCTGCCGGGCTGAGGCTGGCGAAGACGAAGCCGCGGTAGGTGCCGATGCGCGGGGCACGCGGCAGGCCGAGGGCGGCCTGGTCGAACCCGGGGCCATAGCCGCCGGGGAAGGGGACGGCGATCAGGTCGCCCCTGGTGTCGTAGACCCATCCGTGGTACATGCAGCGGAAGGCAGTGGAATTGCCGTGCTCGGCTCGGCAGACGACGGCGCCGCGGTGCATGCAGCGGTTGAGCAGCACATGCAGGCTACCGTCGGCGTGACGCGAGAGGATCACCGGCTGGCGGCCGACGAGGGTGCTGAGATAGTCGCCCGGCTGTGAAACCTCGCTCTCGTGGCCCACGAAGACCCATGTCCGCTCGAAGATGCGCCGCATCTCCGCGTCGAAGAGCGCGGGTGAGGTATAGAGGAGCCGGTGCACCCGGTCCTCCAGGACCAGGTCGTCCACGTCGATCTCTCTGACGGCCGCGGTGCCGGGGACGGGGCTCTGCGCGTCCAGGGGTGTCACCTCCGATGCGGGGCTGTGAAAGTCCGCTTTCGCAGCCCCGCAGGTTCCAGTGTCCGGGTGGCCGCGGCAGGAGGGGCCTCCTGCCGCGGCCACGGCTTCGGTGTTCCGCGGGCCGTTGGCTGCGGGTTGGTTTTTCGCGGCTCTTCGGGGCCCTGCAACGGGCGGAGCATATCCGGACGGCCGGCGGGAGACAAGTCGGCAGGAGTAGGGGACCGCCACAGGGCTGTCCCCTACTCCTGCCCAGTGGCGGTTCACGCTCCAGTGACGGGCTGACGCGGTCCAGCGGGCGGATCTGGGCATCGCGGCTCCTTGCGCTTGTCAGTGAACCCCCGGAATCACAACTTTTCCGGATAGAGGAGGGCGTAGAAGAGATACAGCAGCAATCCGGCGCTCACGATCAGGCTCACGACGAGCATGGTCCCCTCACCTCCGCGGCGCATGCATGGCCAGAACCGCAGGCCGCCGGCGGCGGCCCCTACAACCGATCACAGGCATCGATATAGAGGGCGGAGAGGCAGAAGAAGACCACAGTGGCCAGCAGACCGAGAATGTCCTGGAGCATGGTGTCCCTCACCTGGTTGGAAAAATGTGTACGCACCGATCGTTCGGCTTTCCACACGCCCACCGTACCAGGTTTTCGCCCCTTTCGGCCTACGATTTGCCCCTCTCGGGGCCATCAGGCGACAGGTGGACTCGGGCTGCCCGGCGCGACCCACGCGCGCGCCGCACTCCGGGAGTCGCGCCCGGACGGAAGAACCTGTGTGGCTCCCCGGGACCTTGTCCGGATCGGTCCGGTCCCACTGCAACCATCGGTTTCCGCACCGGGAGTCAACCGGGGGCCCTTGCGGGACAGGGGACATCGGAGCCGTGGCCAACGCAAGCGCGAACTTTCGCGGCGCTCAGCTACCCTTGCCGGACCAGGGACAGCAACGCCAGATTCAATTCGAGCACGTTGACGTGCGGCGAGCCGTACAGCCCCAGAAATCGGCCACGCTCGTGCGCCAGCACGAGTTGGCGCACCGCCTGGGTCGGGAGGCGGTTGGCTGCGGCGACCCGCGCGACCTGCAGGAGCGCCGCCTCCGGGGAGATGTCGGGGTCGATCCCGCTGGCCGAACTCTCGACCAGATCCGGCGGGATCGCCGTGGAGGGTACGCCGGGATTGGCCCTCTCCACGGCGGCGAGGTTGGTCCGAACCTCATCGATCAGAGCAGGATTGGTCGGGCCGTAGTTGGTCGCGCCCGAAGAGGCCGCATTGTACGGCGGGGTTGTCGCGCTTGGGCGGCCCTGAAAGAACCTTCCGGAGGTGAATTGCTGGCCGATCAGCCGCGATCCGACCACCGTACCGCTGCGCACGATCAGGCTCCCCGCGGCCTGACGGGGGAAGATCAGGCGGGCCACGCCCGTCATGGCCCCGTTGTACCCGAGGCCCAAGATCACGGTCATCAACAGGACCAGACGGAATCCGGACCACAGGTGCGCACGCACCGCGATTCGCCCCTTCCCGTCGCATCCCCGGGGGACCGGTTGCGGGACCGCCATCCCGTCCCTCACCGCCACCGGGGGATCTCGGCATCCCCGAACGCCGGAGCGACCCGTGGCCTGCAGCGCCTGGATGGAGCAAGCGGAAGGCCCCGGGGACTGGAGCGCAGCGGTCTTGCAAACAAGGACTCTTGCGACGGCCACTTAGCGGACCGTGGTCTGGACCAGATGCAGGGCTGTGACGACCAGGTCGATCAACTTGATCCCGACAAAGGGCAGGATTAGACCACCCAGCCCGTAGACCAGGAGGTTGTTGCGCAGCAACGTGGCCGCTCCCACCGGCCGGTAGGTCACGCCCCGCAGGGCCAGGGGGATCAAAAGTGGGATGATCAGGGCGTTGAAGATGATTGCCGAGAGGATCGCCGTCTCCGGAGAGGTCAGGTGCATGATGTTCAGCGCCTGCAGGCCGGGGTAGACCACGACGAACATGGCCGGCAGGATGGCGAAGTACTTGGCGACGTCGTTGGCGACCGAGAAGGTGGTCAGGGCGCCGCGGGTGATCAGGATCTGCTTGCCGGTTTCGACGATGTCCATCAATTTCTGCGGGTTGCTGTCGAGGTCGATCATGTTGCCCGCCTCGCGCGCCGCCATGGTGCCGGTGTTCATCGCCACCGCCACATCGGCGTGGGCCAGGGCCGGGGCGTCGTTGGTGCCGTCACCGACCATGGCGACCAGGTAGCCCTCCCGCTTCTGGGACAGGATGTACTCCATCTTGCGCTCGGGTGTCGCCTGCGCCAGGAAGTCGTCCACCCCGACCTCTCTGGCGATGGTCTCCGCCGTCAGGGGATTGTCACCGGTGATCATCACCGTGCGGATCCCGGCCCGCCGCAGCGAGGCCAGGCGTTCGCGGATGCCGGTTTTGACCACGTCCTTGAGGTGGATCACGCCCAGACAGCGGTCGTTGACGGCGACCACAAGCGGGGTGCCGCCGGAGCGGGCGATCCCGGCGATGATGCCCTCCAGTTCCCCGGGAATTTCCCCACCCTGGGAACGGACGAATTCAGCGACCGCGTCCCCGGCTCCCTTGCGGACGAGTTCAGCGCCACGGTTGATCCCGCTCATGCGCGTCTGAGCGGTGAACGGGACGAATTCGGCCCCTGCGGGGTCGGCCGCGGCCCCGTGGGTGCCACGCGCCAGGGCCACGATGGACCGCCCCTCCGGGGTGTCGTCGCTGAGCGAGGAGAGCAGGGCGATGGTGGCGAGTTCCTCCATCGCCACTCCTGGCAGGGGCCGAAATTCGACCGCTTGGCGATTGCCCAATGTCAGCGTGCCGGTCTTGTCGAGCATGATCACGTTGACATCACCGGCTGCCTCGATCGCCCGCCCGGACAGGGCGACAACGTTGTGCTGCAGCAAGCGGTTCATGCCCGAGATGCCAATGGCCGAAAGCAGTCCGCCGATGGTGGTGGGCACCAGGCAGACCAGTAGCGCGATGAGCACGGTGACCGACACCGTCGCGTGCGAGTACCTCGCGAAGGGCGCCAGGGTCACCACGACCACCAGGAAGATCAGGGTAAGGCCAGCCAGGAGGATCGCCAGGGCGATCTCGTTGGGGGTCTTCTGGCGGGTGGCTCCCTCGATCAGGGAGATCATCCGGTCGAGGAAGGACTCGCCGCGGCCCGCCGTGATGCGGACCCGGATCTGGTCGGAGATCACCAGCGTGCCCCCGGTCACCGCGCAGCGGTCCCCGCCGGCCTCGCGCACAACGGGCGCCGACTCCCCGGTGATGGCGGATTCGTCGACCGCGGCGATGCCGGCGATGACCTCGCCATCCCCCGGGATGACGTCTCCGGCCTCGACCAGCACAATGTCCCCCTTGACGAGGCTTGCGCCGGGCACCTGCTGGATGCCGGACGCCACCACCTTCTTGGCCGTCACCTCGGTCCGGCTGCGGCGCAGGGCGTCGGCCTGAGCCTGGCCGCGCCCTTCCGCCATCGCCTCGGCGAAGTTGGCGAAGAGCACGGTCAGCCAGAGCCAGGCCGAGATCTGGCCGACGAAGTTGAACTGGGCCAGGTTGCCGGCGAAGAGATGGCGCAGGGCATCCACCGTGGTCAGCGCGCTACAGACCTCGACCACGAACATCACGGGGTTGTGCAGCATCCAGCGCGGGTTCAGCTTGCGGAAGGAATCCCGCGCCGCGTGCCCCAACAGTTCCCGGTTCCAGAGATCGGCCCCCGCGGCCCGGTTCCGGCCGCCCGTGGCCTGTGCGCCCGTCTGCATCGGCATGCATCCTCCTTGCAGCGACCCCCGGGACCGGTCCCCTGTTGCCTCCGCCCATCCGGTTGCCGACGGTGGCCGGATGGCTCCCTGCGGCTCCGGTCCGGCGTGGAAACCGACCCCTGCAACGGCGGTACCCGTCACCGGGTACGGGTGCTGCAGGGCCGAGTGCCCGCACACCGCCCGGCAGCACCCTGCGGACGAGGGCAGGGCTGGAGAGCCGTCTCAGAACAGACGACCGGCCTGCATCGCGAACTGCTCGGCCAGTGGCCCCAGAGCCAGGGCGGGGAAAAAGACCAGGGCTCCGACGATGACCACTGTTCCCGCGAGCAGGCCCACGAACATCGCCCCGTGGGTCGGGAAGGTGCCGGCGCTCACCGGAACGCGCTGCTTTCTGCCCAGTGACCCCGCCATGGCCAGGAGCGGCAGGTACATCGGGTAGCGGCCGAAGAGCATCGCGAAGCCGACCGTCGCCGCATACCAGGGCGCGGCGGAGTTCAGTCCGCCAAAGGCGGAACCGTTGTTGCCGACGCCGGAGGCGAAGGCATAGAGAACTTCGGAGAGCCCGTGCGGACCGGGATTGGCGATGGCGCCGAGGCCGGGCTTCAGCATCACTGAGAGCGCCGCGAAGATCAGGATGACAAAGCTGGGGACGATCATCGCCAGAACCGACATCTTGACCTCGAAGGCCTGGATCTTCTTGCCCAGGTATTCCGGGGTACGGCCGACCATCAGGCCGGCGAGGAACACGGCCAGCACCGCGTAGGCCAGCATGCCGACCATCCCCACGCCCCAGGAGCCGAAGATGACCTCTCCGGTCATCATGTTGAAGAGCGGGATGAGGCCGCCGATCGGGGTCATGCTGTCGTTGGCCGCGGCGATCGAGCCCCAGGACACCGCGGTCGTGCCGGAGTTGAAGAGGGAGGACAAGGCGGGTCCGAAGCGGACCTCCTTGCCTTCCATGTTCGCCGTGCCGCTCAGGTGGAACTGGGCGAGGATCGGGTTGCCGGCCGCCTCCGCGTGGTACATGATCAGGGTCAGCGGGATGAACATCAGGGCCATCGTGGCATAGATCGCCCACCCCTGGCGTCGGTCCTTGACCATCAGCCCGAAGAGATAGACGCAACCCACCGGGATCAGGAAGCCCAGCAGCAGTTGGAACAGGAGCGAGGCCGCGTTCGGAGCCTCGAAGGGGTGGGCCGCGTTCATGTTCATGTAGCCGCCGCCGTTGTCGCCGAGCTGCATGATGCTGGTCATGCTGGCGATCGGCCCCTGGGCGATGGTCTGGCTGGCGCCCTGCAGGGTGTGCACGACCGTGTAGGGGCTGAAGTTCTGCGGACTGCCCAGGCCGACCAGCACCACCGTACCGACAATCGCCCCGGGGATGGAGATCCAAAGGAGGGTGCGCACGAAGTCGCGCCAGAAATTGCCCAAAAGGTCAGTGTTCTGGCGGCTGAAGCCGCGCACGACCGCCAGGAAGAAGCAGATGCCGGTGATCGGCGACAGGAACTGCTGCACCGTCAGCCACATCTGCGTCAGGTAGCTCAGCGTGCTCTCGCCGCCGTAGACCTGCCAGTTGGTGTTGCTCACGAAACTGACCGCGGTGTTCCAGGCGACCCAGAAGGGCACCTTGGGCAGGTGGGCCGGATTCAGCGGCAGGACCTGCTGCAGCAGGATCAGGGCGAAGAGGACGACGAAGCCGGCGAGATTGAGGGCCAGCAGGGCCAGGCCATAGGTGGTCCAATGCATCTCCGCGGTCGGGTCCATGCCGCAGAAGCGGTAGATGAAGCGCTCGCAGGGCACCAGCACCGGGTCGAGAAACGTCCGCCGACCCTCGAAGACCCGATGCATGTACCTCCCCATGGGGATGGCCAGCAGCGCCATCACCGCCATGAAGACCAGCAGTTGCAGCACGCCTGGAACGGTCATCGCTTCACCCCACCCGTGCCCTTGGTCCGAAGCGGGACCGACCTGCCGGACCCGGCGGTCGGAATTCGCCCGGTACGACGCGGGCAACGCAGGGCCGGACGGGCCGCAGCGTAAAGCGGCTATGGCCCGGGTTGTCCCCTGCGCCCCGGTACTGCTCCGGTCGCCGTTGACCCTGCATCCGCGGCGATTCGGGGAACACGGGGGGGAAGTATAGGTGGGGCACGTAAGCACCGGCTAAGGATCGGTCCTCCGGGCATTAAGATCGTGTAAAGACGGGTTGTCGGTCCGCGCGGCGCGGGCGCCCGGGTAGGGGCCGGCCTGTCGGCAGCGGTCCTCCACATGCGGCGCGCCGTGGCCGTGCACTGCGCCGTTCGATGCGGGAACTGCGCTTGCGGAAGGCCGCCGCCCGCAGGACCGCGGTTCTGTCAGTGCCACAACTCGGCTCCGAGGCGATCCAGGGTGCAGCCCCCAAGCGCGGCGCACGTCCGCCAGCA
>JAJZMB010000177.1 GCA_021803205.1 Bacillota bacterium | reverse complement strand
CTGTTCGCCGGGTCGAGGATCAGCGTATACGGCCCGCTGAGCCCGGAGACCAGTTGCGTGCACTCGCCTCCTGCGTTGCCGTCCTGCGCCGCCTGGAGTGCGTCAACCAGCGACTGGCCCGGCGTCGACGCCGGGCAGTCCGTCGGTACCTCGATGGTCGTTCCCGCCTGTGCCGCCACAGGTGGGGGCGCAAGTACCCCCGCACCGGCGCTGAGGAACAGGGTGTATCCCGCCGCCACCAAGCCAGCCCGCAGCCGCCGTCCGCACCAGCGCCTCACCGAACCGACCCCCCAGCCCCTCCGGGGCGTTGTGCACCGCGTCGTGCGCCGTCCCGTCGCGCCTCTGCCCTCGCGGACGGGGGCTTCCCGGGGGCCCGGGTGAACCCCTTCCAAACGGCCTCGCTCTCGGGGTCCTTCACCCCTCGGCCCGGGGCGGTTATCCAGACCGTCGACGCACGGAATGGGCGGGATCATCCGGCGGCAGCGCGATGCGCCTCGGTTCCCGCCGTTGCGGCCCGCGGTATTCCCACGCCGGTTAGTACTACCCAAAGCGTTAGCATATCCTGGGCTGATCACAGAGAAGGCTGACCGCGTTTCCGCGCCCGTGGGCCGGGCGGGTTAGCCCCCTGGGCGGGAGCGGCACGGATGTGGAGGGCAGGTCGCCCGGTCGCGACGAAGGGGTCGACCGCGTCGGTGCTGCGTGGGCCGCCGGCGGTCGCCAACAGTGTGGGGAGCGCGCGGCGGCTGTTTGTTCAAGTGGCGTGGCCAGGAGCGAGCCGAGGCAGCAGGACGCCGATAGCGGGTAGCGGGAGGGGGATGCCGGCAAAGAGGAGCTCGCGGAAGCGCATCCCGTGCCACCACTCGATGAGGCGACGGTGGACCTCCTGCACGCTCTCCCAGCGCTGGCGGGGGCGCGGCGGCGGCGTGGGGGCGACCGGGGCCAGGGTTGCGGGGACCGCCACCGCACCGAGGAAAAGGGTGGAGGCGGACGGTGGCGGGCTCGGCGGACCGGGCTCGCCGGAGGCCTGGGCGTCGAGCGGCGGCCGGTCGGACGGCGGACCGGGCTGGTCGGCGGACGGGGGCGGAAGAGGGCGCCGATGCAGGATGAGGAAGGTCAGGCCCAACCAGACCATGCTGAGATGGTGGTGAAAGCCGACCCACGACCGGCCCTGATACTGGCTGAGCCCGACCTCCTGCTTGGCGTTTTCGTAGGAGTTTCGCTCGATCAGGGGCCGGCGGTGGGCGATCTGGGCCAGCTCGTCCAGCGTGGCGTTCTCGGGCGCGCCGAGGACGTACTGCTTCACATCGTCCCGTCCGGTAGGCCCAGACGGGCGCTCCAGCAAGAGCCAGACCGGCTCCGGCGCTTCGTCGGGGCCGTCCGTGCCGAGGACGGCCCGCAGGGCGCTGAACTCCCGGATCAGGGGCTTCCCATC
The DNA here is from genome assembly GCA_021803205.1 of Bacillota bacterium. Classification (GTDB taxonomy): domain Bacteria; phylum Bacillota; class Sulfobacillia; order RBS10-35; family JAJYVN01; genus JAJZMB01. The sequence goes on along the minus strand of JAJZMB010000177.1, from coordinate 1,414 downwards.
TGTGCCATCGCGGTAGGCGATGGGGTGCCACTCGGCGTCGGGTACCGCAGCGCGGATCTGGTCGGCGGTGTGGAGGTGCGGCTTGGCGGGCTGGCCCACCGGGGGCCGGCCGCGGCCGGAGTACGGCGGCGGCGGCACCGCGGGGAGCCACGGTTGCCCTGGCAGCCAGAAGGCCGTCGTCGACTTCACGCCCAGGCAGAACGGCAGTTGGCGCGCCCGTAGTTCACGGATGAAGTGGCGGTCGGAATACCCGGCGTCGGCGAAGATCGTGCCGCAGCGCAGGCCCCATTGCCGTACGCGATCGAGCAGGGTCAGGGCGATTTGGGGTTTGGTCGCGAATGTGTGGTCAGCGGCAATGCGGGACCTCTCTCGGCGTGCGGAGTCGTCCAGCCAGACCTGGGGCAGATACATCTGTCCCAGCAGGGGCAGGCCAAAGTCGTCGGTGACGCCGTGGAGTGTCACGACCACCTGCGCGTTGTCGACCTTGCCCAGCGCCCCGACGTACTGGCGCGCCACGCCGACGCTCAGCTTGCCCTTCTTCGCCCACCCGACCTCGTCGATGATGATGTCCAGCGTCGCGCCGCCCTGCCCGGCTTGATCGAGGGCATCGCAAACCCGGGCCCGGTCCAATGCCTCGGCCGACCACGGCGAGCGGACCAGGAAGTCCCACACCCCCTGCTGACGCGCGCCAGGCACGGCGGCCTCGATGGTCTCCCCGTTCTTGCGCTTCAGGTTGCTGAGGAGGCCCGTCAGGTAGCGCTGGGCCTGCCGCAGCGTGTCGACGCGACCGAACACCGGCCGGAAGGTCTCGAGGTACGCGGCGAGTTGCTCCGGCGGCGTCATCGCCACGGAACCGAAGACGAATGGCTCCAGCTTGCGGCGCGTATCGCGAGGCCTCTCCGGCCGCGGCCCGAACCGCAGCCGACGCACCTCTTCCTCGCGCCGCAGCCGCGCCCAGTTCTCTCGCTGCCGCCGTTCCTCTTCCTCGTCCACGGGGCTCCATTTCGCGATCCGCATGGGAACTCATGGGAGTAGCCCGGGGTGAACTTTCGGATCCCTTTGTGCTACCTCTTTTGAGTGCCGCTTGGACTACATCATCCCATCGCTGTGGGTAGTACTAGGAGCCGGCCGGCTCCAGGGCGCGGGAGGACGCCTCGGCCCGGAGGCCGGCGGCGAAGTCGGCCACGGGCACGGGGCCCAGGTCCCCGCGGGTGCGGCACCGCACGGCGACGGTCCCGGCCTCGGCCTCGCGGTCGCCGGCGACCAGGAGGTAGGGGATCTGGCGCAGGCGGCCCTGACGGATGCGGTAGCCGATCTTCTCCGCGCTGCCGTCGACCTCCGCGCGCAGCCCCGCCTCCGCGAGGCGCGCGGCGACCCCGGCGGCGTACTCGCCGTGCCGCTCGGCGATCGGCAG
>JAJZMB010000041.1 GCA_021803205.1 Bacillota bacterium | reverse complement strand
ACGGGCCAATGTAGTTACCCTGGACCGCCATGTTGACCCCCCCGAGGCCGGCTACGTCGTAGGCCTGCGTCGGCGATGTCTGGTCGTCGAATATCTCGTTGCCCTGGATGGTGCAGTCCGTCACCGTGGAGTCCGCCCAGACGCCGTATCCGTTCTTCCCTCCCTGCCCGTTGTTCCAGATCTGGCAGTCGGAGACCATACAGTAGGAGGCGTCGCCGAGGAGGCCTACGCCGAACGCTCCGCTGCCGCCGTTGCCGTTCGAGTGCGAAAGGCAGGCGTCGACCACGCACCGCGTCGCACCGGGGCCGAGGATGATCCCACCGCTGGCGCCATTCTGCTGGTCGTTGCCATACGCATCGGCTCCGTTGATCGTGACGTTGTAATTGTCCACAACCGGCGTTTGAAAGGACAGGACCGTAATGCCGCCGCCGAGGTTGGCGAAGTACGCCCCGCCAATGATTTGGATGTCGTGGCAAGGCGACGGACCTTGCGCGTCGTTGGTCACCGACAGGCCGTCCCCGCCCTGATTGTGGCTGGACACGCAGTATTGGGCCGTGCAGCCGTAGGCCCCGGCGTAGAAGGCGAGGCCGTCGTCATCCGTGCCGTACGCGGAGCAGGTTACGAAGTGGCAGTCGGTGGACCCGAACGCCCACTGGCTGGCGTTTCCGTTGTTGGCGAAGGTGACGCTATCCGCCACGCCGCCGGTCACGCCCGAGCCGTTGAATCCCCAGTTGAGGCAGTTCTGGATGATCCCCACGCCGTGGCCGTACACCGACAGCGCTGATACCCCCTGGCCCCCTTTGTTGGCGTTGAACGGCGTCACGATCCCGCCGTTGCCGTTCGTGCCGAAGGTGGGGTTGCCGGCCCTGTTGCCGTCGATGACGCCGTACAGGTGGATCGTCACGGACGAGGCCCCTTGCGGCACAAGGAGAACAGAGTCGTTGCTGCCGGCAGCCAGAAACAGCGTGCCGTAGATGTACGCCACCGTGCCGGAGGGCAGCTCAATGGCCTTGCTGACGAGGTAGCGGGAGGATGTCTTGGGCACCACCACGGGCATGCCGCGCTCGGCGCCCGCGGTGAATGCCGCCTGCAGAGCGGCGGTGTCGTCCGTCGTGCCGTCGCCAGTCGCTCCAAACGCGCTCGCGCTCAGAGCGTAAGACGGTCCTGGTGGTCCCTCTGGTCCCCGTGGGCCTGCGGGGCCCTGCGGTCCCGTCGCGCCGCGCGGGCCGGCGGGCCCCTGTGGACCTTCCGGGCCCTGCTCGCCGCGCGATGCCGTCGTCTGGATTGCTCCTGTCCCGACCTTGCGGAGCGCCAACCAAGCGGCGCCACCGACGAGCACAGCGGCCGCGGCGACGGATCCTCCGATCACGAGGCCGCGCTGCCCGCGTTTCACTGCCTGTCTCCCCCCGCGGGCCGCGTCTCCAGCCGAGCATAGGCGCCTCGCCGCGCATGGGACGAATCGCGGGGGGCCTGAATCCCGCCCTGGAGGCCCCCGGCGGATACCCTTGCGCCAACATCGCACGCACGGAGGCGGGCGCCTTGGCGAACTCTGGGCGGGTGGCCGTGGGGGTCGCGACGGGCGTCGTGGTCCTCGGCATCGCGGGATACGTCGGCTATCGTATCGTCAGCGGCCGCACCACCGGGACGGGCACGGGCACCGGCACGGGCACCGGACCTTCGGCAGGTGGCAGCGCGTCCATCGCGATCGGTCAGCCCACGCTCTCCGGGCGCGTGGGGCTCGCCGGCCTGAACCGTGTCATGCTGGCGCGCCGCGGCGTCCAGTACACGCGCGGTACGTTCACGGGCGCGGTCGGGGCGAACACTCTGTCTGCACTGTCTGGGGCCGCCGGGTCCGTCATGGACCTCCCGATCTCTCTCAGCAACGGCACAGGCGCGCCCCTCTACTGCAGCATCTCGGCCGTCATCTATGAGGTGGCGTCCGCCTCCAGCGCTCCGCTGGGCACGGTGACGATCGATGGAACCGTGTATCCCATCGGCGGCCATCTCGTCGATGGTTCGAACAACGCCACTCCGACGCTGCAGGTGCCGTCGGGACAGTCGGCCACCGTGGCGCTCCACAGCGGGTCCCTAGCCTACGTCGCGACCACCGAGGGCATCTATGTCTCCGTGGGTGTCTTCTTGGACAGCGCCCTGACGCAGCAGGACTCGGGATCGCCTCTGGTGGCGTGGAGCAACGCCTTCCTGACCATCCAGCCACCTGCCGCAGGGTCAGCGATCAGCATCTCCATCGGTACGCCGCAGGTCGCCTGAGGAGGAGGGGGTTTTCGTGCCCATCGGACCGTTGGGGCTGGGGCCCGCTCCGCTGCAGGTGTTCCCGCGCGGCTCGCAGCGTCCCGCCCTGCGGGTGAGGGTCGGAGCCGTCGCCGTGGGGGCGCGCATGACGCGCGTCCTCGCGGTGGGCGCCAACACCATCGCCGCGATGACCGCCGCAAGCGGCCAGGACCTCACCGTGCCCATCAGCGTGCAAAACACGGGCAGCACGGCCCTGACGGTGACGGCGACGGCGCTTCTCTACCTGAGCCAGGGCACGCCCGGGTCCCAAGGGCAGGTCACCATCGGCAGCGCCGTCTATCCCATCGCCGGCTACCTCGCGGTAGGAGACCAGCCGGGTCCCACCCAGACCATCGCGGCCGGAGGGATGTACACGTTCCAGTTCGCGGCCACGGGGCTCGTCGCGGCATCCGTGCCCGAGGGGCTCTACGTCGCCGTGTCGGCGGCCGCCGACGGCCAGGCGCTGCCCGGGTCGCCGTTGCAGGCGTGGACCAACCCCTTCCTCACCGTCGGCGCCACCGGTGGCAGCAGCGCGTTCACGTTCGGGTCGGCCGCGAACGCGGCCCTGTC
>JAJZMB010000146.1:9895-18405 GCA_021803205.1 Bacillota bacterium | reverse complement strand
CCAGCCTCCTGGATCCCGGCGCCGCGCCGGCCAAAGAACTCGCCGTTCTCTACTGCCACCGCTGGGAGTTCGAAACCGCCAACGACGAACTCAAGACCCACCTGCGTGGCGCGGGCCGCGTGCTGCGCAGCAAGTTGCCTGACGGCGTGCGCCAGGAGGTCTACGCCCACTTCCTCACCCACTACGCCGTTCGCGCCCTGATGTATGAAGCGGCCTGCCCGCGTCCGGGCGGGCAACCGTCACCTCAGATCCGCGATGTGCGAAGTCAGTTGGGCGATCTCGCACACGCGCAATACATACCTGGGGGCCAACTTCTGGCGACTGTCCGGGCGCATCGGCAAGAAGAAGGCGATCTTGGCCATCGCCAGAAAGAGCCTGGTCGCGGCGCACATCTTGCTCTCGCACAACGTCAGCTACACGGAGTTGGGGGCTGACTACCGCCGCCGCGTGGACGCCGAACGATACGAGCGCAAGCTGCTGCAGCGCGTCAAGGCTTTGGGGTACGACGTGATTCGCCGGATCGAGAGCACACAAGCCCCGGCCGTCTGAGGATCCATCCGGGCCCGATCCACCTTGTTTTTTCCGCCGTCATCGCACGGCGACTTCGTTGTGCACGCGCAATCCCAACAGCCGTCTGCATTAGAGAGGTGTTCGTGCCAAGGGCCGCAGCATCACAACTGGCCCCAGCCGCTCCGCACCCCCGATCAGGCGGTCCGCATCGCTTAACCGACGGGTATTGGCGCTAAAGACGATCCGTCCGCCAAACTTGCCGTCGCGATTGCCAAGGTGCGGAACGGCGAGCGAGTGGTCGCGGCGGACCTGGCGCTGAGCCTCGCGGCCCCCCCTGACCGCCCGGGAGACAGAGGTCGTGCGCGCGGCGCGCTCAGGGAGGAGTATTGCGGAACTCGCCCATGAACTGCACCTCTCCGAAGACACCGTGCGCAACCACCTCAGCGCGGTGATGCAGAAACTGGGGCCGCCATCGCGTGCGAGCCGTCCGTATCGTAAAAGAGAACGGCTGGCTGTAAGCGGCGTCAGGCGCGCCCCGGCCAGCGCACCACCACTGCAGGTGATTCTTCCTCCCAATGCGCCTCTCTGGAGCCCCCAAATCCCCCGACGTCCCGCAGCGACGTGTCCAGGTCCTCCGGCATGATGCCCTGCAGGACGCCCACGGCCCGGGGCGGCCCGCCCGAACGGACCAGGCGGGAGGCCTGACGGCGAATGGCCCGCTCCAGGACGTTGCGCACCAGGCGCGCATTGCCGGCGGCCAGCGCAGCCTGGCCCCCGGGGGCACGCAGCATCTCTGCCAGCCGTGCCCGCGCCGCCGGTGTCAGGTGGTACTGGCGCGCCTCCAACATGCTTTCGGCAATGCGCATCAGTTCGGCCTCCGTGTAATCCGGAAAGTCGAGGTGGGTCGGGAAACGTGAACGCAGACCCGGGTTGCTCCGCAGGTAGCGCTCCATCTCCGCACCATACCCGGCGAGGATCAGCACAAACTCCGCGCGCCGATCCTCCATTGCCTTGACCAGGACGTCAGTGGCCTCTTTGCCGAAGTCCTTCTCCCCACCCCGATCCAGCGAATAGGCCTCATCGACGAACAGCACTCCGCCCATGGCCCGCTGCAGCAACTCCCGCGCCTTGGCCGCCGTATGGCCGATGTATTCCCCGACGAGATCGGCGCGCTCCACCTCCACCAGGTGGCCCCGGGCCAATAGCCCCAACCCTCGGAGCAGGCGGCCGAGAATCCGGGCCACTGTCGTCTTTCCGGTCCCGGGATTGCCGCGAAAGACCATGTGCAGCACCAGGGGGTCGGTCCGCAGGCCGGCGGCGCCCCTCCAGCCCTGCACGGTGGCAAAGGCCGCCAACTCCCGAATCAGCGTCTTGACCTTCCCGAGCCCGGCCAGAGCATCCAGTTCAGCCAGCGCCGCATCCACCAAAGCGGGATCCGCCGCCCGCGACGGCTCGGGCACGCGCAGGGGCGCGGTCGTGATGCGACCGGCGGGGTCGGGCGAGGCACGCAGGGCCAACCGGGTATGCCCCCTCTGCACCGCGGCCGGTTACGCCGCATGTCGCGGCGGCCGAGACCCGCGGCATAGCTCCCGCCGGCGCGCGGGCACGGCGTGCTGCCGGCGGGGCTTTCCCCTTCGGGCATGCTACGCGGGAGGAGGCCCCCAGTCACCTCAGCCGGTCCCCAGCCAGATGCGCCGCAACTGATCGAGTACGGCCACGGCAGGGTCGTCGCCGAGGTCGATCCAGACCGTAGCCGGTTCCCGCCGGAACCAGGTCCTCTGTCGCTTGGCATACTGCGCCGTGGCCGTGATGATCTCCGCGCGCAGTTGCGCCAAGGTCCCCGCGCCGGAGAGGTGGCGCACGGTTTGGCGATAACCCAGGGCCTGCATGCTCTGGGCCGCGGGGGACACGCCCGAGGCGAGCAGACCGCGCACCTCGGCGACAAGCCCGTCCGCCAGCATCCGATCCACACGCCGGGCGATCCGCCGGAGCAGCACCTCGCGCGGGCGGTCCAGGACCACAAAGCACGCCGGCCGCCGGGAGGGAGCAGAGGCGGCCCACTGTTCGGAGATGGGTCGCCCGGTTACCTCCAGCACCTCCAGGGCGCGGATGACGCGCCGGACGTTGCTCGGGTGGATCCGCGCGGCAGCCGCCGGATCCACGATCGACAGTTCCGCATGCAGACTTTCGCGGGGTCGCCGGCCCAGCGCGGCGCGGATCTCCGGCTGCGCGGGCACCGGCGGTAACCGCGGGGCATCCAGAACCTGGCGGATATAGAGTCCCGTACCGCCGGTCAGCACCGCCGCAGTTCCGCGCCGGACGGCCGCCCGGATCGCCTCCTCCGCCAGTTGCCGGTACTCGGCGACGCTGAATGTCTCCTCCGGGTTGCGCACATCCACCAGGTGGTGCACCACGGCCGCCCGCTCGGCCGCCGTCGCCTTGGCGGTACCCACGTCCAACCCGCGGTAGACAACGGCGGAATCGGCGCACACAATCTCCCCGCGGCCCCCCGCACACAGGGCCAGCGCCAGTTCCGACTTCCCTGTGGCCGTCGCACCGGCCAGAACTAGCAGCGGCGGACCGTCCGCCGTGGACAACGCAGCCTCCTCCGTTCGCTCGGGCACCTGCGCCACCGGGACCACGCCGCCGCCCCGGCGTCCCGGGGCATTCGGTGGAGCGGGTCGCGGCCGCGCATCCTCTGGGCGCTCACCCGGACATCCCCCAGGGGCACTTGAGGCGCCCTGGCCTCAGCGGCGCCCGAAGTGCTGTTCCACGTCGGAGAGAGGGAGACGCAACAGGGTCGGGCGCCCGTGGGGGCAGGTGAAGGGATCGCGGCATGCGCCGAGTTCGTCGAGCAGTCGGGTGGTGTCGGCGGCAGCGAGGGGTTGGCCGGCCTTGATGGCCGCACGACAGGCAGCCATGGCCAGCGCCGCCGTGCGCGGTCCGTGCGCGCGCACCGCTACCTCAGCCAGCAGGGCCGGCACCGTGGTCGCGGGATCGCCCACCAGGCCGGCAGGGAGCGCGCGCACAAGGATCACGCCATCACCGAAATCCTCCGCCACCAGCCCGAGCGCGACCAGATCCTCCCGATGCCGCGCCCACTGCCCCCACTGCCGCTCACCGAGTTCCACGGGCACCGGCTGCAACAGGGCTGGCGCCGGTCCCGGCCCCCGCGCGCCGAGGCGCTCGAAGAATATTCGCTCGTGCGCCGCATGCTGGTCGATCAGGTAGAGACCATCCGGTCCCTCGGCCACAATGTAGGCGTCCGCCACCTGGCCGAGCACCCGCAGCGGCGGCAGCCGGCCGGTCTCTGACGGACGGCCCTCGCCGCCGGCCGAGGGCTCCGGGCCATAGCGCCCCGTCTCTTCGCCCGCCTTCGCCAAAGACCCGACCCCCACGGGTCCCTCGGAGTCCTGGGCTCGGAAGCCGAAGTTCAGCGCGCCAGCGTACGGTTTCCGTTCCGGCTGCTGCCGCAGCGACACGTCGGGTATGAGTTCCGCCTCGCGCAGTGACGCGCGCACGGCTCGGTGGCAGAGCTCCCGCACCGCCCGCGGGTCCACGAAACGCACCTCGCGCTTACTGGGATGCACGTTGGGATCGTACAGGTGCGGACCGCCGGTGAGCCGCAGGACGAACACCGGATAGCGGTGCGCCATGAGCAGGTTGCGGTAGGTCCCCTCGACGGCGCCGCGCACGGGATCCGCACTTACGGGCCGGCCGTTCACGGAGATGAACTGCAGGGCGCGGTTGCCGCGCGCACGCGCAGGCGTGCCGCAGAGGCCCGCCACCTCCCAGCCCCCGTCCCGACCGGATACGGCCAGAAGGCCACGGGCCACGTCGGGGCCCCAGAGAGACACGGCCACAGAGAGCAGGTCGCCATCCCCCGGGGTCACCAGCACCTCACGCCCGTTGTGCGAGAGACGGAAGGCGACGTCGGGACGGGCAAGGGCGGCCGCGATCACCTCGTCCAGGCATGCTGCCCATTCCTGTGCCGCCGCGCGCAGAGACGCCAGGCGCGCCGGCGTGTTGAAGAAGAGGTCCTCCACCGCCACGCGCGTGCCGAGGGGCGCGGGCGCCACTGCGGCCACGGCGGCCCCTCCGCCCTCGACCCGGACCTGTGTTCCGGCGGCGGCGCCCTCCGCACGCGTGAGCAGTTCGACACGGGCGACGGCGCCGATGCTGGGCAGGGCCTCCCCGCGAAACCCGAGTGTACCGAGGCCGCTCAGGTCGGAGAAGACCCGGAGCTTGCTGGTGGCATGGCGGGCAAAGGCCAGCACCGCGTCGCCGGCATCCATGCCGCAGCCGTCGTCGCTCACCACGATGCCCGCAGTCCCCGCTGCGGTCAGTTCCACACGGATACGGCGCGCCCCCGCGTCCAGGGCGTTGTCGATCAACTCCTTGACGACGGACGCCGGGCGTTCCACAACCTCCCCGGCGGCGATCCGTGCCGCCACATCGGCGGCCAGCACCTGAATCCGACCCACACCCCCGCCTCCCGCCGTGGACAGGATAGCGCCGCCGTCTCCAGGCTGCCAGTCTCGGACGGAGATCTCGCCGCACCGGTGTCCCCACGCCGCGCAGACTCAGGAAGCGGCTGCGGGCGGCGGCGCCAGCCCGAGCACCACGGTGACGACCCGGATGACACCGCCGGCGGATACGGTGAGGGCCACCCGTTGCCCCGGCAAGGCCGCATTGATGCGCAGGACCAGATCGTAGTAGTTCCGCACCGGAACGCCGTTCCAGGCCAGGATCCGATCGCCGGCGCGCAGTCCCGCCGTCTCCGCCGGACCTCCCGGCACAAGCCGGTCGACGTCCACCGCCTGCCGCTCGGCTGGCAGGACCCGAGGCGGCGTGGCCTTGAGGAAGGCGCCGAGCCACGCCCGCCGGACGTAGCCGTGACGCACCAGATCATCCACCACCTGGCGCACCGTGCCGGCCGGGATGGCGAAACCGAGCCCCGCCGCGGCAATGCCCGGTGACACCTGCGGCACCTGGATGCTGTTGATGCCCATAACCAGGCCCTGCGCGTCGCACAGGGGGCCGCCGGAATTGCCAGGGTTGATCGCGACGTCGGTCTGGATCATCGCCGTGACGCGCTCATCCTGTGGCCGGAGGCCATAGAGCATCGGTCGGATCGCGCTGACGACGCCCTGGGTAACCGTCAGCGCGAACTGCGGCCCCAGGGGATTGCCGATAGCCACTGCGAGTTCCCCGGGGACGATGGAGGCATCGGCGGCGAAGGCCGCCGCGACCAGGGGCCGGCCGGCGCGAACCCGCACCACCGCCAGATCCGTCGCCGGGTCGCCTCCGACCAGGCTGGCCGGGAGCGTCTGGCCATCCGCCAAGGTCACCGTCAGGTCCTTCGCCCCGGCGACCACGTGTTCATTGGTCACGATGTAACCGCGGGGATCGAAGATGACCCCGCTGCCCCAACCCAACTGTGGCTGGGTGCCGGACGGGGTGGCCGCCGTGCTCCGGCTGGTGACCAGCACCACCGAAGGTGCGACGCGGCGGTACACGGCGGCAGCCGGGGACACCACCGCGGCGTGCGGCAAAAGGAGCGGGCGCTCCCCCAAGCACGGCCGGAGCACGAAAAAGACGAGAGCACCGCCCACGCAGGCACCGGCGGCGCCCGCAGCCAGGCCGAGGAGCCAACGCCGGAGTGCGGATGCGCCAAGGATCACGGATGTTCCCCCCAGTGCCGCCACCAGCATACCGCCGGCATCCGGGGGTTTAGTCCTGGCGGAGGGCACTGGCCTCCGCCTGCAGCACCGCCAGCAGGTCAAGCGCCTGCAGGGGTGTCAGCCGCAGCGGGTCGACGGCGGCCAGCCGGCAAAGCAGCGCCCGTTGGGCCGCAGGCTGCGCGTCCGGAGCAGCGGCGGGAGTGCCGGCCGATGGCGCACCGGCGGCCGCTGCGGCCCCCTGGCCGGCCTGCAACTGCACAAGCAGGGTGCGCGCCCTGGCGATCACGGGGTCTGGAACGCCCGCCAGCCGGGCGACAGCCACCCCGTAACTCCGATCGGTGGCCCCCGGAACGACGCGATGGAGAAACACCACCGTTTCGCCGTCCTCGCGCACCGCCACGTGCGCGTTTTCCGCCGCGGGCAGTCCGGCGACAGCCGCGGTGAGTTCGTGATAATGCGTGGCGAAGAGCGTCCGCGCCCGGACGCGGCTGGCGATGTCCTCCAGCACCGCCTGGGCGATGGACAGCCCGTCGAGCGTTCCAGTGCCCCGCCCAACCTCGTCCAGCAGGATCAGGCTGCGGGAGGTGGCGTGCCGGAGACAGGAGGCCACCTCGGTCATCTCGACCATGAACGTCGACCGGCCGCCGTAAAGGTCGTCGCTCGCACCCACCCGTGTGAAGATCTGATCCATCACGCCGATGCGCGTGGCCTCCGCGGGCACGAAGGAACCGATGTGCGCCAGCAGGGCGATCAGCGCCACCTGGCGCATGAAGGTCGACTTGCCTGCCATGTTTGGTCCGGTGATCAAAAGGACCCGCCGTCCGCCCCCCAGTTCGACGTCGTTGGGCACGAAGCGCCCGGCGCTCATGCTCTGCTCCAGAACCGGGTGCCGGCCGCCGCGGATCACCAGATCCCGGCTGCCGTCGACCCTCGGGCGCGCCCACGCGGATGCGGCGGCGGTGGTGGCCAGGGCCGCCGTCGCATCCAGGACCGCGACCGCGGAGGCGGTGCGCTGCAGAGCCGGACCGTGCTCGGCGACAAGGGTGCGCAACTGAGCGAACAGCGCCTGCTCCCGCCGCAGGGCCCTGTCCTCGGCACCGGTGATGCGCTCCTCCAAATCCTTCAGTTCTGGCGTGAGGAAGCGCTCGCCGCCGGCGGTCGTCTGTTTGCGCCGGTAATCCTCCGGTACCGCGCCGAGATTGGGCGCGCTGACTTCGATATAGTAGCCGAAGACCTTGTTGAAACCGATCCTGAGCGACTTGATCCCGGTGCGCTCGCGCTCCCGGGCTTCCAGCCCCGCGAGCCAGTGACGGCCCTCCCGGGCGGCGGCCCGCAGTTCGTCAAGGACTCCGTCCCAACCCTCGGCGAAGATGCCTCCATCCCGGGCCTGCATGGGCAGCGTGTCGGCCAGTGCCCGGCCGAGCGTCTCTCCCACCCCCTGGAGGGGGTCCACCGCGTCGAGTTCCTGGCGCAGGAACGGGCTCACGCAGCCGTCCAGGGCCCGCACTGCTTCGGGCAGCGCCCGCAGGGAAGACCCCAGCGCCCCGAGTTCCCGCGGCGTCGCCCGCAGGGTGATCGCCCGCGTCGCGAGACGCTCCAGGTCATACACGCCGCGCAGGGCACCCCGCAGGCCCTCCCGGAACAGGGGGTGCCGGACCAGCTCCTCCACGGCGTCCTGGCGGGCGCGGATCGCCTCCAGATCCCGCAGGGGGTGCAAAACCCAGTAGCGGAGGAGCCGCCGGCCCATGGCGGTCACGCACCGGTCGAGCACCGCCAGCAGCGTGCCGTCGGCGCCCCCGTCGGCCAGACGCTCCACCAATTCAAGGTTCCGCCGCGCCACGGCGTCCAATCCCACGAACGCGGACGGCCGGTAGGCCTCCGGAGGGCGGAAGCCGGCGAGATCGCCGCGCAGCGTGTGACGCAGGTACGCCAGGAGCCCGCCGAGGGCTGGGTCCGCGGGGGCCGACGGCCAGAGTCGCCGGGGCGCCTCCGGATCAAAGCTGTGCGCAGGGCGCTCGGTGAGGACGGCACTCCCCCCCGCGGCATAACGGGCGGCAAAGGCCGGCACTGCCCCCTGCGGGGCGATTAGTTCCCGAGGGCGGAGGCGCGCCAACTCCTGCCGCCCCTGCATGCCGCCACCTGCGAGACCCTCTTCGGCCTGCTGGCCGCGACCGGCATGCGCGTAGGCGAGGCGCTGCGGCTCGATCGCGCGGTGGCGCGGGAATTGCCACCGCTCAAGCTGGAGCGCGCGCGCATCGCCGTGCAGGTCGAGCGGCTGGAGGAAGTGGCCTGGGGGCCACAGGGGGCCGATGCGGT
>JAJZMB010000146.1:0-9885 GCA_021803205.1 Bacillota bacterium | reverse complement strand
GGCGCGCCAACTCCTGCTCCGCCTCCTCCTCGTCGATCACCTGCGCCAGACGCAGCGACCCCGTCGAGACATCGGCAATCGCGCAGCCGATGCCGCAGACTGCGGCCAGCACGCCGTCCCCCAAGCTGTCCAGCAACTCGGGCTCGGTGATCGTCCCGGGCGTGATCAACCGTGTGATCTCCCTGCGCACCAGTCCCCTGGCCAGCGCGGGGTCCTCCATCTGGTCGGCGATGGCGACACTGTACCCGCGCGCCAACATGCGGCCGAGATAGACGCCGAGCGCGTGGTGTGGCACGCCGCACATAGGCAGCCGCACCCCGGTACCGGTGTCGCGTGAAGTGAGGACGACCTCCAGCACGGGCGCCGCACGTTCGGCATCCTCACCAAACAATTCGTAAAAGTCTCCCAGGCGGAAGAAGAGAAAGGCGTCCCCGCACTCGGCCTTCAACCGGCGGTACTGCTCCTGCATCGGGGTCTCGCCCGCGGATCGCGCCATTGTGCCAACTCCTGAATGCACCGGTCACCGGTGTCGCAGCCGGCTTCGGCGCCGAGCGCGCCCGGCCCTGCGCCCGGCCGCGCTCGGCGCACGGAACCGGGCCGCAGCGGCCCTTTCACGGACGGCGCTGGTCCGCATGCGCCTCTCCCAGACCTCACGGACGCCGCCGCCCGGATCGAAATGCCGTCTGCAGGGTTTGGGCGGGGAATAGTGAACCGTTTCACGGAAGGTGTTCGCAAGGTCGGTTCTGCACAATCCGGAACCCGGTGGCGGCGAGTTCGAGGCAACCCCGGACCCGTCGACTCCTGAGGGCCGCCACGCGCTCTGCGGCCACAGGCGAGTTCGGTGGCCGCGACCGGATCCCCCGCGGTGCCGCGCGCGTGCGCCGCATGCCGAAAGGAGCGGTTCTGTGAGCCAGACCCCAGCCCGGGAGAACCTCAGACCCCCTGCCGTGCCCTTGGTGACCTCAGATCCATATTTCAGTATCTGGTCGTTTGCGGACCGCCTCAGCGACGACGTCACCCGCCATTGGACAGGCGCCCCGCAGGCATTGGGAGCCATGGTGCGGGTGGACGGACGCTGCCACCGCATCATGGGCGGCGAGCCGGCCGCCGTGCCCGCCCTCGAACAGGTCGGCCTGGAAGTCCTGCCGCTGCGCAGCGCCTACACCTTCGTGGGAGCGGGCGTCCAGGTCCGGCTGACCTTCATGACGCCGATGCTCCCCGACGACCTGGAGGTGCTGGCTCGCCCGACCACCTATCTCACCTGGCAGGTGCAGTCGGTGGATGGCCGATCCCACGCGGTGGCGCTGTACTTCGACGCGGCTGCGACGCTCGCCGTCGACACCCCCGAGCAGAATGTCATCTGGTCCCGGCTGCAGGTGGGTGACGGCATCCGGGCCATCGGCATCGGCGCGCACGACCAACGGATACTCGGGAAGTCCGGGGACCGCATCCGGATCGATTGGGGGTTCTTCTATTGCGCGGCACCGCCCGCGGAGGGACTGTCCGAGGTTGTAGGCGACCAGCAAAGGGTTCGAGAGGCCTTTGTCCGCGACGGACGCCTGCCGTCCGCGGACGACACGGACATGCCGCGGCGGGCCGAGGAGCGGCGCGGCCGGGCGCTGGTGATGGCCTTGGCCTTCGACCTGGGCGCGGTCCGGACGGAAAGCGTCACGCGCCACATGCTGCTGGCGTATGACGATGTCTTTTCCATCGAATACCTGAACCGACGCCTACGGCCGTACTGGCGGCGGCACGGCGCGGGAGCGGACGCCCTGATCCGCGACGGACTCCGCGACTACGACGCGTTGGTGCGGCGCTGCGCCGCCTTCGACGCGGAACTCATGCACGACATGCGCCGGATCGGCGGACCACTCTACGCGCACTTGGGCGCGCTGGCCTTCCGGCAATGCCTGGCGGCTCAGAAGCTGGTGGCGGACGTCGACGGCACTCCGCTGCTGTTCTCCAAGGAAAACGACAGCAACGGCTGCGTCGCGACTGTGGACGTCGCCTACCCCACATCGCCGTTGCTGCTATTGTTCAACCCGGATCTGCTCGCCGCCACACTGCGGCCCATCCTCGCTTACGCGAGGCTCCCCAGGTGGCGCCATGCCTTCGCCCCCCACGACCTCGGAACCTACCCGTTAGCCAATGGCCAGCGGTACGGAGGCGGGGAGGAGACGGAGGAGAGGCAGATGCCGATCGAAGAGTGCGGCAACCTGCTGCTGTTGGCAGCGGCGCTGGCCGAGGCGCGGCCGGACGAGGCGTGTGTGCAGGAATACCGGACGTTGCTGGACTCCTGGGCGGAATATCTCCTCACCCACGGCTACGACCCCGACAACCAGCTCTGTACGGACGACTTCGCTGGACACCTGGCGCACAACACCAACCTTTCGCTCAAGGCCATCCTCGCCCTGGCGGCGTATGGGCGGTGGCGCGCGCACTCCGCGGGCTCCGAGGCGGGAGAACGCTACATCCGGGCGGCGGCGGACTTCGCCGACCAGTGGGTCAGGGAGGCGGCCGACGGGGATCACTTCCGGCTGGCCTTTGATCGGCCCGGGACCTGGAGCCAGAAATACAACCTCGTCTGGGACCGTCTGCTTCACCTGGATGTCTTGCCGGCAGAGGTCGCGCAACGAGAGATCGCATTCTACCTCAGCCACCTCAACCGCTTTGGTCTGCCTCTGGACAGCCGTGCCCCCTGGGCCAAATTGGACTGGACGGTGTGGACGGCGACTCTGGCGGAGCGCGAGGAGGATTTCCAGGCCCTGATGGAACCGCTGTACGCCTTCATCGATCAGTCCCCGGACCGCGTACCGCTCACCGACTGGTATCTTACGACCGACGCCCGGCGGCGCGGTTTCCAGGCGCGGTCGGTGGTGGGGGGCATATTCATCAAGATGCTCGCCGACCCGGCACTCCGGCGCAAGTGGGCCGACCGCGGGCGGGGGCGCTCGGCCACAGGGAGCAGCGGAATTCCCGGTCCGCAAAGGCGCGGCAGGGCCTGAGCGGCATCCGAGCGTTGATCTCGCACGTGGGCGCCCGGCGCCGGTGACCCACTTGTGCAGCTGACGCCGCTCCATCTGCGGAGCGGCCAGGGACATGCTGGCGCTGTGGGTGCGCATCCACCGCCAGAGGGCGCCCGGCGCGATGCTGGACCGGGACCTGAACGCAGCCAGGGAATTTTGCGGCTGTTGAGATCGTCCTCGGGAATGGCCCGGAGACACCAGACGCCGGTGGAGAAACGGTACGACCCGGCCTGACCGGGCCCCGCCCCGGCGAAGTGGAAAGCCGGCCCCCGGGGGACAGCGGTGCCGCCGGTCGGCGCGCACCGGCGGCCTGAATTGGATGGGCATGTTTCAGGTGAGCGAACTGTGGTCTGAGCGCGCGCGGGTGGATGCACGGGCCACCAGTCGGACCGGTAGGCGGTGAACGGTCGCGGCCTCGGGAACCCGGCCGGCGATGCGCTCCAGCACGCGCCTGACCCCCTGCTCACCCAATTGCTCTTTCGGGCAGGCCACAGTCGTGAGTTTGGGCCGGGAGTAGGCGGAGACCGTGTCGTCAAACCCCACCAGAGAAATTCGCCCCGGAACGGAGAAGCCATGGTCTTCCAGGGCGTTCAGCGCCCCGAGAGCCACCACGTCGTTGAAGGCGATCACCGCGCTAAACGACGCGTTGCGCATGATCAACTCCTCGACCGCGCGGGCCGCGTCCTCCTCCTCGTAACCTGGCACACGCACCATCAGGGACGGATCAGGCGTGGCACCCGCACGCTCCAGCACCCGGCACAGGCCCTGGTAGCGCAGTTCGGTGGTGTGGCTGTCCGTCGCCCCAAGGAAGGCGATCGCGTGATGGCCGAGGCCCAGCAGGTACTTGCCGGCAATCTCCCCGGCGGCGACATCGTCGCTGACGAAACAGTCGATCCCGTCGACCGTACGGCTGCCGGCGACCCCGACCACCGGGATGCCGTGCGCACCCAGTGTCGGAATCAGGTCGCCTGAGACGAGATCCCAGGACAGGACCGTGAGCACGCCATCGACCTGCATATCCAAAAGACGTTCCTTGTAGGAGCCCACATTGCTGGGGTCACCTTCGGAATTGCCGACGAAGACGATGTACCCACTTCGGTGCGCAGTCCTCTCCACAGCCCGAAGGACGGAGCTGAAAAAGGGATTGCTGATGGACGGGACCAGAAAGGCCAGACACCGGGTGCGTTTGGTGTTCAACGCCCGGGCCACAAGGTTCGGCCGGTAGCCCATCTCGGAAATCGCCGCCCGTACCCGGGCCCGGGTCCCGTCGCTCACGCGTGCGCTCGCATTCAGCACCGCGGACACGGTCCCGACAGAAACCCCGGCACGGCGCGCCACGTCGCGAATGGTCGGAATGACGCTCCCCCGCTTCCCCCACCGGCCGCCCGCAGCGTCGGGCAGTCTCTGGCTGCCAAGTCCGCGCACAAGTATAACCCGCCGGACCTGGAGCGGATCATGGAGTCCAGGGGTGTCTGCTGGGCGCGTGGTGAATGGCGGTGTCGGCGGCCGCCCGTTTTGCCAGACAAAACACGCCAGCCGCCATTCGTGCCCGGTCTTCCGCGGGTCGCGGGACAAGGGGCCGAATTTCAGGGCAGCGAGTGGATCACGAACTCGCGCACCCGCTTGGGCAGCTCGTCTTTGCGCGGTCGGCCGCGGCGCCCGGAGGGCAGCTGACGCATGACAGTGGCCACATCCAGTTGCACGGGAAACGGGCCCTGCTCCGCACGCTGCAGGAAGGAGCCGGCGGCGGTCTCCGCGTCGGCGGCGCAGGTGAAGCGCTCGCGGGCAAGGGCGGCGAGGGCCTTCTCCAGCGCCTGCCGCTGCGCAGCGAGCCGTTTGGCAAACGTTTCCCGCTTGCGGGCCTCCAGGTGGTCAGAGTGGACGACGACCGCACGGTAGGTGCGTCCTTCGATCTCGATGGTCTGTTCGGAGGCCCGATAACGGGCAGAGGTGGGCCGGGGCGCGTCAGCGATCTGGCCGAGGTCCTCCCATTGCCCGCCGTCGTCGAACGGCAGAGGTGTGAACTCGGCCTGATGCACCAACTCGATGCCGAGTCGGTGCCCTATTGCCTGGGCGTCAAGAGCACCTTCACCTTTTGCCTGCGGCAAGAGCCGCGGCCGGCCCCGCCCGAGGTCCCGCCCTGCAGCGGAGTGGGCCGGCCGCGCAAGGCGCCGCGCGCGGACCGCCAACTGCATTCCGGACGGGAGTTGCACGCCGCCCTGCCACCTGAGGCCTGGCACGCCTTCCCCTACCGGCAGGGGGTGAGTTGTGCAAAGAGGGGAAGACCCTGAAGGAGTATCTCCCTCCTTGCACAACTCACCCCAGGGGCGTGAATCGGTTCGAATCCGGCATCGCCCCGAGATCATCCGCGGTCCCCAGGCATGCCGCGTGCAACGCACGCGAAGTACAGTCGTTGCCTGACACAGCGGCCCGTAGCGGAACGCACCAGTCGATGACGGCCGGAACGAGGTGCAGATGTGGATCCACGTTGGTCGGAGCGGCCACTGTGCTCGTGCACCCGCCGGATGGCGCTCCGGTCCGCGGCGGCGGCATGCGGTGCCGGCCTGTTGGTGGCCTGCGGCCGGAGCACCGTGGCGCCCACGCGAAGCTCGGAAATCACCACTGTCACCCTGGCGGCCGACGTGGGCGCCCTGCAGGTCTATGGCACGCCGCAGGTACGCGCGCAACTGTACACGCAGGTGTTGCGGGGGTTCGAACAACAGCACCCCGGCATTCGCGTCCAACTCGCCGCCTGGTTACCCACCGGCGCCAACCAGGCGGCGATCGTGGCGGGCACGGCCGCGGACGTGTTTCCAGACTTCAACAGCTACTACAGCTATGCGCAGACCGGCCTGCTGCTCCCCCTGGACAACTATCTCCGCCGCGACAACATCGCCCTCTCGATATGGTCACCGAGTATCACAGCCTTCCTGGCTCTGCCCACCGGTACCTTTGCCCTTAGCCGGGGCATCGACGCGCATGCGTGGGCAGTGAACCTCGCCGCGCTGGACGCACTCGGGTTGGCCTATCCGCCGCAGACGTGGACGCACGGGCACTTCGCGGACCTGGCGCACAGCCTCACCGTGACCAAGGGCGGGAAGACACGGTTCGGTGTCAGCTTCGACTCCCCACTGCAGGGCGTCGCGATCCTGCAGGAGTTCCTGCACGGCTTCGGCGGGTCGATGGTCGGCCCGAACCTGCAGACACAGACCCTTGGCTCCCCCGCCGCCCTCGCGGCTGGACGCTGGTGGTTCGAGCAGTTTTACCGGCTGGACTCCGCCGTGATCGGCGGGGGACCGTTCGGTGGCACCTTCGCCGCAATGCAGGAACCGGACATGAACCATGTCCTCAATCTTTACCAGACCGGCTGGCACAACGGCAAATGGACATTCTACCCGCCACCGGTCTATCCGCATGGTCGCTCGACCACCATCGACGCGCTGTTCTGGGGGATCAGCGGAACGTCGCGCCACCCGGACGCGGCGTGGCAACTCTTGAAGTGGCTGACCACGGAAACACCCTGGCAGCGTTTTTTGATGAAGACCTTTCTGTTCCCGCCCGCCCTGGTCTCACTGCTTACGGAGTGGGAAGCCACCGCCGTGGGTACGGTCCCCGCCCTGGCACGCGCCAACCTGCAGGCGTTCAGCGAGGTCGGACGCAGTCCGTGGGCATTGATGACAGAGGTGGGATTCCGTTATGACTCCACCCGGGCTGTTGCAGCCGACGACGCGATCTGGGCCATGATCGAGTCCGGCAAGGTGGATGTGGCGGAGGGCTTCGCAGCGGCGGACAGGGAGGTTAACGCCCTTGTGTCCGCCGCTGCCACCGAGCAGCCGACGAGCCTCGCCGGTCAGGTGAAGGCCCATCAGGCATTGCAGCGGGACATGAGGCAGATGTTCGCCCAGGGAAGGCCCGGTTCCGGGTCCTGAAGGCCGTGCGGTGCGGCTGGAGCGCAGGAAAAGACGCCGGAGGTGGTGCCAGACATGCCAGGGCCCAATCTTGTTTACGTGTTCGCCGATCAGCTCCGTTACCAGTCCTGTGGATATGCGGTCGATGTCCGCGCCCGGACCCCGAACATCGACCGGTTTTCGACGGAGGGCACCAACTTCCGCCAATGCGTCTCCGGCTCCCCCATGTGCGCGCCGTACCGCGCCTCCCTCCTCACCGGCAAGTACTCAAGCAGCACGGGAATGGTGATCAACGAACTGCGCATGAGCCCGCGGCACCGCTGCCTGGGGCACGTCCTCAGCGGCGCCGGCTATGACAACGCCTACATCGGCAAGTGGCACCTCTGGGCCTCCGAGCCGGCACGGCACGACAAGGACAGCAACCAGTACGTCCCCCCAGGGGAACACCGGCTCGGCTTCAATGGATTCTGGCGGACCAACAACTTCTGGCACCGCTACTATGAGGCCTTTGAGTTCGGCGACGACCCGCGGAGGATTCCCATCGCGGGGTATCAGCCCGACGCCCAGACGGACCTGGCGCTGGAGTGGCTCGCTGCGGGTCGCGATCGGACGCGCCCGTTCACCCTGTTCCTCTCATACGGCACACCGCACGATCCGTGGCTCGAGTCCAATGTCCCCGCGGAATATCTGAACATGTTCCGAGATGTCCGTTTTCCGCCGCCACTCACGTACGCGGACGGCTCCGCCGAATACTGGGGCCCCCGCATGGACCGGGAGTGGTGGCTGCGCACGGTGAAGCCCAACTTGGAAAATTGGCAGCGGATCTACTGCGCGATGACCGCCAACCTCGACTGGAACTTCGGTCGCCTGCTGGAGGGTCTCGACAGGCTCGGGTTGACAGAGGACACGATCGTGGTCTTCACCTCCGACCACGGGGAGATGTTCGGGGCGCACGGGAGGATCGCCAAGAACATCTTTTACGAAGAGGCCATTCGCGTACCGTTTTTGGTCCGCTGGCCCGGCCGCGTCCCCGAGGGCGGCGTAACCGAGGCCTGCCTGAACACCCCGGACATCATGCCCACGCTCCTTGCCCTGCTTGGCCTGCCGGTACCGACATCGGTCGAGGGCACCGATCTCAGCCACTGCGCGCTGGGCCGTCCCGGTCCGGCGCCCGAGGCGGCCTTCCTGCAGGGAATGGGTCACGTGGTGCAGTGGTACGATGGTTTCGAGTGGCGGGCGCTGCGCGACGCGACCCACACCTATGCCGTCACGCGAGGCGACGGCTCAGAGCATCTGTATGATCTGGCGGCGGACCCACTGCAGACCACCGATTTGGCGGCAGACCCGGCCCATGCGGCCGTCCTGCAGAGATACCGCCAGGCACTGCGCATGCGCATGGCGGCCCTGGGTGACACCTTCGAGGCCTGCACCTGGTACAGGGACCACTGGACCGAGGACCGCGTCATCGTCCGCACCGCCACCCTGCAGTCGGAGGTGTGAGCGGTGGATCTTCCGGGCGGGGCGTCCGCCCCGCCCGCGGGTTGCCCGAGTGCGCATCTGAACAGGCCGGAGCCCCTGCATCTCGGCGGCCGCGCGCAGGGCAACCGCAGCTCGAACGGCGGCATCAACCGTCGAGCCGGGCCAGCAACGCGTCCAGACGCGCGCGCATATGGGTCAGCGCGTCCGCATACGCCGCATCCGCGAAACGGTTGTACCGCTCCCCGGGATCCGCAGTCAGGTCGAAGAGCTGCTCCACCGGCGCACGGGGATCGCGGATGTACTTGAGGTCCCCCTCGCGCAGCATGATCGCCTTGCCGCCACCGGTGCCCTCGGTCAGCGCGCACCGCGGGGTGCCGGACTCGTCCCCGCGCAGTAGCGGCAGCCAACTCCGCCCGGCCCACGCCGGCGGCACAGCCGCACCCGCCAACTCCGCGAAGGTTGGCGCGATGTCCACCAGCCCCACGGGCGGGCGGAGGCGCATGCCCCGGCCCCCCGGCACCGCCAGCACACAGGGCACCCGGGCCAGGTCGTCGTACAGCAGCACGTTGCCGCCGGACTTGAACAACTTATTGCGATGACCCAGCCATTCGCCGTGATCCGAGGTGAAGGCGACGGCGGCGTCCGCCGCCATCCCCCGCCGTTCCAGCGCCGCCAGCACGCGGCCGACACACGCATCCAGGTGGGTGATGCTCGCGTAGTAGTACGCGGTGATGCGGCGCAGCAACCCTTCATCCAGGAAGGACAGGTCGAAGGCTCCGTGCTCCAGCCGGCCATCCAGCGCCTGACGCGCCAACGGCGGCAACAGGTCGGTACGCCCGGGGTCGCGATCCGGCAAGGGCATGTCACCTGGCGTGTACAGGAGTTGCCAGGGATGGGGCGGATCGAACGGGTGGTGGGGCTTCAGGAACGAGACCCACAGGAAGAGCGGGGTGCCGGCGGGATGCTGTTCGATTTGCTCCACCGCTCGGTCCGCGATCCAGGTGGAGTGGTAGAGCGCATCGGGAACCGGACTGGCCATCGCCTGCAGGTGTTCGCGGAAGACGGCGGGAGCGGCGGGGAAGCGCGACGGCAACTGCCACAGCTCATGGTAGTCGTAGTACCCCTGGGCATGCAGCCAGGGATGGTAGTCGTCGTGCAGATAGTCCTCCAAATTACCGTGTTCGCAGAGGATCATCCGCTCGAACCCGTGCGACCGGCGCATGGGTTGAAAGTGCATCTTGCCGACCGCGACGGTCCGGTATCCCGCGCCGGCCAACACGCGCGGCAGGGTCGGGTGGTCCTCGGGAATCCAGGCGGAGACGGGTCGACCCCAACCCCACTGCCGCCCGTACCATCCGGAGACAATGCTCGCTCGGGAGGGCACGCATACCGGAACGCTGCAATACGCGTTTTCCAAGACCGCCCCACGCCCAGCCAGGGCGTCCAGGGTGGGCGTGCGCACAACGGGATTA
>JAJZMB010000142.1 GCA_021803205.1 Bacillota bacterium | reverse complement strand
AGTATTCGAGGTGCTACGCTCCACCGGGGGCGCGTGGTCCGCCGTCTCCGGTCTGCCCAACCCAGGCGCCGACAACCTGCTTCAGGGCGTCTCCTGCAGCGGCTCTACCTGCGTCGCCGTGGGCTACGCGGCGCAACCTACCGGCCAGACCGCCAACGTCGTGCTGGTGAGTGACACGGCCGGCGCGACATGGACCCAGGAGTCCGTGCCGCAGCCCGGCGTGTCCAACAACTGGCTCTCTGGCGTGTCCTGCGGCAGCCCCACGTCCTGTGTGGCGGTGGGTTACGCCACGGACCCAGGCGGGATCAACCTGGCCGAGGCCCTGGTGACCACGGACGGCGGCGCGCACTGGACAGCCGCCAGCGTTCCGCATCCCGGCGCGGCGACCAACGGCGAGACCCTGCAGGGCGTGTCCTGCGTGGGCGCCCAGTGCGTGGCCGTGGGGCAGTACGCCTCGCAGAACTGGACCGAGCAGAACGAGGTCCTGGTGAGCACCAACGGCGGCTACACCTGGACCCTGCAGTCCGCGCCGCAGCCGGCGGGCGCGTACGCCGACCAGATGCTCACCGCGGTGACGTGCAGTGCGGCCGGCTGCGTGGCCGTGGGCCAGGTCAGCGGGTGGTCCGGGCAGCAGCCCGAGGTCCTGTACGGGATCGGCTGAGGAGGGGACGGCATGGGCGGCGCCCTCGGCGTCTCCCCGGTCCAGCCGCCCGTGTTCTGAGCGAAGGAGTGGATCTCCGTGAATCTCCCGTTCGCCCCGACGACCCTTTCGGCCATCGTCTCCGACCTGGCCTACCTGGCCGTGCCCGCCGCCGTCACTCTGGCGGCCAACGAGTGGCGCGCCCACCGCGAGCAGATCGTCCAGTGGTATCGCTCCCGTACGACGGCGCAGGAGCGGGCCGTACTCGGCGGCTATGCGCACGACGCGGTGCTATGGGCCGAGCGGTTCCTCGCCGGCTCCACGGGCCAGGAGAAGTTCCGTCAGGCCACGCAGGCGGTGCAGGGCTGGCTGGACCGGCGCGGCATCGCCATCGACCTGGCCCAGGTGGAGGCCGCGGTGCAGTCCGCGTACGCCGGGGTTGCCCACGACGGCACCCTGGCGGCGAGCGCGGGGGTGGCGGCGACCACGCCGGGGGTCGTGCCGCATCCGCGCGCCGTCAGCGTGCCTGTGGCTGCCGGCTCGACGGCGACGCAGCCCGCGAAGGGGGGATAACGGTTGGCGAAGTCCAAGGACAAACGCGAGGCAATGCCCGTCCCCAAGCCCGGGAAGGGGAACGGCAAGGCGAAGCCGAAGTAGCCCGCGTGCCGCCAGCGCCCGGCCAACCCCCGCAGGCCCCCGTTCGGCTACGGCCGGGCGGGGGCCTTTCGGCGTCTCTAGGGGGCAGTCACATAGCGTATCATCACGAGCTCCCGGCACGGGTCCGTCTGGGGCCACGCGATCACCAAGGGGTCTGCCTCCAGCACGACAGGGCGCGCGCTATGGCCGGCGCTACGAAGCAGTCGCCGCACGGCCCCTCGGATGGCACGCGGGCGCACCTCGTCCGCCAGGCGACGGACCTCCTCCGAAAACTCTATGCATGCGTCCAGCGAGCAGCGAACGCCGTCGAGGTGCTCCCATCTGCGGTGGATGCGCGCGTGGGCTCCTCGCCAGTCCAAGGTGAGCCACAGGGCCCGCGATTGAGACGCGGGCATGTCCTGGACGCGCACGCCCGGCGGAACATAGGACGCGCAAGACCACACGCACGGCTCCGGCCGGGAGAAGTCGTATGGCCGGGCCCCCTTGAAACACGCCTTTAGTCTGGCGATGTCCGCGTCCGGGACCGATAGCAGCAGGCGCCCGCTCGCCACGGCGCACCCCCCCCGCGCATCCTATCACCGCGCAGGCACCCGCCACACCAGCCGCGCGCCCGCCAACTCCTGCCGCAGCGTCGGCATCGGGGGAACCTCCGCCGGGCCCGCGCATGCCCGCCGCGCCACGGCGAGGGGGGCCTCGCCCCAGTGGCCCGCGCACCCCCGCACGCCGTCCGGGTAGCGCGTCCGCGCCGCCAGGCGCTCCGTCGTCCACACGACCAGCACGTGGCCCTGGTGGAGCGTCCAGCGGTCGAACGGTCGGTCGCGCTCCACCTCCCACCACACCTCGCCGCAGTCCAGGACCGTGCGGGCGTCGGCCTGGCCGCCGGGGAGCGGCGCCTCCTCCTGCCACGCGAGCAGGGCGCCGCTGCGGCTCAGGCGGACGTAGAGGTCGGCCAGGGCGTGCCCGTGCAGCCGTTTCCGCCCGAGTTGGTCCCGTCGCCGGGCGTACAGCCACCCGACGCCGCCCTCATACTCCCGCCGGAGGTCGCCACGGGCCGCCAGGACCTGCAGGCGATGGCGGGCCAGCCGGAGGCCGGCGGGGGAGCGGAACAGGAGGGCGGCCACCTGGCGGGCCGTGATGGGGAACCGGCCGGCGAGGTCGAGTATCGCCTCGTCGCGGCGGGCGCCCACCTGCCGCGGGCTCATAGCGCGATGCCTCCCGCCGCGCCTGCGAGCCACGCCGCAGCGCCCGCAGCCGCAAGCACGATCCCGCCCGCTACAGCCGCGACGCGCCGCTCCTGCCGCCGGCACCATGGGCACAGGCGCTCGTCGGTGCGCGACCTGATCCAGTACCGCCGGCAGCCTGCGCAGATGTAGCCGGTGCCCGGGTAACGCTGGCCCGGGCCGGCCAGTGGCGGGCGCTTGCCCTGCCGCACCGCGTAGCGCACGACCGACCGCAGGGACGGCCGCGCCGCCATCGCCGCCGGGAACAGGAGGGTCGCCGCGAGGGCGACGGCCGCTGCTCTACGCATGGCGCCCCACCTCCGCCAGGCCGTCGCGCTGCTGCCGCTCCTGCGCCGCGCGGGCCACCGCCACCGGCACGCGGTCCTGCGCG
>JAJZMB010000054.1 GCA_021803205.1 Bacillota bacterium | reverse complement strand
CCCGTGCCCACGCCCGCATCTGTTCCATCGCTTCATTGCCGGTCTCCCGGCCTTCCGTTACACTCGTCGTACTCCTCTCCCTGGCCCGGGATGGGATTAACCGGCTAGTGGCACGTTCCGTTAGTCCAGGGGCCAATAGGGCCGGGGTCGGTGCGTAAGCATTCGGTGAACCGCGTCGTGGTCGGGGAGAGGGGTTAGGGTCAGGGAGCGGTCAGAATCTCGCGGAAGCGACGGTCGAGTGGGTAGAGATAGATGTCCTTGATGGGCTTGTCCCTCAGGGTGTGGCGGTCGAGTTTGCCGCGGCCCTGGGTCTGGCCGACGAGGGTCCAGTTGGCGGCACGGTAGCAGGTGCCGGTGAAGCGGGGGCGCTCGACGAATGTCTCCAGAAGCAGAGGGCGGTAGGCGTAGCGTGCCTGCCAGTCGGCGGGAAGTTGGCGGGCGGCGCGGGCGAGCACGTGGGAAGCGAGATAGCGCACCGAGACCCACGGCAGGATGAGGAAGCGCGCGTTGTTGACCACCAGATGCAAGCGGGCACGTTGCTGCTGGGGCGTCCAGCCGATGAAGCGGTCGCGGGGGGCGGTCTTCCAGGCGGCGGCGCCGAAGCCGAGGGCGCCAAGCAGGCGGCCGCCACCCCCATAGACGAGGTAGCGGATCTGGGCGCCGGGCAGCAGTTGGTAGCCGAGGTAGTGGTAGCGGGCCATCAGTTCGTTCCAGAGGTAGGATTGCGCACGGCTGGCGGGTTGCAGCAACTCCAGATCGGTGATGTCGCCGCAGGAGCCGGTGATGGGGATTTGGGCCTCCGCCTCGGCGGTGCGGTGGTCGCGGAGTTGGCGATAGGGGTGCAGAGGCGGGGGCAGGGTGATGAGGCCGTCGCGCTCCATCTTGAGCAAGGCGACCTTGCAGGACATGACCTTGAGCCCGCCGTCGGGTTTGAGCCAACCGAACTCCTGGCAGACGGCGCGCGCAACCGCCTGGCGGTGGGGTTCGGTAGCCGTCAACGCGCGGATGCGTTCCACCTCGGCGGTGGAGAACGGCCGGCCGCAATAGGTCACGGTCACCCTGGGTCAACCTCCTCGAGTGGGGCGTGGCCGGGCTTGGCGTAGCGCGCGTGGGCCTGCGCCGTCCAGGGCAGCCAGTCGATCGGATCGGGGGGCCGACCGGCCTGGGCACAGGCGGCGAGATAGGCGCTCAGGAAGGTCAGGGGGTTGAGACCGTTCTGTCCGACGGTGGCCAGGATGCTCCAGAGCGCCGCGGTCAACTTCCCCGCCCAATCGGCCCCGCTGCCGTAGAAGTTCTTGCGGCAGACGACGGGGCCCCGCAGGGCACGCTCGGCAGCATTGTTGTCGGCGGCCAGCGTCAGGTCGTCCAGGCACCGCGTCAACTCCGTCCAGTGGGTGCTTGCCAACTCCAGCAGGCTGCGCGCCCGTGCAGGCAAGTGCTGATTTTGCAACTGGCCCTGCCGGACCTCTTCCATCTCCATCGCGCAGCCCCGCAGTGCCATGTCTGCGGCGGCAAACTCGGGAGTTCCCGGCTGGGCGCGCCTGCGGTCGGCGTGCAGCCCGAAGAAGTCATCGATCAACGCGATCCACTGCTGGACCCAGCCCTGCAGGACGGGATCGGTAGCACACTGCCGACCGGCGTCCAGGACCAGGCGGCGATAGTGCGCCCAGCACCGTGCCAGTTCCACGTCCAAGTCGGTCCCGGCGTTCTTCCGCGCGGCGTCGTAGGCGGCCATGAAGTCGCAGATGATCGTGATCACCCGCGCGCCCGCTTCCCCCCTACGCGCGCCCAAGTAATCGAGGACGACCTCGTGCCCCCGGCTGGCGTCCAGCAGATAGGCTGTGGTATCGGGGCCCTGGAAGACCCAGAGCCAGAAGGCGCCGCTCTTCACCACCCAAAGCCGTCGCCACTGGGTCTCGTCCACATGCAGGTGCGGGCTCTGGCGGTTGCGGGCGCAGATGGCGGCGTACAAGGGTTCCAACAGGGGTTGGATGCGTTGCAGCACGCCGACCAGCGTGCCCTCGGCGATGTCTGCCCCCTCCAGGGCCAGCGCGGTATGGATCCGGTGCAGCGGACGGGCCAGCAGGAACTTCTCCACCAGGACATAGGCCATAAACCGTGGGGTGAACAATCCCTTGGGGATGAGCTTGGCCGGGCCTGGCGCGGTCACAAACTTCGGCGCACCACACCGGCACGTGCGGCGATACTTCCGGCGATGGTGGACCACCCGCCGCAGGCGGAGTTCCCAATCGATCTCCGTGCTCAGCTCTTCCTCGGCCATCTCGACATACGTCGCCAGGCCGCACACGGGGCAGATCCGCTGTTCTGCCGACAACTCGTGGTGAACATCCACGGCCGGCAACCCTTCGTACCGGCGCCGTCCGTGCCCTCGCACCCCGCGCCGCTGTCCCCGCCGTTTGGCTGCTGGCGCGTCCCCTCCCGACTCCGATGGGACAGCCGGTCGGGGCGTCTGTTCCGTCTTGCGCCCATACAGGGCGTGAGCCTGCTGCCGTACTCGCTGGTCCAGGGTGGCGTTCTGTGCCTCCAGCTCGGCGATCCGGGTATCTCGTACAGCCACCGTCGCCCGTAGCTCTTCCACCTGACCCCGCAGGTCGTCACGCTCCCGCTCAAGAGCCGCGACCTCATCCTGGAGCCGATGAACGAGCTCCCGCGCGCCGCCGCGGCGAGTATGTAACTCGCGCTGTTGTGTGCCCTCGCCCTCGTGCCCCACGGTCTGACGGTAGCACAGGCGTTCGGAAGTGTCCAGTGCCCTCGGCCCATTGCTACCCGCCGCTCACGGCGTTCACCGAATGCTTACCCCACCGCCGCCCACTGATCGAAAGATTCAGTTACGAGAACGGTAAGGGCGAGGTCGGCCTCCGCGATTACCAGGGCAGGTCGTGGCGTGGATTCCACCACCACTT
>JAJZMB010000070.1:2613-2933 GCA_021803205.1 Bacillota bacterium | reverse complement strand
AGGATGACAAGGCGCTGGATGCTCTGGCACGACCCACAGCACCACTATCCAAGACACGACGGCCAAGCCAGCGCGACCCGCCAATACCCCCTGCCACTGCTGCAAGAGCGGTAATCCGACTAGCAGATGGGGCAAAGCGGAACCTACCGTCAACCCACCAATCAGAATCCCCACCGCTAACCCCCGTTGGCGCGGGAACCAGCGCGCCACCCACTGGACCGCGACGGGATATACCACGGCCAGGCACGCGCCGGTGAGGGCGCGCAACACGAACGGGCCCCATCCCCCGTGCGGCAGTCCAATAAAGGCCACCGTGGTCA
>JAJZMB010000070.1:0-2603 GCA_021803205.1 Bacillota bacterium | reverse complement strand
CTCGAGATCGGCGATCTCGCCCACTGCCTCGGCGAGCGCGAAACGCACCCGCGCGCCGCGTCCTCCGCCGGCACACCGAAGGCGCCCCAGCCCATTAGCCAGCGCGGACGAAAGCGGTCCGCCAATCCCAGCGTGGCGCTGATCACGGCGCCCGCAACAAACCCCAATTGGACCGACGCCGTGAGCCAGGTGACGGCCGTGCCGGATAAATGCCATTGACGCTCGAGTGCGCCGGTAACCGCAGAGGCGCTGAACCAGACACTCATGGCCAACAGTTCGGCGAGAGTAATCCACCCGAGTGCCGCCCATCGGGAAGCCGGAGGCCGTTCCCCCCGTCTCTTGTTTGCTGGCGGTACCACTTCGTCGTTTCGGATCATTACGATGGCTCCTCTGTGAGAACTGGTGGCAGATACTTCCTGGGCGAAGGGCATCGCATAATTATGCGGCAAATCAGACATTCCGTGACCGTAAGACGAGGCGGGCGTAAATACCAACCTCGAGTTCTCCCGGTGGACCGAGGTCTTCGGCGACGCGGCGACCGCCGCCCTCCTGGACCGGCTAAGTGCATCACGCCCACATCATAGAGCACTCCGAGGAACGGCTACGCGCGGGAACCGATTGGAAGGACGAAGGATGGGGCTTCCCTGGCCATACCGACGACGCGTGGGGCACGAACAACGTAGGGCGTGTGTCCCTACATGCCACAATGGACTGAGACAGGTCGGGGCCGAAGTTTAGGGTATGGGGCCGGGGAGAGGATGGCGAGCAGATGGTCCTGTTCCGTGGGGAGAACCGGGAGGACAAGGTGACAGACCAGGCACGGGCGACTGAGGCTCCAGCGGAGGTTCGTGATGCTGGACCGGACGCCGGCCACGCTTCCTCCAGGCCCGCAGATCCAGAGGTGAAGGCGACACGTCGCCGTTTCTCGGCGGAGTACAAGCTACGGATCCTGCGGGAAGCCGATGCTTGTGCCCCAGGGGAAGTCGCCGTGCTGCTCCGCCGGGAGGGGCTGTACTACTCCAGGCTCAAGCTTTGGCGGCAGCAGCGGGAGCGCGGGGAACTCGAAGCCCTGGTGCGCCGCCGGGGGCCAGCCCCGTCCCCGGACACCCAGATCGCGGCGGAGAACGAGAAGCTACGCGGTGAGGTCACGCGCCTGCGGGAGCGCCTGGAGCGGGCCGAGGCCGTGATCACAGTCCAAAAAAAATTATCCCAGCTGCTGGGAGTCGCACTGCCGGAGGACGAACGGGCCGGAGGCGACTTGTGATGCAGGCCGTGGCGGAGCTATCCCCGATCGTGGGCACTGCGGCGGCGTGCGAGGCCCTTGGCATGTCTCGTGCCTCGTTCTACAGGCTGCGCCGGCCCAGCGGCAGTGGTCCTCGGACCGGGTACGCCCCCGATTGGGCCCTGTCCCCGGGGGAACGGCAGGCCGTTCTGGATGTCCTGCACTCCGAGCGCTTTGTCGACAGCGCCCCGGCCGAGATCTACGCGACGCTGTTGGACGAGGGCGTGTACTACTGCTCGGTGCGGACGATGTACCGACTGTTGGCCGCGTACAACGAAGTGCGCGAGCGCAGGGACGTGCGCCGGCATCCCAAGCATCAGAGACCGGAGTTGCTGGCGACGGGGCCCCGGCAGCTGTGGACGTGGGACATCACCAAGCTCGCCGGGCCGGGGAGGTGGCACCACTATAGCCTGTACGTGATCATCGACGTCTTCTCAAGGTACGTCCCGGGCTGGCTGCTGGCGGACCGTGAAAGCGAGAGCCTGGCCAAGCGCCTGATCGAAGAGACCTGCCGCAAGGAGGGGATCCAGCCTGGGCAGCTCACCCTGCACGCCGACCGGGGCGCGCCCATGACATCGAAGTCCGTGGCCCAACTGCTCACGGATCTCGACGTGACCCGTAGCCACAGCCGACCAAGGAACAGTGATGACAACCCCTACTCGGAGGCGCAGTTCAAGACCATGAAGTACCGGCCGGACTTCCCCCAGCGCTTCGGGTCGCTGGAGGACGGCCTGGGCTTCGTGCGGGGCTTCTTCCGCTGGTACAACCATGAGCACCGGCACACGGGGATTGCATGGCTCACGCCAGCGACGGTGCACTTCGGCCGCGCTGAACAGGTCCTCATCGGCAGACAGCGAGTGCTCGACGCTGCCTTCGATGCCCATCCCGACCGATTCGGCGGCAGGCGCCCCCAGGTGCCGGAGCTCCCGAAGGAGGTGTGGATCAACCGTCCCTGGCACGCGTCGTCCCCACACACGGTGTGACCGCGGGGCAGCCGGTGCACGACTCGACCTCGAGGGCACCGAACAGCAAGAACAAAGCCGATGTCCCTACCCTAAACTCGACCGGAAAACTGTCTCAAAAGGCTTGACACGTTCCGTCCGACGGCCTGCTCGGCGGAGAGCAGGAAGTCGCCCATGGCCTTGGCCCAGGGTTGCCCGTCGAGATCGAGAACCGCCCGCGGTTCGCGCAGATGATGGACGTTGCACAGCCCGTGCTCACACAGGAAGGACCAGTAGGATCCCCAACTGTCGTGGATGGCCACCCCGGAGAACGCGGGTAGGATCCCGGCCGCAGCCATGGCCTTTTCGCCGCGGTTGGG
>JAJZMB010000012.1 GCA_021803205.1 Bacillota bacterium | reverse complement strand
TGGCGGCGATGGACGGGGACGGGGAGTTGCACCGGCTGCGGCGGGTGGTGGCCGAGGGGCGGGCGTTGACCTCCGGGGATATCCTGCTCCTGGCGACGTTGCCGCTCATGCACCACGGGCAGGCGATGTGGAACGTGGTCGAAGCGGCGGCGCCGCTGGCGGCGGGCCTGCCGGCCAACCTGGAGCGTGGCGTGGTGTCGGCGATGGGGGCGTTGGCCTACAGCGCACTGAAGCCCGAGGAGCGACCTTTCCTGTTGGAGGTGTTGGGACGCATGCCAGTGGGAGAAGAGCTTTTCGAGGACCTGCGGGCGCAGGGGCGGGAACAGGGGCTGCATGAGGGTGAGGTGCGGGGCGAGGTGCGCCAGGCGCGGGCGGCCGTTCTGGACGTGCTCTCAATCCGCTTCCACGCCGTTCCCGATGTAGTGCGGCGCGTGGTGGAGAGCACAGACCGCCTGGATGTGCTGCATGCGTGGCTTCAGGTTGTGGTGCTGGCCCCCGACGCGCAGGCCGCGGCGGATGCCATCCTGGCGCGGCGGTAGGTGCGCCGAAAGGACCTCCTTGCGGCTGCCTACGCGCTCCCTGGGGGGGTGCATTGTGGACGATGACGGCCCCGCCCCGCCGCGTCCCAACGGGCACAGGGTTTGCGCGAGTACTCCCTCGACCTTTTCCGGGCCGAGTTCTCCAGCAAGGATCTGTTCGCCGGAGCGCCAGCCCATGTACTCGATGAGTTCACGCTTGCGCCGCTGCAGTTGGGCGGCGTCGCGGGCTGTCTCGTAGATCTCCCGGATGGCCATGGTCACGTACCAGTGCCGCGCCTGGTGCACATCGGCGTCGATGCCCGCCGCGGCGCAGGCCGGATTCCAATAGTGCTGCCGATAGGTCTGGGGGCTGAGCCGGCGCCGGCGGGTGCTGAGGAAGAAGGGCACGTCCAGGAGATCCTCGTCGCCAGCCTCCGCGGCGCGCAGATGCTCCGCCACCCCGTAACCGCGCGCATCCAGACGCCTCCGGTCGGTGTCGACGTACCGCCGCACCAGTTTGGCCGTAGTCGCCGCGAAGCGGAGAAACTTCACGCGCCGACCATGGCTGCCTTTCGAAAAGCAGGTTGCCTCCTGCAGCAGATTCCGCCGCGCCCAGTCCCCCAGGGTCAGCCCCAGAACCTCCGAGACCCGCGCCCCGGACTCGAACAGGATGTGGGTGATGCAGTCCTCACGCAGGCCCCAGCCTTTCAGGCTCCGCCCACCGGCGAACACCCGTGCCGGCAGCGTGGGGTCATCGATGATCTGCGGCCTCCACTCCCCGCCCTGCAGGCGGAAGTAGCTGTCGGTGAGGCGGACTCTCGCGCGCGGTGCAACCACGCCGCTGATCTCTGGCATCCGCGGCGGCCCGTCCGGACCCTCCCCTCGCGCCTCCGCTGCGGCGGACGCCAAGGCGGTGTGGTCCTGCAAGGGGTTCGGAAACGCGTAGAGCTCGCGGCTGCAGGCGATGTGGTAATACAACCTCAGGCCGGCAAGCAACACGTGCACGGTGCTGCGCGTCCCTGCCGTCGGCGAAACCAATTGGAAGCCAAGGCGGTGCTGGCGGACCTTGCAGGCGTAGTGGCGGTTCAGGTAGTCGACGACGGCGATCCGGACCTCGTGGGGTTCAACGTCCCATGTGCGTGCCGCGCCCTGCTCATGCTCTCGGTCGAGAACCTCGAAGAAGGGCAGGATCGAAGCGAGGTATTTGCGGGCGGTCCGGTCGTCGACCTGGCTGGGGGCCTCCTTGGCAAACAGGGTCAGCGGCACGTGGAGCCTGCGCTCGCGATCGAGCACCAAGATGGGGAATGTGCCTTTGGTTGACGACGCATTGGGAGCCACCCGATACGTGCTCCGGGGCATTCGCTGCATCCCAGCCTTCTCGGCCGAGATGCTATCAGAACCTCAGTTCCCGGACAAGCACACATGACCCGAACATGCGCGCGTCACCGGGGCGCGCATGACCCCTACGCGGCTATACAGCACCACCCCATAGATCCCGCGGTCGCGGCGTTAGGCTCCGGCCCATCGTCGCCGATTGCGGCTTACATACTCGGCATAACCAGCGGTAGGTGTACCAACGCAGACACGTCGCCGCCTGGTCCGCCGTAGCGACGGGAAACGTGGCGAGCAGGAGCCAGCGCACGGGTTCCTGATCCCCCGGCGCGTCCACTTCCTGCATCAAGATGGCGTGGACGGCCACCGGCGCCGGTCGCGGCGCGGCCAGGTGCGCCGGCGGGTGCAAGGTCACGGGCACGACTCTCCCCTTTGTGCCGCCGCGGCTCCTGCCCGTCCGGTGGGCGGCGCTACCGCCGCACCTTCTTCTCCACGGCGGCGATGCGCTTTTCGTGGTTGGCGGCGCTGGCCTCCAGGGGTAGGACGTGGTGATTGAGCATGTCTTCCTCGCGGGCGGCGTCCAGGCGGTCTGCCTCGGCGCGCTGGTGAGTGGAGAACGCTTCGGGCAGGGCCTTGATCTCGGCGATGATGGCGTCGCGGTCCGCGCCGGCCTGCCGGCGCACCTCGTTGATCTTGGATTCCATCTGCTGTCGGGCCTCTGCAAAGCGGGAATCCATCTCCGCGCGCATGCCGTCCATCGTCTTGTGCGTCTCCGCGTCACGGGCGGCGGCCTCTGCGAATCGGGCGTCCATCTGCTGCCGCGTCTGTGCGTCACGGACGGCAGCCTCTGTACGCATCGCATCCAAGTAGGCTCTGAGTTCGGGGTCCAAGGCGGTTCCCCCTTGGGCGGGTTGCTCTGGTGGCGCGGTTCGCCGGGGCGGCGCTGGCGTCCTGCCGGCGGTCTGGGCGGAGCCCTGGGCCGGCGGACGACGTTCGACGGATTTCGCGCGCGGTGAACGCTACGCTGGCGGCATGTGGCGAACCGACGCTGGTGGCATGTTCTTGGAGCCGGACGAGATTGCGGCACTG
>JAJZMB010000029.1 GCA_021803205.1 Bacillota bacterium | reverse complement strand
CCAGCACAGCTTTCTGGGGCTGCCGCGCCGCCCTGGACCGTGCCCACAGAGGCTCGCCGGCAAGGGTGACATCGGGACACGTATCTCAACCGACTTGGGGCCAATTACCTTGAGCGCGTCCACCACGCCGGATTCCTGCGCGCCAAGGTGGACCGGTTGCGGAATGCCCGGCAGCGGGCCCATCCGTCCGCAGAGGAACGGAGCGCCCAGGCCGAGTGGGATGCGGTCTGGCGGAGGTACGAGCACCTTCAGGACCAACTGGCGCACGAGGCGAGCAACTTCCTGCTGGAGATGGCGGTGGAGTCCGGCTGCTCCGTGATCGCCGGGGAGTGGCTCGGGAGCCTGAAGAGTGGCACGAAGAGCAAGGATCTGAATTGGCGGATCAATAGCCAGATCCGGTCGAAGATCCTGGTGAAATTGCGGTACAAGGCGCGGCGCGTGGGGATCCGGGTCGCGGAGGTGTGGCCGCGGGGGACGAGCCACCGTTGCCCCCGTTGCGGGGCCGACGGGCAGCACACCCAGGACCACCCGCCGTGCCCCGAGGGGAAGCGCCCTCGTCACAAGCCGGGGTCACACGGGTGGGCGCCGGGCCACGCGGGGACCAAGCACCGGCCGCGGCGGTGTTCGTGGCTGTGCTGCTGCCGGTGCGGCTTCAACGGGGACCGTGATTACGCGGTGGCACTGAACATCGGGGTCGAGTATTACGCGGAAGCGGAGGTCCGGCGGCAAGCCGGGCAGGAGAAGAAGCGTGGGCGTGCCCTGGCGGAAGCCGCCACAGCCCACCGGCAGGCCGTGTCCTATAAGGGCGCGGCAGTGGCGATGCCGTTCACGTCACGGAATGCGTGGTTTCCGATCTTGTCGGGGCGACACGGGCAACAGCGGCAGACGCACAGCAGTAGACAGTGGGTAAGCCATGGCGGGGGGCTTTGTGGATGGCGCGGCAGACATGTGCGCGTCACCCCCTATGTTTGCCCGAAGAGGCTCCCTGCGGTCGCCTGAATGTGGGTCTGTGCCTGCATTTGATTGTGTCGCTAAGAACGGTTAGCCCTCAACGAGTTGGTCTCGGAACGGCGGGTCGTGCCTCGCTCAGACGGTGGTGTCCACAGTTACCGGGACCTGCCTGACGCCGACGGGCGCGTTGCACTGAGCAGGGAAAACCGCTTAGCACTGTCCTCGGCACTGGTGGCAATTGGCGACGGAGACGGTCCGGAACATCGGCTCAGAGGTCGGGGCGGCGGCCCCAAAGGCCGTGGACGGACGGGCAGGCCCGAGTTCGGCGCTTCATGAGTCCCCATCCCGGTCCAGGCCTTGCCAGTGCAGAGGACAGTATTAGCGGACCCAGCCGGTCCATGTCGGGACCTGCGGGGCGGTTCTCGGGAATCCGGGGCCAAGCGCTTTTGCCGTGGGCTGCGATGGCCGGGTTGGCGCGGCGCGGTTCGGGGTCCCGATGCTGTCCCGGCACGGAACCCCGGGCCGCGCCGCGCCCCGGGACCGGCTGCTTGGGTTCAGGGGATTGGAATCTGGAAGGGCGAGATCTGGTTGGGGGTCGGTTGCACCTGCTGTTGGGCCGTGGTCTGATTGGCGATGGACTGCGGCTCGGTGCCCAGGGTGATGTGGACGGTCATGGGGGCGCCGTTCCGCAGGATGCCGAGGGCCACCGCCTGGCCCGGTTGAGCGGCGTTGATGTCCGCAACCAGGTCATAGTAGTTGAGTACCTTCTGGCCGTTCCAGGAGGTGATGACGTCGCCAGCGAGGAGCTTGCCCGCGGAGGGTCCGCCCGCGGTGACCTGGTCGACGGTCAGGGTCTGCGGGGCGGTGACGGGGGCGTTCGGGTTGTAGCCCGGCAGTTCGATGCCGAGCCACGCCCGTTTGACATAGCCATACTGGACGATGTCGTTGACGATCTGCTTCACCGTGTTGGACGGGATCGCGAAGCCGAGGCCGATCGCCGAGACGCCAGGTTCGCCGGTCTGCGCGACCTTCATGCTGGTGATGCCGATCACCTCACCCTGGGCGTTGGCCAAGGCGCCGCCGGAGTTACCCGGGTTGATCGCCGCGTCGGTCTGGATCATTTCTGTGACCCGTTCGGTCGAGGTGTTGAGGCCGTATAGCATCGGACGCACGGCGCCGACCACGCCGGTGGTCACGGACTGCTCGAATTGCGGGCCGAGCGGGTTGCCGATGGCGATCGCCAACTCCCCGGGCACGACGTTTCTGCTGTTGGCGAAGGTCGCAGCCGGCAGCGCCTGCTTGGCGTTGATGCGGATGACGGCGATGTCTGTGGACGGGTCGCCGCCCACTACTGTCGCCGGGAACGAACTGCCATCCTTGAGCGTGACGGTGACCCTGGTGGCGCCGGCCACCACATGGTCGTTGGTGACAATGTAGCCGTTGGAATTGAAGATGACGCCGCTGCCCCATGCCTTCAGGTTCGCCGTGCCGTAAAAGCTGTTGACCGTACTCTCGTTGGTGACCAGAACGATGGATGGGCTCAAGGCCCGATAGACCGCCACGGCCGGGGAGGCGACGGACTGCTGCTGGGCGGTGACGGGAACGGTGGTGATCTGGGGGAAGCCGGCCGCGCCCACCCGGTAGGCCGGAATGCCGACATATACCGCAGCGCCGCCTAGGACGGCCCCGGCCAGGGCGACGGCCGCTGTACGCGCAACCACGCCGCGGCGGCGGCGCGGCGGCAGATCCCCAGCCGGCGCAGGCCCACTTCCCGCCTGCTGGTGGGCCTCCCAGGCCGACCACGGCATCTCAGGCTCCGCAGGTCGATCTCCTTCTGCCGGAGACGGCTCATCCGGGCCCGTCGCGAAAAGCGACGCCGCAGGGGGCGGTGCCGCGTCCGGCTGCGCCGCCGGGGCCGCGGGCGCAGCACCGCCCCGACGACGCACGCGTCGCATCCAATGCATCGTCTTGCACCTCCGCTTCCTTGTATCGCCCAAAGTCTACGCCAGAATTGTGAAGATCCAATGTTGGCCGGCCTCCGACGGGACCGCTCGGGGCCTCGGCCTCGCCACACATGGTTCCCACGCCGGCGCTGCGCCACCGCTTTACGGCGACGTCCACCGGAGGGGACGGCTCTTTCAGCGGACGCCCGCGGTCCGAGTGCGGCCGACGCCCGGCCACGAGTCGCCTGTGGCCGCGGCCTCCGCGGGCCGACCCGCCCGCAACCCGTGTCCCGTGCCGGTGTATGTCCAAGTGCCAACCGATGAGGCCGCCGCTGTCTGAGGAGCGGTTCGAGCTGTGATCCGTTGGCGTTGCCGCCTCCGGAGGGCCGGGCGCGGTCGGTGCGCTCCTCTGATATACTGTTGCGGGCGTCTCGGCGCCGCCCCGGCCGCGATGCGGGCCGGTGCACGAAACGACAGGAATGGTGTTGGAATTCGTCGAAGTAGCGCCCCCGGAATGCGCATTTGGGGGTGCCCCTGTGAGTCTGGCCGAGCGGGAAGCGGTGAGGGTTCCGGGGGGCCGCGTGCTGTGTGTCCCCGAAGCTCGGTGGCTCCGTTGGATCGGCGGCCTATTGGAAGTCGGCGACGAGCGGGGCGTGCTGGAGAGCCTGCCGGTGCGCGCCGAGGATCTCATGCTAGTCGGCCGCGCGTTCGGCCGTTTGACGGGGCATTCGGGAGACGGTCGGCGGCTCGCCGTGGCGGCTCGCTTTGCCGAAGGTGCCGCGATCTTGATCGAGCGACGCGGTGGCCGCATCGCCGTTGCCGCTTCTCCGAAGCCGCGCTCCGGAGCGGCTGTCTAGGATGGCGTTGCCAGAAGCGGTTGCTGCACCGGCCGAGAACCGTGGACCCTTTGGAGACAAGGGCCTTTAGAGCAATGGCCGCGCAGAGGCGGACTTTTACAGCAGCCGCCCGGGCCGCGACGGCAGGTGTGGTCCGCGGGTGGAGGCCTCGGGTTCCGGGACCTGTGCAGTACAGGTGCGGGCCTTTGGCCTGGGAAGTGGGGGCGCGCGGAGAGGTGAGAGGAAAGCAGACCCTGGAGCGGTGGAGCGCGGAGGAATTCACCGCGAGGGTGCTGACGCCTTCGGAGCCGCCGGGTGAGGGATCGACGGAGGTGGGCCCTCCCCTGACGACCCTGGTGCTGTTTGACGAGGGTACCTCCGAGGACCTTCGCCTCGCCGGGGTACTGGCGTCGGCGGCAGCGGACCACGCCGATCGAGTGCGGGCGGCGGTGGTGAGGGCCTCCGACCTGCGGTCGCATCTGGAATCCTGGGAGGCGCACCGCAGCGCGGTGCATACCTGTGACTTCAGCCAACGTCCGGTCGTGGGTGTGTTCCGGCGCGGGCGTTTGCTGACGACCTTCCGCCCCCGTCCGGTGTTTTTTGCCGAGTCCCTGCAGCGGCGCGAGGATCGCGAGCAATTGGAGATCTTCCTGGAGAAGCTGGTCTATTTCGACCCCGCCAAGGTGAAGGAACAAAAGACTATCGAAGTGGAAGCCGGGGCTTAGGCTGTGCCTGCAACGTCAATGCCGCTCCTGCGTCCGGAAGGCGCCTGGCGGGGCGTCGTCGAGGAGTATCGCGCTTATCTCTCGCTTCCGGCTGGTGCGCCGGCGATCTCACTGCGCGAGGGGAATACGCCGCTTGTCCCGGCGCTGCGTGCCGGCAGGGGCGCGGACCTTTATTTCAAGATCGAGGGGCAGAATCCGACCGGTTCCTTCAAGGATCGCGGTATGGCTGTTGCGGTGAGCGGAGCGCTGGCCGAGGATGCCCGATTCCTGGTGTGCGCCTCCACCGGTAATACATCGGCCGCCGCCGCGGCCTATGCGGCGCGTGCCGGCCTGCCCGCCCTGCTTGCGGTACCGGCCGGGGACGGCGCCGTCGCCAGGGGCAAACTCGCGCAGGCTCTGGCCTTCGGGGCCAGGCTCGTGCTGGTGCACGGCAACTTTGATCAGGCCCTCGCCGCCGTCCGCGCCCTTGCCGCGCTCCGGCCGGATGCGGCGCTGGTCAACTCGGTGAACCCGCTGCGCCTGGAGGGCCAGAAGACCGGCGCCTTCGAACTGATCGAACAGTTGGGGCAAGCCCCTGACTGGCTGTGCATCCCGGTCGGCAACGCCGGAAACATCAGTGCCTATTGGCGCGGATTCTGCGAATACCGCCAGGCCGGCCGATGCCGGGGGGTGCCACGTCTGATCGGGGCGCAGGCCGCCGGGGCCGCGCCGCTGGTGTCCGGCACCTTCGTCGACAATCCGCAGACTCTGGCCTCGGCGATCCGCATTGGACGGCCGGCGAGCGCCCATCTGGCGCAGGCCGCCGTGGCCGAGGCGGACGGTCGTTTCGTGGCGGTCGAAGATGCCGAGATTCTGGCGGCCTATCGCTTCCTGGCGCGCCAGGAAGGCATCTTTTGCGAACCGGCGTCGGCCGCGGCGTTGGCCGGGTTCTGGGCGGCGCGGGCCGCCGGATGGATCGGGGACGGCCAGCGGGTGGTGTGCGTGCTGACCGGCAACGGCCTGAAGGACCCGGAGCGTGCCGTGGCGGAATCCGACCCGCCGATGGAGGCGGAAGCCACCGCGGAGGCGCTGGCCCGCACGCTGCCTCCGGAACTGCGCATCTAAGACCGTCCTCCGCAGTGGTAGTAATTGGCGGAGGCGATGGTCCGGAATATCGGCTCATCGGTCGGAAAGGTGGCCCCAAGGGGCGTGAACAAGCGTCAAGCGCCTACCCGCGCTCACGGCCAGTGCAGGTTCCGGTTCTGACGCGGCTTGCTGGCGGCGCGGGCCCGTCGTTGCACGGGATTGGGCGGTACACTGCCGGCCGCGGCCGGCCGAGCCGACGGGCGCCCGGACCCGCATGGCCGTCGGCCTGAAGGAGGGCGGGTGTGAGCGTGGCGCCCCGCTTCGGGTTGTGGGTGGCGGCCAGCGCGCCGGCGACGTCGGCGAATCTGGGGCCCGGCTTCGACGCCCTGGGACTGGCGCTGGACTGGCGCGAGTCGGTGTACTGTGCATTGGAGCGCAGTGGGCTGGATGTGGGGGTGAGCGGTCCGGGGGCCGGGCAGGTTCCACGGAACGAGGCCAACCTTGCCGTGCGCGCCGCGCGCGCGGTGCTCACGGCGGCCGGAATGCCGCGGTTGGGCTTGCGCCTGCGGCAGCGTCTGGCACTGCCGGTGGGCAGGGGGCTCGGTAGCAGCGCGGCCGCGGTGGCGGCCGGGT
The DNA here is from genome assembly GCA_021803205.1 of Bacillota bacterium. Taxonomy (GTDB): domain Bacteria; phylum Bacillota; class Sulfobacillia; order RBS10-35; family JAJYVN01; genus JAJZMB01. Next base: position 63,315 of record JAJZMB010000029.1, on the reverse strand, counting down.
TGGTCGGCGCCAATCGTTTGCTCGGGGATCCCCTTACCCAGGATGAACTGCTCGCGTTGGGCACATGCATCGAAGACCATCCGGACAACGTCGCGCCGGCCCTGCTGGGCGGATTCTGCGCCGCCTGCGTGGCGGCCGAGGGGGCGGCCGGCGCGCAGCGGCGGGTACTCGCCGTTCGCCTCGAACCCCCGGCCCTGGCGGCGATCGTGGCCATACCCGACCGTCCCCTGCCCACCCATCTCGCCCGCCAGGCCCTGCCGCACCAAGTGGCCTTCGGCGATGCGGTCGCCAACGTGCAGCGTGTGGCTCTGCTGGTGGCGGCCGTCGCGGCCGGGCGGATGGACGTGTTGGGCGAGGCGACCGTCGACCGGCTGCACCAGCCGTATCGGGCCAGCCTGGTGCCCGGGCTTGGCGCCTGTATCCAGGGGGCCCTGGCGGCAGGTGCACTGGGCGCGTTCCTCAGCGGCGCGGGGCCCTCTGTTCTGGCCCTGGTGCCCCGGGACGGGCCGGATGCGGAGGTTGTCGCGCGTGCCCTGGGGAGCGGGGTACGCGGGATGGGAGGCGGCCTTGTGCGGCGGTTGGAACTCTCGGCGCGGGGCGCGTGGGTGGAGCCGGGCGTCCTGCCGGGAGAGGACGCCTGAGACGGCCGGCGGTGTATTGCCGGGACGTCGCCGCCCCAGCGGTGGGTCGTCGCCACCGCTGCGCGCCTTGCTTGGGGCCGGCGCCGCTCAACCCGCTTTCAGTGCTGGCGCCACCCGGGCGTTGCAAAACTCCGCTGTTGCGCAGCCGCGGTCCCGATGTCCCTGGACTGCTGAGGGTCTCCTGCTTTGGGCCGGTGCGGAAACCGCCTTTTGCAACGTCCTCCAGGGCCGGCGGTTTTGAGGCGCCAGAGGCCGAATCCTGGGGGCGGCGCCTAGGCGAGCGCTCACGCCATCGGCGTCGGGCGCAGAACGTCTGATCCCCTCACGCCGCGCTTCTCCCGCACCGATATAGAGAACGCCGTACGGCATATCACCGGGGGTGAGCGCTTGGATTTTGGCGTGGTCGTCGGTCTTGCGCTGGCCGTTGCCGCGATCCTGGGCGCCGATCTGATCGACGGCGGGTCTTTGGTCAGTCTGCTCAACCCCTCCGCGGCCCTGCTGGTCATCGGGGGCACAATTGGTGCAACGGCCATCAGCAATCAGGTAACGGACATGCTGGCGCTACCCAGACTCGTCCTGACGGCGTTCCGGCCTCCGAAGTTCGACCTACCGGCGGAAATCGAGCGCTTGGTCGAACTGGCGTTGAAAGCCCGGCGCAATGGACTCCTGTCGCTGGAGGAGGATATCGCCGGAATCGACGACCCCTTACTCTGCCGCGGGTTGCAGATGGTGGTCGACGGCGCGGACGCCGATGCGGTCCGCGGTGTGCTGCAGACTGAGATGGTCCTGCGGCAGCGCGCGGCGACGCGGCAGGCCGCACTGTTCGAATCGGCGGGCGGTTTTGCGCCGACGATGGGCATCATCGGGACGGTCATGGGCCTGATCCATGTCCTGGCCAACCTGCAAAACGCGGTCAAGCTGGGGCCGGCGATCGCCACCGCCTTCCTTGCCACCTTCTACGGCATCAGTACCGCCAACGTCTTCTGGCTGCCGCTGGCGAACAAGATGAAGCAGAACGCCCGTGCGGGAACGGTGCGCGCCGAGGTGGTCGTGGAGGGCGTGCTCTCGATCCAGGCCGGAGACAATCCTAGTTCGGTGCGTGAGAAGTTGGCGGTGTTTCTTCAGGATAGCAGAGCCAAGCCCGCCGGGGCGTCCCCCGCCGAGGGTGCACCGGCCTCCGGCGAACCGGCCGCAGGCTCCGAACCCGGCGACCATCGGGTCGCGTGATGGCCCGCCACGGGACCACCGATGACCGGGTCCGCGCGGCCCTGGATGGATGCGGCGTCGCAGCGAGGGATCCCCTGCGCTGCGGCCTGGCTATTGGCGCGTCCATCAAGTTCTGACCGTCGCCAACGCAACGGCACCGCCTCGGGGTGGCGGTCATCGGTCGCGGCCGTTACGGCCCAGGTGGAGGGCAGCGCATCCGCCATTGGCGCCAGGACTTGAGCGGCATGCTGTCGCCCGCGCTCAACACAGCGAGACAAAACTTGATGGACGCGCCACTATGCCGGGAAAGTGGCGGCGGGGAAGGATCCCAGTACCGAGATGAGGGCCGTCCGACCTTCCAGTTCCCGGCGGGCGCCGCGAAAGGCCGACGAGTCCGCGGCGATGTCGAGTTCCAGATAGAAATGGTAATGCCACGGCCGCCTGCGGCTGGGACGGGACTCAATGCGCAGCAGGTTGATCTTCCAGAAGGCGAGCGTGCCGAGCGACCAGAATAGGGCGCCGGGCGCATCGTCGTCCCGCAGCGCCAGCGCGATCACCGTTCGTGGTGCTCCCGGCCCGTCCGGCACCGCGGGTCCGGGGGCGCCCACCACGTAGAAGCGGGTGGTGTTGTCCGGATCGTCCTGAATGCCCCGTGCCAGGAGGTCGAGGCCGTAAATCTCGGCGGCCCGCGCCGAGGCGATGGCTGCTGCCCCCGGCTCGGCGCCCTCTTGCAGGGCACGCGCGCCCCCGGCGGTGTCATATACCGCGACGGCCTCCGCACCGATGGCGCGCAGGTAGCCCTCGCATTGCGCCAAGGCCTGCGGGTGGGAATACACCCGCCGCACGTCCGCGATTGCGGTGCCGGGCATGGCCATGAGGCACTGCTCGACCCGCACGGCCACCTCGCCCCGGATGACGAGTGCGCGTTGCAACAGCAGGTCGTAGCTTTCAGGAATGCTGCCGGCCCGGGAATTCTCCACCGGGATGACGCCGAGGGCCGCCCGGCCGGCTTCGATGGTGTCGAAGAGGTCCCGCAGGGTTCTGCAGGGCACGGGCGTGGCATCGCGGCCGCATGCGCTGCGGACGGCCTCCTCACTGAAGGCGCCAAACTCGCCCTGGAACGCGACGTCCGTCAAGCGTGGGCACCTCCGCCCGCCGCGTGTCCGTCCGGGGCCGCGGCGGCGCCCGTCGGCGGCGGAATCGACCCATTCTCCGGCCCGGGGCACCCAGATGTCAACGCGGAGCGGGCGGCGCACCGCTGGAGCGGTGGTCGTGGCAACCCGCACCGTTGGGCGGACTGCCCAAAGCCTGTTTTCTGCGCGCCAGGAGTGCGGCGCCGGCCCGGCACAGACCGCCCCGGCACCGTGGCGGCCTGCGTGGGGCGACGGGCGGCCGAAAGGAGGAAAAGCCGGTCCGGCGGGTGGCGCTGACGGTCCCGCCTCTGCGTGCCGCCCGTCACCGGGGAGCCATGGCGCAACGCGTCCTGGTCATCGACGATGAGGCCCACATTCGCGAACTGCTGCGCCTGTATCTCAGTCGCGAGGGTTTCGAGGTGCTGGAGGCGGAGGACGGGGAATCCGGGCTGCGCCTCGCATCCGCGCAGGCGGTCGACCTCGTCGTGCTCGACGTGCTCCTGCCGCGCAAGGATGGATGGCAGGTGTGCCGGGAACTGCGTCATCGGGGGCGCGTCCCGATTCTGATGCTGACCGCGCGTGACGACGAAGCGGACATCGTCGTGGGCCTGGAACTCGGCGCCGACGATTACGTGACCAAACCGTTCGGGCCCAGGGAGTTGGTCGCGCGGGCCAGGGCGCTGCTGCGCCGTAGCCGCGAGCCGGATGCCTCCCCCGACAGGCTGCAATTTCCGGATTTTTCCCTGGACCTGACGGCCCGGGAATTGGTGGTCCGGGGCCAGATTGCGCCGTGTCCGGCCAAGGAGTTCGATCTGCTCTGGCTCCTGGCCTCCAATCCTCGCCGCGTGTACACCCGGGATCAGCTCCTTGAGGCGGTGTGGGGCACCCAGGAATACATTGAGGCGCGTACGGTGGATGTGCACGTCCACCGCCTGCGGGAGCGACTTGAGCCAGAACCGTCCCGACCCCGGTACCTCTTGACCGTGTGGGGCATGGGCTACAAGTTCGAACCGGGACCGCAGCAGGGGCGCGATCTGCCGTGAGCGCGCGGGTTCCGGTTTCGGGCGCGGAGCGGCGCAGCGGCGGCTGGTCTCTGCGCTGGAAGGTCTTCGGGGCCTTCGTCCTGGTCAGCGTCGTCGCGCCCCTACTCGCCGCGGGCATCGGGCAGCGGGTGGTGCTGCGCACACTGGAGGTGCAGAGCCACGCCCGGTTGGTGGCGACGGCCCGCGGCATCGCCGGCCAGCTCGGCCGGACCTGGACGCTCCAGTACGACGCCTCCGGTGCCCCGGCCACCGCCGCAGCCGACACCCGCCTGCATGACGTGGTGGTGGTGGCCGCGGAGGCGACCGGTGCCGTGGTGGCGGTCGCCGGCGAGGACGGCGTTGTCCTGGTCAGCTTCCCGCGCCGCCGAGACGTCACGGCGATGGGCCCGGCCATCCGTGAGGTCCTCAGCGTCGGGCACGTTCAGTGCGCCATGCCTTCCAAACGGTGCGGCCTGCCGACTCCCTTCCATGTGCGGACGGTCCTGGGCGGATACCCCATCCGCGTCGCTGGCGTGACGGTGGGAGCCGTGGTGCTGGCCAGTCCGGTGCGCGAGGTCCAGGCGGCGGCGCTGTTCCCGCAGAAGGTGTTCTTCGAGTCGTGGATGTTTGGCATCGCCCTCTCTCTCCTGCTCGGTCTGGTGCTGGCCGGGGGTATCACCCGGCCCTTGCGGGCCATGGCACAGGCGGCCGAAGGCATCAGCCGGGGGGACTTCCGCCATCGCGTGCCGCCCGGTCCGCGCGACGAGATCGGGCTGCTCGCCGCGGCGTTCAACCGCATGGCCGGGCGTCTGGAGCGCGTGCTGGCCGCCAGGAGGGACCTGCTGGCGGCCGTTTCGCATGAATTGCGCACCCCGCTCACCTCCATCCAGGGATTCGTCCAGGCGTTGCGAGACGGTGTGGTGGATGAGGAAGCGGTGGAGCGGACCTACGGGATCATCGACGAGGAGATCGCCCGGCTCCGCCGCCTGATCGAGGATCTCTTCGAACTCGCCAAGCTGGAGGCGGGTCAGGTCACCCTGCGCTTGCTGCCGTGCGCGGCGGCCGAGTTGGTGGAGTCCGCGGCGGAGCGGGGCCGCGCCCTGATCGGGCGGGATGGGCCCGTGATCGCCCTCGATGTCGCTGGCGACGCCGGCGTACTCCTGGCGGATCCCGACCGGATCTTTCAGGTCCTGAGCAATCTTGTTCAGAATGCGTTGCGCTTCACCCCCGCGCAGGGCCGCATCACGCTCCGAGCGCGGGGATGGGAGCCCGGAGCGCCGGCTGGCGGGGAGCGGGTGCGCTTCGAGGTCGAGGACACCGGAGTGGGCATCGCGCCGGAGGATGTGGAGCATATCTTCGAGCGCTTCTACACGGTGGACCGCTCGCGCTCGCGCCCGAACGCGGGAACGGGCCTCGGCCTGGCGATCGCCCGGGAGATTGTCCGGGCCCACGGCGGTACGATCAGTGTCGAGAGCCGTGTCGGCCAGGGCAGCACATTCCGGATCGACTTGCCCCGCTCGGGACCGCGGGCCGCCGAGGTCCCGCCGCCACAGGCAACGAGTGCAGCCGGGCGGCGCGGGCGGCGGGGATGAGTCATCGCCGTTGCGGGCGGATCGGCCTGCCCTCGGGCGGCGCCCGATGCGGGGCAAGTGCCTCGGACATAACCCCCTGCGGCCCGACATATGTTTCGGGCCGGAAGGGGGGAGGGCGGAGCGATGAACGGTTGGAGCAGGTTGGGGGGTGTGCTGCTGACCGTCGGGCTTGCGGCAGGGGCCTCCGGTTGTGGGCAATTGTTCACATCCTCCAGCGGATCGCCGACGCTATCGCAACTATCGAGCCGGGTGGACAGCATGGACGCGCAATTGGGTGAACTCCAGGCGGCGCTGGCCAACATGGGCCAGGGGACCACGGCTTCCGCTTCCGGCACCGCACCTGGCGCCACGGGCGCCACGGCCGCGGCTGGCAGCACATCCAGTGGCGTGGTCCAGAGTGACCTGCCCGTCGCGGTGGTTGAGGCGGACGTGCTTAACGTGCGCGACGACCCCAGCCTCACCGGCACAGTCAAGGGCACGCTGCTGCAGAACGCGCAGGTTAACGTTCTGGCGAATCAGGGCAACTGGTCGGAGATCAGGTTTTCCAACCCTGCGTCCAAGGTGACATTGACCGGATGGGTCGATTCGGATTATCTGGGGCCGGTACAGAACGCGGCCGCCACTGCGGCCGGTACGTCCGCAGCGCCGGCTTCTTCGGGTGCGGCGGCCGCCAGCAGCCAGAGCAGCGCCTATTAGCCTGGATGGCAAGCACTGCCGGCTGAACCGCGGACAGGGGAGAGACCTGCGGCGGCATGTCGGCATGCCGCCGCAGGTCTCTCCAGCGCGCGGCATGCGGCCCTGTCCCTCGCCGCCGCGGCTGGCCGACGCCCGAGACGAAGGATGGGGCCAAAGCCGTGCGGGAGATGGCCTCAGGTACGAAGACCCCGCCGATATTGACCTTTGGGGGGTGCGCCGTTAAAATCAGCGCTGACAACTAGGAACCTAGTTTCGCCAGAAGGGTGAGGGCGGTCCGGCCGCCCTCTGCTCATCCCCCGTGGCGAAAACGACGGTCCCGTCCGGCCTGGAAGGGCCGGAATCGCGGCTGAAGGGGGATTTTTCTTATGGCCGAATGGCACCAGACCCATGGAAGGCACATCCTGCTAGACGTCTGGGGCGTCGACGCCGATACCCTCAACGATCTGGAGTCCATGCAGGAAGCGATGCTCGGTGCCGCGGCCGCCGCGGGGGCGTGCGTCGTGGACAGCACCTTCCACCGTTTTCCGGTGCAGGGGCTGTCGGGCGTGGTGGTCCTGGCGGAATCGCACATCTCTGTGCATACCTTTCCTGAACACGGCTATGCCGCATTCGACATCTTCACTTGTGGTAGCCGGGTAGACCCGGAATTGGCCTGTGAACATCTGGTGCAGTGCGTCCATGCCGATGGGCGGTTCACCCGGCGGTTCACCCGAGGATTGCCGGGTGGAATCGAGGAGAACGAGGTACAGGAGGCATTGCGTGCAGTCGCGCCATGAGCGATCCGGCCGCCGTGCGGATGCGGTGGGCCGTTGCACTGCGCGGGCGTGATCGACTGTTTTGGTGCTGGGTGATGTGAGGGGTGGACCTGCGTGGTGAAGGTGGCGATCGTGGGCGCGACCGGTTATGCCGGGGTGGAGGCGCTGCGCCTTCTCTCCGGGCATCCCGCCGCGGCTGTGACGTATCTCGCCTCATACAGCCAGGCCGGGCAGGCCATCGGGAGTGTCTACCCGCACCTCGGCGCGGTGGGTGCGATGCACATGGGGCCACCGGATCCCGAGGCCATCGCCGCCGTCGCCGAGGTTGCCCTACTGTCTCTCCCAGCCCGGAAGAGCCTGGAACTGGCCCCTATGTTGCTCCGGCGCGGAATGCGGGTGGTCGATTTCGGCGCGGACTTCCGCCTCCGGGATGAGCGGGCCTACGCGCAATATTACGATGGGGCGCACACGGCGCCGGAATGGCTCCTGGATGCGGTGTACGGGCTGACCGAGTTCCATCGGGACGGGATCGCCACCGCGCGCCTCGTTGCCAATCCCGGGTGCTACCCGACCGCCGCCCTCTTCGCGCTCCGACCGGCCGTGGCCGCGGGCGCGGTCATGACCGAGGATCTGATCATCGACGCCAAGTCCGGCGTAACGGGGGCCGGGCGCCAACTCAGCTTGGCCACGCACTTCGCCGAGGCGGACGACAACGTCTGGCCGTACAAACTCGCCGGGGAGCACCGCCATACTCCGGAGATCGAGCAGGAACTGGCCCTGGCGGCGGACGGACCAGTCAGGGTGACGTTCAGCCCCCACCAGGTGCCGATGGCGCGCGGGCTGCTCGCCACCTGCTATGCCCGCCTGCGCCATCCCTGGACAACCGCTGAGGCGCTGGCCTGCTATCTTGAGGCCTTTGCCGGCGAGCCGTTCGTCCAAGTATTGCAGGAAGGGTTGCCCGCAACCAAGGCTACGCTCGGCACCAATTGTGTCCAGGTCGCCGTGCGGGTGGATGCCCGGGTGCGGCTTCTGGTGGCCGTCGCCGCGATCGACAACCTGGGCAAGGGGGCCGCCGGGCAGGCCGTGCAGAACCTCAATCGCATGTTTGGGTTGGAGGAGACCCTCGGGCTGCCGCGGATCGGCCTGCTGCCGTAGCCATCCGCCTTGGTCCCGCGCCACCTGGGCGGGTGCGGCGAACGGATCCCGCATCGGGCGTGAGCCGCCGATACCGAGAGTGGTCGCGTGCCCGCCATGTTGTCCGAACGCCCGCGGACATGCGGCGGGCGCATCCGCGCGAGACACGCTTGGGAGTCCCTTTCCGGCCCGGGCGCCATGTTGTATAACTATGCATAAGCGATGGATATGCCGCCTTCCGGAGCGCATAGATTTCGGCAGAGGAAACGGGTAAATATACGAAGTGGCTCTGCCCGCGGCCTTGGCCCCGGGGCGGGCCGGGGGGAGTGACCTTCCGTGGCGCAGGAGCCTGGGAGCATCGTCGTCAAGATCGGCGGGGCCGCCGTGGCGGTTGGGGGCGGGCTCCTCCCTGCGCTCCGCGATGTGATCGCGCTCTGGCGGGAAGGTCGCAATGTCGTGATTGTCCACGGCGGCGGGCCGGAGATCACGCGCTGGTCCGAGCGGGCCGGGCTGCAGACGCGCTTCGTCGCCGGTCTGCGCTACAGCGACCCCGATACTGTGGCGCTGGCCGAAATGGCGCTTGGTCTGGTGGGTAAGGGTATCGCCTGGGCCCTGACGGATGCCGGGGCCACGGCGCTGAGCGTGGGCGGGCGTGACGCGCACATCCTCGAGGCCGCGCCGCTGGCGCTGGCGGGCGAAGACGGCCGTCCCCTCGACCTGGGGCAGGTGGGCACCATCACGCGGGTGCGGACCGAGGTTCTGGACGGCCTGCGGCGTGCTGGCTTCCTTCCGGTCGTGGCGCCCGTGGCTGCGGGTCGGGACGGCGTACCATACAATGTCAACGCCGACGACGCTGCCGCGGACATCGCGGCCGCCCTTGGCGCCGAGTGCCTGTGCCTGGCTACGGACGTTCCCGGGTTGCTGGTCCCGGGGCGCGACGGGCCGCTGCCCACCTGCGACGCCGCGACCGCCGTCCGCCTGATGGCGGAGGGAGTTGTCACCGGCGGTATGCGGCCGAAGGTGGATGCCTGCCTGCGCGCCCTGCGGGGCGGGGTGCGCTCGGCCTGGATCGTCGACGGCCGGCGGGAGGGTGCGGTGGCGGATGCCGTGGCTGCTCGGGAGTCGGCGGGAACGGTCTTCGTGTCGGAGGTTGGGCGGTCGTCTGCGGAGACCGCCCAACCTGATTCCGCCGAGGTGTTCGCCGCCGACAGGGCTTACGTCATGCACACCTATGCCCGCAATCCCGTGGTGCTCATCCGCGGCAGCGGCAGTAGCGTATGGGACGCAGAGGGTCGCGAGTACCTCGATTTCCTCTGCGGGATCAGCGTGACCAATCTCGGCCATTGCCACCCGAAGGTGGTCGAGGCGATCCGGCGCCAGGCGGGCCTTCTTGGACACACAAGCAACCTGTACCATACCCTGCCGCAATTGCGGCTGGCCGAAGCCCTTGCCGGAGCAGCCTTCCCGGGCCGCGTGTTCTTCTGCAACAGCGGCGCCGAGGCGACCGAGGGCGCGCTGAAACTGGCGCGGAAGGCCGCCTGGCGTGCGGCGCGCGCGGCCGGGCGGCCGCCGGCGACCGAGATCGCCTCCTTCCATCACTCCTTCCACGGGCGCACCTATGGTGCGCTCGCCGTGACGCGGGGCTACCAGGAGGGCTTCGGCCCCATGCTGCCCGGCTTCCGCGAACTGCCCTGGAACGACGCGGACGCCTTGGAGTCTGCGATCGGTCCAGAGACGGCTGGCGTGATCGTCGAGCCCATCCAGGGGGAGGGCGGCGTGCGTCCGGCGTCGGCGGCGTTCCTACGCCGGCTGCGGAATCTGTGCGACCGGTACGGGGCATGCCTCATCTTCGACGAGGTGCAGTGTGGGCTTGGGCGGGCTGGCGCGCTCTTCGCCTTTCAGCACTACGGGGTCCGGCCCGACGTATTGACGCTGGGCAAGGCCCTGGGGGCTGGCCTGCCGATGGGGGCGTTCCTGGCGGCGGAACCGTGGGCGGAAGCCCTGCAGCCGGGGGATCACGCCAGTACGTTCGGGGGCAACCCCATAGTGGCCGCGGCGGCGCTGGCTGCCTGGGAGGTCCTGGTCGCGGAGGGTCTGGCAGAGCGCGGCGCGACCGCGGGTGCGCACTTCCGGTCATTGCTGGCACAGGCTCTCGCGGGATGCCCTTCGGTGAAGGAAATCCGTGGCCTCGGGCTGATGACCGGGATCGAACTCGACGGGGGTTCCGCCCTTGGTCCGCGGGTCGTGGCCGATTGTCGCGCGCGGGGGCTGCTTGTCAACTGCACGGCCGGGACCGTCTTGCGGCTGATGCCGCCGCTGACGGTTACCGACGCGGAGATGCAGCGGGGCGTGGCCATTGTTACCGAGGCGGTGCTGGCACAGCCGGAAAGTCGGGCACAGGCGGGATAGGCTGGGGCGGCGCAGGGCGGGTCGTCCCGGCCTATCCCAGGTCCGCCGCCGTCAGTATCGGGGGATCGGTCCAGGTGGCCGCGGCAAAAGTCCGCTCTTGCGCGGCCGCTGGCTCGAAGATCTCTGCGCCCCGGGGTTCCACGCTTCGCGACCGGTGCGGAGACCGCACTGTGACGGCCCTGCAAAAGTCGGTTTCGGCGGCGCCCGCGATCTCGAATCCCTTAGGGGACAAGGCTCTGGAGCCCGAGGCTGCCGCAAGAGGAGCCTTTGGCAACGGACTCCTACTGCCATGGCCGCCCTCGGCGCGCACCGCCGTCGGCTGGACTATTGGCGCGAGCAGTTCGGCGTTCGTTGCTGTCCCAGTGCAGGCCTGCCGCCGCCCTGCGGCGCAACGCGCCCGGATGCCACACCAACTTTTTGCGGCATAGCCATCTCCGCGCCGTCGCCATACTAGGCCCACTTCCGGCGGGGAGGTGACAGCGAGGTGGCCACGGGTCAACAGTCCAATCGGACCGTCGTGCGCGGTGCCGAAGCGGCCCTCGAGCAGTTGAAGTTCGAGGCGGCCAGCGAGATCGGCGTCAATTACGAGGCGCACGGAGGTTACGGCGGCGACATCCCCTCGCGCCAGAACGGCGCGGTCGGGGGACACATGGTCCGGCGCATGATCGAGTTGGCGGAGCAGCAGCTCGCCGGCCGGTCGGAGTTTCGCTCGCGCTGACGAGCCGCGTTCAGGGCCGCGGGTTTTTGACCCGTGGCCCTGGCGCTTGCGTGGAAGGAGCGGGCGTCACCGGGCCGAAGTGACTGGGGTACCGGTCAGGGCGCCCACCCGGCGTTTTGTGGCGTGGCCGACCGGGAGAGGCGAGGCGGCCATGTCCAATCAAGATGCGAGCCGATTCCAGGAGACGCCGTCCAGCGGCGACGCGGGACTGACCCGCAGCCTGAGAGTGCCCAAAACCGGCAATGAGCCCTTGGGGTCAGGCGCGGAGTCGGCGCGGCCGGAGAGCCGGGAAGTGTTGCTGGCTGTGTACCGGGCACTGCAGGAGAAGGGCTATGACCCCATCGGTCAGATCGCCCACTACCTGCTGTCCGGAGAACCGACATACATCACCGGCTACCAGAATGCCCGCGCCCTGATGACCGGCCTGGAGCGGGATGAGATTATCGCGGAACTGGTGCGGACCTATATCTCACGGTTGACCGGAGAGGAACCGGCGCGTCGGCGCGCCTGAGCATGGCTGGCAGACACGCCAGCGGCCAATTCTCTGTCCCCGGCTCCCTGTGCGCGGCCCCCGGCTGATCCATCCCCTCTTCAATTCCAACCGCGCCAGTTGGCCCTCCCGGATCGGGCGCGCCTGATTCATCGGATGTCCGCCGCACGCGGTGCGTCGCCCTTTTTGCGTTCGCCCGTATAACGGTTGCCGCTATCGGGCCATTACTACCGCCGGAGACCCCAATCGCCGAAGGGGTGACAGCGGTTGAAGGCCACCGGCATTGTGCGCCGCATCGACGATCTGGGAAGAATCGTTATCCCTATCGAGATCCGCCGTGACATGAACATCCGCGACGGTGACCCGCTGGAGATTTTCGTGGATAAGAACGGCGAAGTGATCCTCAAGAAATACTCCGCAATCGCCGAACTCGGTCCATTCGGACAGGGTATTGTCAATTCCCTGCATGAGACCACCCAGCAACTCGCGTTGCTCAGCGATCGAGACGAGATCGTCGCCGTGGCCGGCGGCCCCGAGCGACAATACCTGGGCAAGCGCATCGGGCAACCGGTGCTGCGGGCCATGGAGAACCGAGAGACGCTGACCTTCACGCCGCGCGCCCACAATCATCAGGGGCCGGCTCTGCTGGACGTGACTGGTACGGCGCCATGCCCCTTCCAGAGCGAGGTCGTCGCGCCGGTGGTCGTGGGTGGTGATCCGGTGGGCGCCGTCCTCTTGGCGACCACGACGACGGGGGTGTCTTTCGGAGAACTGGAGCAGAAGCTGACTCAGACTGCGGCGGGATTCTTGGCGCGGCATATGCAGGAGTAGGTGTTGCGTCGCCCTCTGGGCTTGCCGCGGGCGGGGCGCAGGGGCCTCACGGCCGGACGGTGGCGGCGATTGTGCGCAGTGGCAGTCGATGGTCCTCATGGCAGCATGTGCAGTAGCCGGCCACGGAATCGGCGGTGAGGTCCTGCACGATCAGGACATGGGTGCCGCCGGCGGTGTCGGCCAAACCGACCGGGCGGCCGAGGCGCATTCCGCGCTGGAGTGCACGGCAGACTTCGCGTCGTGTGAGACGCATGACCACCGGGAGGGTATCCCCGAGAGAGCGGGGGGATAGCCGCGGAGCGTTGCGCACGGGCTCCGGGCGGGGAACGGTACGGGTCGGCGTGTGTGGACGGACATCCGATGGTTGTGCCGGCGCCTTTTCGCCCATCCCGTGCCCTGCCGCGGACTGTCTGTGCGCCGTTGGCGTGGGCAGGGGTAGGTGCGGTACGCCGGGCCAGGGCAGTTGGGGGGGGGGCGCGTCGGTACGCACGGGCCTGTGCAGACGACCGGCAAGTCGATCGCGGAAATCCTGCAGGTTGCCCTCCACATCGCAACCGGCATCCGTGAGGGCGCGCCAGACGGTGCCGGCTCGGTCGGCCGGAACCCGCCATGCCGTGGGGCCCAGGCGTTCACACCCCCTGAACGCGCCGGTGCGCGCGGCACGCTCGGCAGCCGTTTCATCCGCGCAGCGCAGGATCAGGGCGAGTTCCGCCGTCAGGTGAACAACTTCGGCGGCCCATTCCCGGATACTGAAATCAACGTTCTGCGGAACGCCCCCCGGAGAGCCCGCCAGCGCGTTCAACAGATCCTCTGCGCACCCGGCGCGGCGTGCGGCGGCCCCGACCGAGCGGCGTGTCAACCGGTAGGTCGTGAAACGGTCGACGGCTTCGCGTTCCGCCCATGACTCCAGCAGCCAGACGAGGGCTGGCGGTGTTCGGGGTCCGGTCAGGATTTCGAAGGTTCCCTGCGCCAGCGGAGCCTCGTCGAACCGGGGAAAGTCGAGCGGAGTCATGTTGCCGGCGAGGGCGTGGGCCGCTTCCGGACGCAGGCGCACCGCACAATCCTCAGGAGCCGGAACGGGCTCCGGCCGACCGCCGTCGGCAGCGGAGGCAGGTGCCGCCACGCTGGCGGCGTGACCCCATTCCAGGGCGCCGACCCGCACCCCGAAGGCGACGATCACGTTGTGTACGGCGGCGACCAGCCGGTGCTGCCCCGACGTGGTGAACTGCGCCAACCATCTTGCCAGTGCGGCCGGCCTGCACCAGACCCCGCTGCGCAGGCAGTCGTAAACGCCTCGGGCCAGCGGATCGTCCAGGTGTGTGGCGCAGAGGGTGGCCCAGACCTGTAACAGCCCCGACCACTGCACCTCCGGAGGAAGATTCACCCACTCCAGGACGTGGGAAGAATCCGTCCAGACTCCCTCGCGCGCCTCCACCAGGCCGAAGGCCACGGCCACCGAGAACAATGGTCCGACCTCCGGTGCGTAGCCCTCCCACGGAATGGCTCCGGGAACCAGAGGGGGCAGGGCCGGTAAGGCCGAACGGTCCAGGGCGGCGGAGAGGCGGCGCTGATCCGCCTGGTAGGGCAGGATGTCCTGCTGACGTACGCGTATGCCAGCAGGTAGGACGCCAAGCACGCGCACGAAGTCCGAAACGACGGCGGCCGGGTCTGTCGCGTGGATCTGCAGGGGTACCTCTCCGGCGGGGAGGTAGAAGCCGCTGGTGGGCAGCCATTCCCGCATGACCAGTTGGAGCAGTGTGGGGCGGATCTCCTCCGCGATGACGTATTGTCCCCCCGCGGAGAGCGGGGGCACCAGGATGGCCTGTTCCACCAGGGTCTCGACTGCCCGGTCGGCCCCAGTGGCGCCGCCGTTGCTGATGAATACTGTGTGAAACAGCCACGGGGCCATGTTCGGCGCGGTATGAAACCACAGGATGCGCAGCGCAAGTAGGGGGCCCGGAGGCAGGGTATGCACTGCGTGAGCGACCCGTTCCGGATCGGAGAGACGCGCGACCAATTCCGCAATCCCCGCCGCGGGCAACCCCGCGACGGTCCGGTAAGGGCCAAGCGAGCGTTCGGGCAAGCCCCGCAGGGCGTCCGCGAGCTTCATCGTCCGATGCGCCACAGCGGCACGTCGTTGTCTCCGGCAGAGGTGACCGCATCTCCGCCCCGCGTCGCCACTTCGTCCTCTGCCGCACGCTCGGCATGGCGGATCACGTAGCGGTAGCCCTGCTCGGTCAAAAACAGCTGACGTTTGTGCGCGAAGTCCTGCTCGACGGTGTCGCGGCTGACGAGGGCGTAAAAGGTGGCGGGGCGCCCGTCCGTCTTCGGACGCAGGATCCGGCCGAGACGTTGCGCCTCTTCCTGCCGCGATCCATATAATCCAGAAACTTCAATGGCCACGCTCGCATCTGGAAGGTCGATCGCGAAATTGGCGACCCGGCTGACGATCAGCACGGATATCTCCCCTGCACGAAAGGCGGAGAAAAGCTTTTCACGCTCGCGCTGCGGGGTTTGCCCGGTGAGCAGTGGAGCCTGCAGGGCGGATGCCAGCGCGGCCAACTGATCGATGTAATGGCCGATCACCAGGATGCGTTCGTCCGGGTGACGCAGGAGCAATTCGCGCACCAATTCGATCTTCACTGGATTTTCGGCGGCCAAGCGGAACCTGTCGGCCCCGTCGAGGACCGAATAGGCAGGGCGCAGCGCCGCGGGCAGGTCGACCCGCAATTCGTGGCAGACGGCGGTGGCGATCCAGCCCTGCCCTTCGAGCACGCGCCATGGCACTTCGAACTTCTTCGGTCCGATCAGGGCGAAAACGTCCTCCTCGCGCCCGTCCTCGCGCAGCAGAGTAGCCGTCAGGCCCAGTCGCCGGCGGGCCTGGATGTCGGCGGTGACGCGGAACACCGGCGCCGGGAGGAGGTGGACCTCGTCGTAGATCACCAGGCCCCAGTTCCGCTCCTGAAAAAGCCGCAGGTGGGGAAATTCGACCTCGGCCTCAGCGGCCGTCGTCGGTTGCGGTCGCCGGCCGGACGGCGCCTCATCCCCCGCACCGCGGCGGCGCCTTGTCCGGTGGGTGAGGATCTGATAGGTGGCCACGGTCACCGGATAGATTTCCTTGACCGCGCCGGTATATTCTCCCACCTGATCCGGGCCGAGGTTTGTGCGCTGCAAAATCTCTTGCATCCATTGATGAACCGAGGTGGTGTTGGCGCAAAGGATCAACGTCTGTGCCTGGGCCTGACCCATGGCGCCGATGCCCACAAGCGTCTTCCCCGCGCCGCAGGGCAGGACGATGACGCCGCTGCCGCCCGCCGGCCCACCGCCCCCCCAGAAGGCTTCGACCGCCTCCCTCTGATAGGCGCGCAGGGACCAGGCTTGCCCGTCGCGGGTGGCGGGGAGGAGCTGCAGCGGAAGAGGTGTGCCCGGCGTGTACCCTGCACGGTCCAGCACAGGGTGGCCCACCTTGAGCAACGCCTGCTTGACGTGTCCGCGTGCCAACGGGCGCACGCGGATCCGGCCGGGAGCGACGCGGGCGGCGAGATGCGGGCGGACGGATTTATGGCTCCAGACCTCGTCGAGCAGGAGCGGTTCGGCCGACGTCAGGTACAGATCCCCGCTGTCGGCGACCAGTGTGATGCGGCCGAACCGGCGGGCTTGGTCCTGGACCGTGGTCCGGATGTTGTCCGGCGTGGAGAACTTTCCCCAGCGGTCCAAGGCGGCCAGGACGTCTTCGGGTCCGGCGCCGGCCGCGGCGGCGTTCCATAGAGACAGCGGCGTCAACCGGTAAGTGTGAACGTGTTCCGGACTCCGCACCAGTTCCGCGAAGGCCAGCAGGTCGTCACGGGCGGCGGCGAAGTGGGGATTGTCCACCTCCAGCAAGAGGGTGTGATCGCTTTGGACGATGAGCGGCATCTCTGGCCGGTAACCCGCGCTCCCCGTGCAAGCTCACCTCATCGTGGCCGGGTTGAAGAGACACGCGTCCATTGTAGCGCATCTGTGCCGCAGTGCCGTACTCCTGCGGCGGTCCGGCCTCCCAGGGCACGGTACCGTTCTCGCGGTGGGCTGCAGGCACGGATTCCAGGGCAGGTCCACCCGTCGCCACGACTGTGTTCACATCAGGGCGCGCACCGCACCCACCGCTTGGAGGAAGCGCTCAGGCCCGGTGAAGCCCACGGAGTGGCCGGCGATCTGCAGGTGTGGTTCCATGACCAGTGGCATGCCGCCGAGCATGGCCAGTGCCGACAGAAGTTCCGGCCATTGACCGTCGCCAGCTCCGGCCACGGTGTGCTCCCCGCCGAGGCGGCAATCCTTGACGTGGGCGCAGGCCACCCACTGCCGCAGTGCCGGCCAGCCCTCGTCGAAGGGCCGCGCAACGCCCGAACGGAGGAAGTTCGCCGGGTCCCAGGCAAAGCGCAACCGTGGGGAGGCCACAGCCTCCAGGATCCTCCGGCAGCGGTCCGGGATGTCGCCCCAGAGGCCCACCTCGTTCTCCAGCACCAGGGTGACGCCCGCAGTCTCGGCCGTGCGCGCGAACGTCCGCAGCCGCCTGATCACCTCCGGGGCGAGACTCTCCATCTCCGAGGCGGACGTGCCCTCGGGGGGATAGAAACTGAAGATGCGGATACGGTCTGTGTGCAACAGCCGGGCCAACTGGCAGGCGCGCTCGATGCGCGCCTCCTCCTCCGCCAGCGGGCTGCCGATGGGGCTTTTGCCGATCGGAGAGGCGATGCCGGACACCGATAGACCAGCCTGCGCGATGGTCTCCCACGTGGAGAGGGCCTCCGTGTCCGACAACTCCAGCACATTCTTGCCCAAGACCGTACGCAGTTCCGCGCCGGTGATCCCGGCGCCGATCATGGTGGTCAGCGCCGCAACGAGATCCGGCGCGATCTCGTCGGTCAGGGCGGCAATCGGGAAGGGCATTGAGCCAGGGCCTCCTTACGGGCCGTCAGGGTGACAGGGGCAGGTAGACAGGACGGCCGCCCTGGGCGGAAGACCGGTACACTGCTTCCACGACCTCAAGGGCCTTGCGCGCGGCGTGGCCGTCGACGGTCGGGGGACGGCCCGTACGCACGGAGTCGAGAAAGTCGGCGAAAGCCGCCGCGTGCGCTTCCGGCGACACGGCCGCGGGATCGGCCGCATTGCCCTGCTGCACGCCCTCCTGCTCGATGCGCGGCTCCTGCCCGCGCAGGTACCACTCGACCCGTCGGCGCCCTTCGTCGACAACGACGCTCCCGGCGGTGCCGTGAATCTCGATGCGTTCCGGAAAGCCAGGATACGCGGCTGTCGTCCCTTCCAGGACGCCCACCGCTCCACCTGCCAGACGCAGCACGGCGACCCCGACATCCTCGGTCTCGATGGCGTGCGCGGCTGTGGTGGTGTATCCCGCCACTTCCACCACCGGACCGGCCAGCCACTGCAGAAGGTCGATGGAGTGGATGGCCTGATTGATGAGGGCGCCGCCGCCTTCGGTGGCGCGGCGCGCGCGCCAGGAACTGTCGCGGTAGTACTCGTCGGTGCGCCACCACTTGACGAAACAGTCAGCCAGGTAGATCCGCCCGAGGCGCCCCTGGTCCACGGCCGTCTTCACGGACCGGCAGAGCGGGATGTTGCGGTGCTGGAACAGCCCACAGAGCATCACGCCCGACCTGGCGCAGGCCGCGATGATCCTGTCGGCTTCGGCCACGGTGCGGGCCAGCGGCTTGTCGATCAGGATGTTCCTACCGGCGGCGGCGATGCGCTGCGCCAGGTCCGGATGGGTGTGGGGCGGGGTGCAGATGTGGACAACTCGGACCTGCGGGTCGGCGAGGCATTCGTCCAGGTCGCGGTATGCCCTGGGCAGGGACAACCGCTGTGCGCATGCCTCCGCCTTGCCGGCCGAGGTGCCGACCACTCCGCGGATCTCCGCCCCCGGCACCAGCCGGAGGGCTGCGGTGTGCATAGCCGCGGCGAGGCCTGTACCCACCAGAGCGACGCCGAGCGGTGCCGCGGCGGGTGCTGCTGTGGACGAAACCATGACCTGGGTCCCTCCCGCCTCCGCCCGCTGAGCCAGCTTGGCCATGGCCGGCCATTCGGTGCGGCGGGCCACAAGCCCTGCCGATTGCTCCCATGCCGCGGGGTGGCGCAGTGCGATGGGGAGCCTGCGGTCCCAGGGCCAGGCAATCGGGGTGCCGATCGATGCAGCACTTGGCGGACCGCGGCCGCACAATCGTTTGCGGCGTGCGGGCTTGCGCCGCGGGGCCCGCATGGCTCCCCAGCCCCCGGATACTCTCTGGTGGACGCACGCCGCGATTTCGCGCTGTACGGGCGCAATTGTCTGTGGATCAACGTATTCACCGGCAACGACGCGGACCTGCCCTATCCTGAACGCACTGGCAGGGCACGGAGGAGCGGACGTCGGGCCAGGGCCAGACAGCGGGGGCTGTCCGCGGTCAGCGCGCTCCCGTCGAAGTCCCCGTATGCCGCGTCCAGTACCAGGCCGGCTCGGGCCAGCATCCACTCCAATTCCGCCAAGGCATACACCCGGTAGCGAATCTCTGTCCGCCAGGCGGCTTGATCCGGTGGATGGACGTACCAGCGTGCCGCGAGTTCGCGTGCCTCCGGATCGAAATGGCGGGTCTCCCGCACCCCGAGGCCGCCAACGACGGAGAAACGGGTCCCACTGGGATGTGCGCGGAGCCATTCCATGTTAGGGATGTCCAGGAGGAACCGCCCCCCGGGTTGCAGACGCTGGGCGACGCCCAGCAGGATCAGCCCGTCTTCGCTCGGATCGCGGGCGTATCCCCACGAGGCGAAGAGGCAGATGGCGGCGTGAAACGGTCCGATCCGCGGCAGACGGCGAACGTCGCTCTGTACCCACCGGACCCCGGTGCCGGATGCCCGGGCCCGGTCCCGCCCCAGGGCTAAAAAGTGCGGGTCACGGTCCACGGCGGTGACCATCAGGCCGCGCAGGGCCAGCGCAACGGCGTGCCGGCCCGGCCCGCAGCAGAGGTCGAGCACCCGCTGGCCCGGTTGGAGCGCGCAGGCGCGTACGGCGAAGTCCACCTGAAAGTCGGTGTGGACCACTTCGCCCGAAAAGATCAGGTCGTAGCGGTCCCCGATGCGCGAGAAGAGTTCCTCGTCCCAGGCCATATCGTGGCCACCCCCGTCGGCGGGCGGCTGTCACCCCTTCCGGCAGCAGCGGAGGTGTGCCTATGGGAGAAGGGAACGCAGGCCCCCGCCGGACGTCCAGCCGTTCACCGTTCCGAGATAGGCATCCGGGCCGTATCCGCGCTGTTCCCAGTAACCGATCTCCCGTGAGGCAACCAGACGGAGGCGGCCGACCCACTTTACCGACTTGTAGCCGTACATCTGCGGCACAAAGAGGCGCAGCGGGGCGCCCTGCGCCGTCGCCAGCGGGCGCCCGTCGGCCTGATGCACCAGGAGCACGCCTTCGGCGGTCGCCTGGGCCAGACTGAGGCTGTCGGTGTAGACGCCGTCGAACGAAGCGAAGGTGATCCATGCTGCACCCGATTGCGGCTGCACCAGCCGCAGCAGGTCGGAGATGCGCACGCCCTGCCAGACGACCCCCGCCACGACCCACCCCGTGACGCAATGGAAGGCTCGCGTCTCCGTCACCTGCGGGAGCTTCCGCACGTCCGCCAGGCTGAGGCTGGCCGGTGCGTGCACCATGCCGCCGATCTCAAGGCGGTACGTGCGCGCATCGTACGACGGGAATCCCCCGGTGACCGTGTAGATCTGGAATCCGGGAAGGGGTTGGTTGTCGCCCGCCTGTGTCGCTCCGCCAGCCGCGGGCGCACCTCCGCCCATCGGCGCGGCCGCGCCGCGCGCCAACGCCGCAAAGGCCCCTCCCAACCAGCCGAATACCGCCGTGCCGGCAATGCTCCCCAGAACGGCCCGCCCCAGGCTGGCGAGCATAGTCCGTCGACTGGCGCGGTCGCGGTGTTCGGCCTGCCGCTCGGGATCGCGCCCGCGCAGCGCCGTCTCCAGGCGCACCAGACCATGGTAGAGCGCCCAGACGGCGAAGGCCACAGCAAGGATCCCGTGGAGGCCGAAAGCGCCAGTGCGTAAGAGCGATGCGGACCCCGGGGCTGTCCACAGGGCCAGCCCTGTGACGCCGAGGCCAGCCACAAACCAGAACGAGGCCACCCAGTCGACCGTGGCCAGCAGGCGCTTCCCGAGCGGGAACAGAACGGGCATGGGCAGAAGACCGCAGAAGGCGATGCCCGCCCAGACATGGATACCCTCGATCAGCGGGAGCCAGGCGATCAGGTCCGTATGCAGGCGTGGGAAATACAGAGCGGCACCTGTCAGCAGTTCGACGGGCAACAGATAGAGGGCGACGCGGTGGGCATTGGCGAACAGCCCGGGCCATCGGCGGCTGAAGGCTGACAATCGCGCCCAACCGGAGACGCGGGGTGGATGGCTCCGAAGCGAGGAACCCTGCGCCCTCATATTTCCTCGCCTCCGGCGGGGAATGGGGATGTCCCCCGGACCGGCACGGCTGCGGCAAGCCGATGGGAAACCGCACGGAAAGCCTTCTCGAATGCAGACTATTGCACTCGGGCTTGTGTGGTCAAGGTGGGGGCTCTGGGGGGAATGAGGACGCGCGGCACGACGCTGGCGGCGCGGGGTCATTGCTGAGGGCATTCTCCGGCCGCGTGTCGTGCAGCGGTGGATTCCATGTATCTGCGGTCCGGTTTCCGGAAGACTGATGGGCGGACGAACGCGCGTTGCCACTGGTCTCCACGCGGTGACGGGAGGGATGGCTCCGTGCCCGGGTCAAAACGCCGCACCCGCGCTGCAAGCCGCCCCACCGTGGCCGTGTCCTGGGGTTGGGTCGCCGTGGTGTCGGCCACTGCCGTCGGATCAGCCTATGCGCTGCACGGCTTCTTCCGGGCGGCATCGCTGGCGGCATCCACTTTCGCCGTCTTCACGCTCCTGCGGCGCCTGCGCGTTGGCGCTGCAGACCGTCCCCCTGGCGACGGCTGAGTCCGTGCCTCGGGCTGCCCCGGTTCCCGTGTGCGCAGGGCCGCCGCGCCCCCTGGCAGTGCAGGCGTACGGGCGTGGTGCGAACCCCGCCGGCGTACGTCCGTCCGGAACCTGCTGCGGGCTTCGGTAAGGCGGGGGGCTACTGCCGCCATCCGCGCCGGAGGCGGATGGTGGCGGCGGTATACCCGTGCCAGCTGGCTGTCGGACGGGAGTTGAGATGCGCCTCACCGACCGACGGGTTTTTGTCGACCGGTGGCTGCGAGGGGTCGCTCCCCGTGTCAGCGCTCAGCAGACGGCCATCCGGGCTATAGTCCGGGCGGCGCGCGGACAGACTGCGGACGTACGCCTCGCCGGAGGGATGGGCACGTGCGCACTGTTTTGGGTACATTGGCCGTCAAGTATATGGTTGTCGCCGCTCTGTCGGTGCTCATCCTGCCGGCCGTGGGACGGGTCGGCTGGGCTGCGGCGCTCCTGCCGGCTGCGGTTGTCACCGTCGCCACCTATTTCGGGGACCGACTGGCGCTGCCGGCCATGGGCAATGCTGGCGCCGTCGGGGTGGACTTCGCCCTCGCGCTCGCTCTGTTCTGGCTGGCGCCGTTCTATGTCCCAGGCGTCCGGCTGGGATTCGGCGGGGCGCTGACGGCGGCCGGGGCGGTCGCGACGGCCGAGATCGTGTACCACCAATACCTGCTCGAACGTGGCGTCGGAGTGCGCTGAAACACTATCCGCCACTGGCGCCGACACAGGCAGAGGGCGGGGGATCGACGTCCCCCGCCCCCTGCACCGCTGCAGACTACTTGAACTGCTCGGCGAATTGTTCCAAGACGGCGTCGTCGAGCGGGCTGGCCATCTCGGACATGGGCCTGTCGGTATAGCCCCTCAGGTATTGCTGGTACGACGGCCGGTCCTCCTGGTAGACCACGCCTGTGACAATGTCGTCGTACTCCATGAGCTTGGCGAAGGCGGCGGCCTGGTTGTGACGATCGTAATCCGGGTCTGCGTCCAGGTTGTGCAGGTGCTTCTTCCACCATTCGTAGACGCCGATCTTCTGGTCGTCCTCCAGGATCGTCTCGCGCCACGTCACACAGGGGCTCTGGACGTTCAGGAGCGAAAAGCCCTTGTGTTGGATGGCCTGGATGATCAGGTCCACCAGTTGCTTGAGGTCGGCGGAGAAGCCCTGCGCGATGAACGAGCAGCCGTTGGCCAGGGCCACCCGCAACGGCCGGACCGGGCCCTCGGCCGAGCCGTACGGCGTCGTGTGGCTTGTGAAGCCCGTTGGCGATGTCGGGCTGGTCTGGCCCTTGGTCAATCCGTACACCTGGTTGTCCATCACGATATATGTCATGTCGACATTGCGCCGGACCGCATGCATGAAGTGGCCGGCGCCGATGCCGTAGCCGTCCCCGTCGCCGCCGGAGGCGATCACCGTGAGATTGGGATTGGCCAATTTCACACCCTGGGCCACCGGCAGCGAACGTCCGTGCAACGTATGCAGGCCGTAAGCGTTGAAATAACTGTTGATCTTGCCAGAACAGCCGATGCCGGTGACGAGGCAGATGTCATGGGGTTGCAGGCCGAGCTTCGCCGCCGCGTTCTGCAGCGCCCGCAGGACGCCAAAATCGCCGCATCCCGGACACCATGTCGGGAACTCGCTCACGAAGGTCTTAGGCGATACGAGCACTGCCGACATCCGCCATCACCTCTTTCGCGCGGGCGACGACTTCCGCGGGCCGGAACGGGTCGCCGTCATACTTGCGCAGTCCCGGCAGCAGGTCGCCGCCGCACTGCGCCCGGATCAGGTGGGCGAGTTGGCCGGTGGCGTTGTGTTCGCAGACCAGGGCGGCCTCCGCCTGGGAGAGCACCCGCAGAAATTCTTCGGTTGGGAAGGGCCACAGGCGGCGCAGTTGACAGACCGCCACATGCCGCCCCTCTGCCACGAGCCGCTCTGCCGCCTCCCACATCGGACCGGTGACAGAGCCGAAGCCCACCAAGACCAGATCGGCCGGCAGGTCGCCGCGCACCGCCAGTCCGGGGAAGTCGACGTGGTCGGTCTTCCGCAGGCGCTTGTCGTGGATGACCCGGCGCTGTTCCTGATTCTCCGTGATCCGGCCCGAAAAGGTGTGTTCATCCGCCGTGTTCAGGTGGATCCCCCCGGGCGTTCCCGGCAGGGCGCGCGGGGAGATGCCGTCTTCGGTGTTGGCGAAGCGCTCGTATTCGCCGCCGAGCCTAGCGATGTCCGCGGCGGTCAGAATCTTGCCGCGGTCGATGCGCAGTCGGCTCCAGTCCAGCCGTTCCACCGTACCCTTGCCCATGCCCAGCGTCAGATCCATGGCCACGATCACCGGGCACTGGTGCCGGTCTGCGAGGTTAAACGCTTCTGCGGTGTCGTAGAAACATTCGGCGTAGGTCCCGGGCGCGATGACCACGCGCGGGATCTCGCCATGGGAGCCGTAGATCATCTCATTGATGTCGCCCTGCTCGGGCTTCGTCGGCAGGCCGGTGGCCGGGCCGCCGCGCTGCACGTCCACAATGACGACCGGCGTCTCCGTGAGGCCGGAGAGCCCGAGCGCCTCCTGCATCAGGCTGAAGCCGGGCCCGGAGGTGGAGGTCATGCCGCGCGCCCCGGCGTAGTTGGCGCCGATGGCCATGAGCACTGCCGACATCTCGTCCTCCGCCTGCACGACGATGCCGCCGACCTTGGGTGCCTCCTTGGCCATCCACTCCATCACCATCGATGCCGGCGTGATCGGGTAGGCGGCGAGGAAACGGCAGCCGCCAGCCAACGCGCCGAATGCCGCCGCGTTGTCGCCCTCCATCGTCAACCGGCGCACGGGCCTGGGAACGGGGGCGACCTTCAGATGCGGGAGTTCTCCGTAATGTTCGATCACGTAGGCATACCCGCGGTCGATCGCGTCGTAGTTGGCCTGCACGATCTTCTCACCCTTACGGGCAAAGGTGGCATACACCATGTCCCGCAGGGCCTGGCGGTCGAGCCCCGTCACGGCGCAACTCGCGCCCATGGCCACCATGTTCCAGTAGAGGTCTGAACCGATCTCGCCGGCTATGCCGTGAAAAGGTACCTTGAACAGCCGCACCTGGCTGCCCGCAGGCATCTCGGCCTTCATGCCCGCGTCGGCGATGATCACGCCGTCCGCTGCCATCTCGCCGATGTTCATGTCGATGGCTTCCTGCGCGCCCTTGCTGTCGATGAGCATCACGTCGGTGTGATCGCCCATCGCGAACACCGGCTTGTGCGAGATCCGCACCTGATAGTTCGTGTGCCCGCCCATGATGCGGGACATGAAGTGCCGGTACCCAAAGGAGTAGTAGCCGAGGCGGCTGCACGCGTCCAGGAAGATCGAGCCCGGCTTCTCGATCCCCGATCCCTGTTCGCCGCCCACCTTCCACACTAACTCGGAGCGCATGGGGGTCACCCCTTTCCCGCCGATTATACTGGCATCCCGACCGGCGCGGGAAGCGCCAACCGGGGGGCACGCCCGCACACTCCGTGAGAAGCAAGCCCCGTTGCGGGCCGGCGCGAGACGAGCACCACCGCGCTGTGCGTGGACCCGCGCCCATCGTACGCGTTTTTATGCAAACTTCAAGGCCGCCTGCTTGTCTTGGCTGGACCTTGCTGGACCTTCTGCGACAGATTGTGTGGCGATCAGACACCGCCCGGCGCCACCTGGGCCGTGGCCGGCGGCGGAATGCATGAACATGCATCTCTGGGTACGACGAGGGGCGCGGATACGTCCCGGGCGCATCTGGCGGCGCCCGCGCGGGGAAGACTGCGGGCAGATGTGGCAGGCCGCTCCAGCGCCGTACAAGGCGTCCAGGGCGCCGGTCTGCGACGGGGGAGTGGGCGTATGCTCGGTCTGATCATCCGCTTCGTCGTTTCCGCGCTGGTGATCCTGTTCCTCGGATTCCTGCTTCCGGGATTCCACGTGGTCGGCTTTTGGAACGCGATGTTCGCCGCGGTGGCCATCGCCGCGATCGGCTGGCTCGCGGAGGCGCTCTTCGGACACCGTGTATCCCCATACGGGCGCGGCCTGATCGGCTTCCTGGCGGGGGCGGCGGTGATCTACGGCGTGCAGTTCTTGGTCGTGAGCATGCATGTCACCGTGGTGGGCGCGCTCTTGGCCTCCCTGGTCATCGGCGT
Organism: Bacillota bacterium; assembly: GCA_021803205.1. Lineage (GTDB taxonomy): Bacteria > Bacillota > Sulfobacillia > RBS10-35 > JAJYVN01 > JAJZMB01. Next base: position 37,535 of record JAJZMB010000029.1, on the reverse strand, counting down.
CATTGACGCCTTTGTCCCGAGCGAACTGCGCTGAAAACAGTGCCGCTCGTCGCGGTCGGCGAGTCCGGGCAAGCGGCGGTGTGCGACCGCATACCCTCAGTCCCGGGGGCGAGGGTATGCGGTCGCGGGGCTGGCTGGCGCTGGCGGCGTATGCATTGGCCGTGGCCGCCGGGGTGGCGCTGGCCGTACGGCGTGGCAACGGTCCGGCGGTGAGCGCCCTTGCCCCGCTCGACGGGTATGCCGCCCCGCCGTCGCCACCCGCTTGGGCCTTCATCCGGGTGGGGCCCTCCGGACCGACCCCTCCCGCCGGTTCGGGGCTGCGGGTGCCTGCGGTTGTGCGGGCCGTGGTGCAGATCGTCGCGGGTTACGCGGCGTCCCCGGATGGGGTCGTGGCGGCCGCATTCCCCGGGCTGCGTGTGGAAGGGGCCGCCCCCGGTTCTGTCCAGGCTGGGGCGGCGGCGGAGTAACTCCGCCGAAGGGGCGGCTCCGTGGCGACGGGCGGGAGAGCATGCGGTCCATTTCCGCCGCGTCCACGGGCGCTGGATGGACGGTCGCCGAGCCCGTCGGCGGGGGAAGGGTAGCGGCAGCGCCGGCAGGGGATGTGCGGCCATGACGTGCTGCGGCGCCGCGCGGACCGCCGCGCTCGGTCGGTACCGGGGTCGGGTTCCGGGAGGGCCGCTACCGGAAGGGCATGTGGTCGGGAGCGTGACAGCGACGGGGCTGGGGGGGCCGGTCGGCCACGGCCGCACAACACGCCTGCCGTGCGCGGCCCCGCCCTGCTGACGGACAGGGTATGATGCGGTCTGGGAACCGCGTTGCGAGCACCCGCTTCCATACATGGCCGGCGACTCGCGGCGTGTGCGGATCGCGGTTCGGGGGGCGCGAGCCTGACACGGCGAGCGGCCGATCCCGGGAGACGGCGAACCTCTTTCAGCCTGTCCGCCCTTTTCTGGGATTGTGCAGCATGTGTCCGATCTCTAAACTTCAAGCCGGCGTGTGGACGGCATCGTCTGTTCTGCAGCGTCCGTGGCGTGTACGCCACGACTCGGGAGCCATTCGAGCCGGCCTTGCCGGGTCCGACGCGTGGAGGGCTGGAGCAACAACTTGTCTGACGACCACCAGAGCCGCATCCGCAACTTCTGCATCATCGCCCACATCGACCACGGCAAGTCCACGCTTGCCGACCGGCTGATCGAGCGCACCGGCGCGATCGCCAAGCGGGACATGGCGGACCAGGTGCTGGACTCCATGGAGCTGGAACGCGAGCGCGGCATCACGATCAAGGCGCAGGCCGTGCGTCTGGAGTATGCCGCGCGCAGCGGGCCCACCTACATCCTGAACCTGATCGACACGCCCGGGCACGTCGACTTCCATTACGAGGTGTCCCGCTCCCTCGCCGCCTGCGAGGGGGCCATCCTCGTCGTGGATGCGACGCAGGGGGTGGAAGCGCAGTCCCTCGCCAACCTCTATCTCGCCCTCGACGCGGGTCTGGCCATCCTCCCGGTCATCAACAAGATCGATCTACCCTCGGCCGACCTCCCCCGGGTGAGGAGCCAGTTGGAGGGGCTCGGCTTCCTGGCCGAGGAGGTTCTGGCCGTCTCCGCCAAGGAGGGCATTGGGATCGAGGAACTGCTGGAGGCGGTTGTGGAGCGGGTGCCGCCCCCTCGGGGTGATGCGGCGGCACCCCTGCGGGCGCTGGTGTTCGATTCGGCCTTCGACGCCTATAAGGGCGTGGTCGCCTATGTGCGCGTCCTAGACGGGATACTCCGGGCGGGTGAGCGCATTCGGTTGATGGCCACCGGCCGTACGTTCGACGTTACCGAACTCGGCGTCTTCCGGCCGGCGCGCGCCGCCATCGCGGAACTCTCCCAAGGGGCGGTGGGGTATCTGGCTGCGGCGATGCGTGACGTGTCCGACTGCCGTGTCGGGGACACCGTCACCTCTGCTCAGCGCCCCGCCGCCGAGCCCTTGCCCGGGTACCGCCCGGCTAAGCCGATGGTCTTCGCCGGCGTCTACCCCATTGACTCGGCCGACTTCGGCCGCTTGCGCGAAGCCCTGGAGAAGCTGCAACTCAACGACGCGGCCCTGTCCTTCGCGGCGGAGACGTCAGCGGCCCTGGGGTTTGGGTTCCGCTGCGGCTTTCTCGGACTGCTGCACATGGACGTGGTGCAGGAACGGCTGGAGCGGGAATACCGGCTCTTGCTGATCACCACCGCGCCGTCGGTGTGTTACCGGGTCACCAGGACGGACGGAACCGTGCTCGATGTCGACAACCCCGCCGAACTCCCAGACCGGTCGGTGATCACTGAAATAGCGGAACCCGTCGTCCGGGCGTCGATCTTCACCCCGGCGGAGCACCTCGGACCACTGCTCGAACTCTGTCGGGAGCGTCGCGGGGATCAGACCGCGATGGAGTACCTGGACCCGACGCGGGTTCGGCTGGAGTACCGCCTGCCCCTGATGGAGATCATGTTCGACTTTTTCGACCAGTTAAAATCCCGCAGTCGAGGGTACGCCACGTTCGACTACGAACTTCTGGGTTACGAAGCGGCCGACATGGTCAAGGTTGACATCCTGGTGGCAGGCGACGTGGTCGACGCCCTTTCCTGCATCGTCCATCGCGGCACGGCCGCAGTGCGAGGCAGAAAGCTGATCGAACGCCTGCGGGCGTTGATCCCCCGGCAACAGTTTGAGGTGGCGCTTCAGGCCGCCATCGGCGGGAAGATCATCGCCCGGGAGAACATTCCTCCGATGCGCAAGGACGTGCTGGCAAAATGCTACGGCGGCGACATCACCCGCAAGCGCAAGCTGTTGGAAAAGCAGAAGGAAGGCAAAAAGCGCATGAAGGCCGTCGGGGCGGTCGACATTCCCCAGGAGGCGTTCATGGCTGTGCTCAAGGTGGCTGAGGACTGAAGGCGGAAGCCTGCCGGCCGGTCCTCGGGGCCGCCGCTTTCCGTTCACAATGCGGGCCGTCGCTCATCCACAGGGGCGGCGGTCCGGTTGGGAGGAGGCTGGCAAAGTCGATCCCGAGCAGGTAAGCCTGGGGGCTCCCGGCTCGCCGCGGCGCAGGTCTCATCCTGGCATGACGCGGTACCACGCGCGTTGCCCCCCCACCACGGCCGGTGCCCGCTGCCCGGACGCAGGAACCACGCGGGCCGTGCCGCGCGCAGAGGGCTTCCGCGGCGGCCGCCCCTGGCAGCGGACGCAGTTTCAGGTCGGCCGGGGATATCTTCCGGACCGTCCGGCCAAACTGTTGCCGGCACCCCACAGGGAGGCAGGTCGGAGATGGCAAACGGTTCGTCGTCGCATCGGGCGTTAGTGCGCGGAGCGGAACAGGCGCTGGACCAGTTCAAATACGAGATCGCGCAGGAAATCGGCGTGACTCCCCCGGCGGACGGCTATTGGGGTGACATGCCATCGCGTCAGTGTGGTGCCGTCGGCGGTCACATGGTGCGACGGATGATTGAACTGGCCGAGCAACGCCTGGCCGGCGCCCCGGGCCCGCGGAACCCGTAGACGGAGGCACGGGGCAGGCTGGCGCCGGACCGGGGGCCCTGCCCCGTATCTCCTGCCCGTGCTTGGTCTTCCAGCGGTCGCGGTTGTCGCCGATCGTGCCGGTCGGGCCGGCGCATGCCGGCTGTGCCTGCGTGCCTGGAGGCGCTGCGGGGCACGATCCCGCTCGGGGTGCCCCGCCGGTGGTCCGGGTGTGCCCGGGGCGGGTGACCGGCGTCCCGTGACGGCCTTGTTGCCGGCGCTGGCGGCTCGGCGACCCGTGCGGGCCGGTTGCCGGGGTGTCGCGGGGGGAGGATCGGCGCATGCGGTTCGCACTGCCCCTCGGTATCAAGTTCGCCCTGCAACTCTCCCTGTTCGGTCTGCTGCTGCCGCTGGTACACCGGGTCTCGCTGTTCAGTGTTGTGGACGCTGCCGTCCTGTTCTGGGTGGTTTCCTTCCTGACGGTGGACCTCGCGGTGCTGCCGGCGGCCGGACCGGCCGCAGCGTGCCCGGCCGACCTGATCCTTGGTATGGCGGCGGTCGGGGTGGTGGTGGGCGCCGGTCCGTCCTGGGCGCTGCTCGGCATCGGCGCGGCGGTCGCCGTGGCCGAATACTTCTTTCATGACGCCTTGCTCACCAGAGGGCTGGTGGGCCGCAGCCCGAGGTAGGCGAACGCCGTCGGACTCCTGTGGCGCAGCGCCCACAGGCTCCGGTCCCCTGTTCCCGGCGCCGGAGAGGGTGTAAGCTTCCAAGGAGCGGATGGCAGGCAGGGGAGACGCGGTGCGCGCAGGGCATCCCGCAGCACGCCGCCCCGCCAGCCTGGGCCATGGTGAGGAGGGCCTCCGTTGGACGCGGCCGCGTCCCTTCCCTGGGGACTGTACGTCCACATCCCCTTCTGCCCCTATAAGTGCGACTACTGTGACTTCGTCGCGGTTGGTGGCGGTCGGCGCGTCGCGCTGTGGCACGGCCCGTACGTGGCCGCGGTGCGCGCCGAGGGGGAGTACTGGGTCGGCCGGCTGCGCCCTGAGCCACCGGTTTCGGCATTCTACGGCGGCGGCACGCCCACGGTGCTGCCGGCCGATGATCTGGCCTCGCTGCACCGCGCGCTCGCGGCCCGCTTCCGACTGCCGCCGGAGGGGGAGGTGACGATCGAGTGCAACCCCGGCACGGTGCGGCACGCAGGTTTGGCCGTCCTGCGCCGGGCGGGGATCAACCGGCTCTCCATCGGCCTGCAGGCGGTACAGGACCGGCTGCTGACGGCGCTCGGGCGACGGCATACCTTTGCCGCGTTCCGGGAGGCCTTCACCGCCGCCCGCGAGGCGGGTTTTGGCAATCTCAACGTCGATCTGATGTACGGATTGCCGCAACAGTCGTGTGCGGATTTCGAAGAGAGTGTGTGCCGGGTGCTGGAACTCCGGCCGGAGCATCTGTCGGTGTACGCGCTGCAGATAGAGGAGGGGACGCCCTTCCATCTCCGCGCCTCCCACGGAACGCTGGCGCTGCCCAGCGACGAGGTGGCGGCGGAGCAGTTCGACTGCGCGTGCCGGCTCTGTGCCCAGGCGGGACTGGAGCACTACGAGATCAGCAACTTCGCCGCGCCGGATCGGCGCTGTAGGCACAACCTTCTATATTGGGAGAACGCGGACTACCTCGGCCTCGGTATCGGTGCCCATTCCCACTGGCGACTGCAGCGATGGGCGAACACAGTCCGGCTGGCGGCATACCGGGACGGGATCGCCGCCGGTGCCGGCACCTGGATCGCCGAACACCAGCCCGCCGATGCGGCGCGCGAGCGGAGCGAAACGGCCTTTCTCGGGTTGCGCCTGCTGGAGGGCGTCGATCTTCGCGCCTATGCCGCCCGCCATGGTCAGACCCTGGATGCGGCGTTTCCCGGCATCCCCGCCCGGTTGGTGGAGCAAGGTCTCTGTCGGCGCACGGACGATCGTCTGGCGCTCCGGCCCGACGCCGTGCTGGTTGGCAACCTCGCGTTCTCGGCCTTCGTCTGAGGACGGGCCAGGGTCGCGCGGCCCTCCGGCAGCGGCCCTGGCCGTCAGGCCAAGGCAGCAGCCAGCAGAAATGACGGCGCACGACCGTCGATGGCCAGCGTCAGCGCCGCCCGGGCCCCGGGGACGGGAATCCGTGTCGCGCAGGTGAGGGTGCCGTCGGGCCAGCGGGCGCCGCAGCGGCCGCCAAGCCTTCCGGCCGAAGGCCCCCCGGAATGGCGCCCCATCGTTTGATGGCCGCGCCGGGGCAGGGGATGCGCCGGTGTGGGGCGAAGATCCACCCCGGTGTGCGGCCCGCATACCACATCTATTGGTCGTGTGTTGTGTGGGACGCGGTACGTCTGGAGCATTCGCTGTCCCCGCCCGTCCCTCCCTTCTTGGATTGCACCGCCCGGGCGCCGGGCTGGGAGGCGAGGACGACCACGGCTAGTTCCGTCGCCGCACAACGGCATACGGCGTTGGCCCAGGAACTCGACCGTCTGGTGCGTGTTCTGGCGGCGGACGGGGCCCTGCGGGTGATTGTGTACGGTTCGTTCGCCCGCGGCGATGTGGGGCCGGCATCCGATCTCGATCTCCTGGTCGTCGTACCCCCGGACGGCGCCACGTTCGTGGAGCGACTCGGCCGGCTGTACGCGGTTACCCGACCGGTTCTGCCGTGCGATATGCTCGCCTACACCGAGGACGAACTGGCGGCCCTGGCCGCAGGCACCGAACTTGTTGCCGGCGCGCTGCAGGAGGGCCGGGTGGTCTATGCGCGCTCACCCTCGCCCGGCGTGTAGGCGACCTGCGACGCATCCGCTCCCGGCGAGGTGGCGGTCGCCGGGGTCCAGAAGGGGGGCGCGTCCGCCTGGGTGAATACGGCCTCCCCCGCGGTCGGACGGCCCGGACGGGCGATCGCGACGCGCGGTTTCCGCAGTGCCGCCGCTATGGCCGTCGGGAGCCAGAGGGTGGCGGCTCCACGTGCATACGAGCCGGCGAGAAGCGCGCCGATCGGTCCGGCGTTCACCGGGAGGCCGTGACGCTGGGCGAGGCCGTAGGCATAGGTCAGCGGCAGGCCTGCGACCAGCAGCGCGGCGACGGCGCCGAGGATGCCTTGACCCATGCCGGGGGAGCCTCCGTAGGCGGTTACCAGGAACGCCCCGAAAATGAGAAAGGCCGCCACGGGCAGGAGTGGGAGCGCCCAGCCGGGCAGCCGAGCGGCGAGAACCGGTGCGCCGTCCTGCACCCACTGTACGCAGCCGGCCAAGATCACGCCCACCAGGGTCCAGGCCAGAACAGCCGTGACACGCAAGGCCCGTCCACCTCCGGTTCGTTCCAAGGGGCTCTCGCCTCCAAGAGGCGCGCCGGCCCGTCTCGCCGGCTGATCCATCCCGGATCGCCCCGACCCGGGTCGCAGCTGCGCGCTCCCGGCGGGCCGTACATGCGGCTCCGGGCATCCGGCCTCGGCCCGGTGACGAGGGTGGATCCAGGCGAGTATGTCCCGGGCGCCGCGGACAATACGTCCGACGGTGTCGAAGGCCATTCGTGCTGTTTCGCGGCACGCCGCTGCTGCTCCGGCGGGGTGCGATTGACACTTTCCGGTGGGGAATGGTATGTTCCAGCCGCTGTTAGCACTCATCGCATTGGAGTGCTAACATCCGCCGGGGGCGGAGGGGGTGGACCGATGGACGAGCGGAAGCGTCGGGTGCTGCAGGCCATCGTCGACGACTACATCCACACGGCGGAGCCGGTGGGGTCGCGCACCGTCGCCCGTAAGTACAACCTCGGTGTCAGCCCGGCCACCATTCGCAATGAGATGGCCGACCTCGAGGACATGGGCTATTTGGAGCAGCCGCACACGTCGGCGGGGCGTGTGCCCTCCGATAAAGGCTACCGGTATTATGTCGACACGCTTGTGGGTGAGCACGAGCGTGCGGGGCTGGACGCGGAGGCCGTGCGCCAGGTCCTGGCCGTCAGGGCGGATCGTATCGAGGACGTGGTGCGCCAGGCTGCGCATCTCCTGGCGGAGACGACCAATTTCCTGGCGTTGGCCAGCCAACCGTCCGGACCGGAGGAACGCCTCGCGGCCCTGCAGGTCGTGCCGGTGCGCGGGTCGCAGGCGGTGATCATCCTGGTCGCCGACGATGGACGCGTGCGGACCAAACTTGTGGAGTTCGCGCACACGCCGTCCGCGCACGACCTGGAGCGTATCGGTCGCGCCCTGTCCGACCGCTTGGCGGGGATACCCCTGCGAGAGTTGGGCCAGGGATCCCTGCGGGCGATCGCGGCCGAGATCGGGCAACTCGGTGAGATTGTCGACCAGGTCAAGGCCCTGCTCGGAGACGGCACGGAGCCCCCCGAACGGCTGGTGGTCGGCGGGGCGACGAACCTGCTGAAACAGCCGGAGTTCCGCGAGGTGGCCAAGGCCAAGGTGGTTTTGCAGGCCTTGGAGGGCGAGCAGCTCCTGGAGGAGATGCTTGGGGTGCCCAAGCACCGGCTGGCCGGTGTCGAGGTTGCCATCGGACGGGAGATGCAGATCGAGGAGATGGCCAACTGCAGCCTCGTCACCGCGGTCTATGCGGCACCCGGCGGCGTCCTGGGCCGTATCGGCGTCCTCGGGCCGCGCCGCATGGATTACGCGCGGGTGATGCGCGTGGTCGAGGGTGTCGCCGGTGCGGTGACGAGCGCGCTCGGCCGGGATGCCGCCGAGTCTTCCGTCTTTCCGGGCTTCAGCGCCCCGCCGTCCCCGGGCGAGACCGATGCTCCGGCCGCCGCCGCTCCGTCTCCGGCCGATGCCGGGTCCGAAGCCGGGCAGGTCGCGCCGGAACCCGATGCCCTCCCGTCCGTGCGCGGGGGGGGCGGGCGGCGAGTACGCCGGGTACGGGGCAAGGGCAGGGCGGAGCCGGTCCGCTGATACAATATTCCAGCGGTCCTGGTATGCCTCGGCGGCATTCGGCCGGACGGGGGGCGTCCGGAACGCGGGAGGAGGCCCGGACCGCGGCACGGCTTTGGGGAGGCTGCCATGAACGAAGAGCAGACTGCAGGGGAGGCCGAGCGGACGGAGGTGGAACCGCCCGCGGAGGGCAACGGGAAGGACGCGCTCGGGAGCGAGCGGCAGGAGACGGGCAAGGCGGAGGAATACCTGCAGAACCTCATCCGCCTCAAGGCTGACTTCGACAACTATCGCCGTCGGACGGTGCAGGATCAGGCGCGCTGGGGTGAGGCCGCCGTCGCCGCCTTCATCGTGCAACTGCTGCCGGTGGTGGATAACCTGGAACGCGCCATGGTTGCGGCGGGAGACGCGGTCGCCGTGCGCCAGGGCGTGGAGATGACGCTGCGGCAGTTCGGAACGGTGCTCGGTGGTGCCGGCGTGACGGCCATGACCTCCCTCGGGCAAGCCTTCGATCCCGCCCGCCACGAGGCCGTGGCGAGGGGGCCGGCGGCGGATGCCGCTCCGGGGACGGTGGTGGAGGAATACCGGAAAGGATATCTGTTGCGTGACCAGGTGTTGCGTCCCGCCATGGTCCGGGTCGCGGCGGAGGCATCCGAGCCGCCCGCCGGAGCCGACGGAGTTGGAGCAGCGGTGGACGCGGCGAAAGAAGGGGAGCGCTGATGGGCAAGATCATCGGAATCGACCTCGGAACGACCAATTCCGTGGTGGCGGTGATGGAAGGCGGCGAGCCCGTCGTCATTGCGAACGCGGAGGGCAGCCGCCTGACGCCTTCGGTTGTCGCCTTCACCAAGGATGGCGAGCGGCTGGTCGGGCAGGTCGCCAAGCGGCAGGCCATCACCAACCCCGAAAACACCATCTTCTCCATCAAACGCTTCATGGGTCGGCGCGAGAGCGAGGTCACCCAGGAAGCCGGGCGCGTCCCCTACCGGGTGGTGGCTGGCCGGGACGGCATGGCGCGCGTCTCGGTTCGCGACAAGCAGTACTCGCCCGAGGAGATTTCAGCGATGATCCTCGGGAAACTGAAGGCCGATGCCGAGGCCTACCTCGGTGAGAAGGTCGAACAGGCCGTGATCACTGTCCCGGCGTATTTCAACGACGCCCAGCGCCAGGCGACCAAGGACGCTGGTCGCATCGCCGGCCTTGAGGTCCTGCGCATCATCAATGAACCGACGGCTTCGGCGCTGGCCTACGGGGTCGACAAGGGCGAGGACCACACGGTGCTGGTCTTCGATCTCGGCGGAGGTACTTTCGATGTCTCACTCCTCGAACTCGGCGACGGTGTCTTCGAGGTCAAGGCGACTTCCGGGAACAACCATCTGGGCGGCGACGATTTTGATCAGCGCGTGATGGACCATATCGCCGAGGAGTTCCGGCGTGAGCAGGGGATCGATTTGCGCAAGGACCGCATGGCGCTGCAGCGGCTCAAGGAGGCGGCCGAGAAGGCTAAGATCGAGTTGTCCAGCGTCCTGCAGACAAACATCAACCTTCCGTTCATCACCGCCGACGCCCAGGGGCCCAAACACCTGGACATGACATTGACGCGCGCCCGTTTCAACGAGTTGACGGCCGATCTGGTTGAGGCCACCATGGGGCCTTCCCGACGGGCGATGGAGGACGCCGGGTGCGATGCGTCCAAGATCGACAAGATCCTGCTGGTGGGCGGCAGCACCCGGATCCCCGCGGTGCAGGATGCCTGCAAACGCCTGTTTGGCAAGGAGCCGTTCAAGGGCATCAATCCGGACGAGGTGGTCGCCCTGGGCGCGGCGGTGCAGGCCGGTGTCCTTGGCGGCGAGGTGAAGGACGTCCTGCTGCTCGACGTCACCCCGCTCTCCCTCGGCATCGAGACCCTCGGCGGAGTGTTCACCCGCATCATCGAGCGCAACACCACCATTCCGACGTCGCGCTCGCAGACCTTTTCCACGGCCGCCGACGGCCAGACGCAGGTTGAGGTGCACGTCCTCCAGGGTGAGCGGCCCATGGCCACGGACAACAAGTCGCTCGGCCGCTTTATCCTGGACGGCATCCCGCCCGCGCCGCGCGGTGCTCCGCACATCCAGGTCACCTTCGATATCGACGTCAACGGGATCCTGAACGTCTCGGCCAAGGACGAAGCGACGGGCAAGTCGCAGAAGATCACGATCCAGGGCCACGGTGGGCTTGCGGAACAGGAGATTCAGCGCATGGTGCGCGAGGCGGAGGCGCACGCGGAGGAAGACAAGAAGCGGCAGGAGCTCATCGAGGCCCGCAACGCCTCGGACGCTCTTGTGTACAATGCGGAGAAGACGCTGAAGGAGCTCGGCGATAAGGTCGATGGCGGCAAGGCCGCCGCCGTGAAGGAACAGGCCGAGAAGGTGCGCTTGGCCGCCACCCGTGACGACCCAGAGGAGATGCGCCGCGAGTCGGACGCCCTGCAGCGGTTGCTCCTCGAAGTCGGAGCCGCCATGTACCAGAAGACCGGTGCCGCGGGTGCCCCGGACGGTCCGGCCGGCGACGCCGCCTCCGGCGGTGAGAAGGTCGTGGATGCCGACTACGATGTCAAGGGCGGGGCCTAGTACGACGTTGCAAAACCCGCTGCTCGCGATGTGCTCGTCTTCGGAAACGTCGGGGGACAAGAAACCGGAGTTTGAGGGAGCTGCAAGAACGGCTGGCGACCCCACGGGGCGTGGAGTGCGGATGGCTCGGGGCGATGCAAGCGCGCCGAGCGGACTTGCGCAGCGTCCTCCCGGGTCATCACCGCAACACGCCGTTGTTGCAGGGGCAACGGTCCGATGCCTCTTGTCCCCCATGCTCGTTGGCTCCGGTCAGACGCGAGGACCGACTCTTGCAGTGTCGTTGTGGGTCGCGCCGCCTGGCCCGCGCGCGCCGGTGTCCGCCGGGTGGTTCCGCGACTACGACCGCGGTGTAAGGTGGTGTCGTACCTGGTGCCGCCGGGTGCGGATGGGGGGAGGGCGGGCGCGTGCCCACCGGTAATTTCTATGAGGTGCTCGGCGTCGGTCGCGACGCGAACGAGGCGGAGATCAAGCGTGCCTTCCGCCAGTTGGCGCGTAAGTACCATCCCGATGCGAACCCCGGTGATCCGCAGGCCGCTGAGAAGTTCAAGGAGATCGGCTTGGCCTATTCGGTGCTGAGTGATGCGGAGAAGCGGGCGAAATACGATCAGTTGGGGCATGCCGCCTTCACCCAGGCGGAAAGCGGCGGGGCGCCGGGCGGGTTCTCCCAGGGTTTCGGAGGGATGGGGTTCGAGGACCTGTTCGAAAGCGTGCTCGGTGAGGCCTTCTTTGGGGGGCGGACCGGCCGGCGCCGCAGTGGTCCCGCCCGGGGCGCCGATCTGCGCGTGGCGGTGCAGGTGACCTTTGAGCAGGCGGCATTCGGGACTACCAAGGAGATCACGGTTCCCCGGACGGAAGCGTGCGCGGTGTGCTCAGGGACTGGAGCGGCACCGGGCAGCCGACCGAAGGCCTGCTCCGCGTGCGCCGGTTCCGGCCAGGTGCGGGTGGGGCGGGCCACGCCGTTCGGGCAATTCGTGAGTGTGCAGCCCTGCGCGACCTGTGGCGGGCGGGGTACGGTCTTGGAGAAGCCGTGCGCCGAGTGCCAGGGGCATGGACGGGTGCGGCGGCGGCGGACGCTCTCGGTGCATGTGCCGGCGGGGATCGAGGACGGCCAGCGGCTACGCCTGACGGGTGAGGGGGAGGCCGGCGAGCACGGTGGGCCGGCGGGTGATCTGTATGTCGATGTGGCCGTCGCGGCCCATCCCCGCTTTCGTCGCGAGGGGCAGGACGTGGTGAGCGATGCGGTGGTCGGTCTGGCTCAGGCGGCGCTCGGGACGGAATTGGAGATCGAGACCATCGAGGGCAAGGTCCCCCTGCGCGTACCGGAAGGTACCCAATCCGGCGAAGTGCTCCGCCTGCGCGGCAAGGGGATCGTCGCCGTCGGCGGTCGCGCGCGCGGTGACCACCGCGTCGTCATCCGGGTCGAGGTGCCACGCCAGTTGGCGCCAGCCGAACGACACGCCCTGCACAAATACGCGGAGGCCCGGGGGGAGCGGGTGGCCGGGGCCGCGCCTGGTCCTTTCCGCCGGGTGCTCGGGCGGTAGGCGAGTGCAGCGCGGCAATTCTCTGCCCCGGTCCGGACCGGTGCTGGTTCCACCGCTGCCGCCGCCCCCGCGACGGTCCTGCAGCAAGGTCCCGAACTGCGCGGGCCTCCCGGCACGCCGAGGGGGAGAGGGTGACTGGCCGGCTGTGCCCCTCTCTCCCGGCCGAAAGGAACCCCTGAGTGACATGGAATACTGCGAGATCTGCCTCGTGGTCCCTCCGGATGCGCTGGAGGCCGTCACCCATCTCCTCCACAAGGCGGGTACGGGCGGGGTCGTCATCGACGATGAATCCCGGGGCGAGGTCCGCGCCTATCTGCCCCGGGACGAGCGGCTCAGCCGGAGGCTCGCCGCGTTGCGGCAGGAGTTGGAGGACCTCGTAGCTTTTTTCCCGGGCATGAGCGAGTTGCGCCAGACCGAGCGCTTCGTCGCTGATGAGGACTGGGCAAACGCCTGGCGGGAGCACTTTCACCCGATGCGCATCGGCCGGCGCCTTCTGGTGGCGCCGACATGGGAGGCGGTGCAGCCGCGTTCGGGCGAGTTGGTCCTGCGTCTGGATCCCGGAATGGCTTTCGGTACCGGCACCCATGCCTCGACGGTTCTCTGCCTGCGTGCGCTGGAGGAACTGATCCGTCCGGGGTGTACGGTGCTCGACGTCGGCACCGGATCCGGCATCCTTGCCGTGGCGGCGGCGATGCTCGGCGCGGGTGCCGTGACCGCGCTGGATATCGATCCCCTGGCGGTGCGCATCGCCCGTCAGAATGTTGTGGTCAATGGCGTGGAGGACCGGGTCCATGTGCACTACGCGGAGGTGCGCGACCTGCTGACCACTGGGCTTGCGCCTGTTCAGCTTTGTGTCGCCAACCTGACGGCGGACATCCTCGCCGAAGTCGCGCCCGATCTCGGCCGGGCACTCCTGCCCGGCGGGACGCTCGTCGCCTCGGGAATGGTCGGACCGGGGGTGCCGGCGGTGCAGAGCGCCCTCCAACTGGCGGGATTGCGCCCGAGCCGCGAGGTGCGCCTGGACGACTGGATTGCTGTCTGGGCGCGCCAGAGATGAGGCTGCCTCGGGTTTTTCTCAACGGCGCCGTGGCTTCCGGGGAGGTGATCACCCTGCCCGGCGCGGCGGCTCACCATCTCGGGAATGTGTTGCGCCTCACCCCCGGCATGCCGGTGCTGGGCGTGGCGCCGGATGGAACGACCTGGGCCCTGGCGTGGATGGGGTCGGGTCGGGCCCGTGTTCTGGGCCGATCCCCAGAGCCGTGGCCAGAACCGGACACCCGCATGACGCTGGCCGTGGCCGTGCCGCGCGGCGAGCGCATGGATTGGTTGGTCGAGAAGGCTGTTGAACTGGGGGCCGCTTCCCTGGTCCCCCTGCACACAGAGCGCTCGCCCCTGGGTGGGCAGGTGCATCCGGGTCGGGTTGCCCGCTGGGAGCGCCTGGCGCAGGCAGCGGCGGAACAATCCGGACGGCGCTGCATTCCCCCCGTCCTGCCGCCGTCCGACCTCGTCTCGTCCCTGCGGGACTTCACTGGACCGTGCCTCGTCGCGCACCCTGGGGGTGAAGCCCGTCCGTTGAGGGAATTGCTGACTGCGGTGGCGGGCGACCAACCCGCGCCGACGTGGTCGCCGCCGCGTGCCGTGCTGGTGGCCGTCGGTCCGGAAGGCGGTTTCACGCCGCGGGAGGTGGATGCCGCCGTATCCGCCGGAGCCCGGCTGCTCTCCCTCGGTTCCCGCATCCTGCGGGTGGAGACGGCGGCTATCGCCGCTCTGACCCTTGTGCTGGCCGGTTGCGGCGCATTGGGACAGCCGGCCGGCGGGTGAGGCCGGGCCGCAGGGCGCGATCGCGGCGCATAGAGTGGCTGAACGCGAGACGGTGCCGGCCGGCGAGCGGCCGCCGGCCCTGTCGCCGTGCGGGGGCATCTGCCCACGGGGAACGGGGGCGACTGGACGACGGGCAAGATCAGGGTGGGTGTGATCTTCGGTGGGCGCTCCGGTGAGCACGATGTTTCGCTGCTGTCCGCGCAGTCGGTGCTGGCGGCCCTGGATCCGCAGCGCTTCGAGGCGGTGCCCTTCTGCATAACGCGGGAGGGCCGCTGGCTACTGCCACAGGACGCAGCGCGCGCGCTGCGGGGGGAACCTGAGACGGCGCCCGGCGTCTCTTTGGCCGTGGTCCCCGGCGCCGAGCGCCGCCTTGTGCCGACGGGGAACGGCGCCGCCACACCGGCACTGCTTTCCCGTCTCGACGTCGTCTTCCCGGTCCTGCACGGACCCAACGGTGAGGACGGCACACTGCAGGGGTTCCTCGAATTGTGCGGCTTGCCGTACGTCGGCGCCGGAGTGCTCGGGTCGGCGCTCGGCATGGACAAGATCACCCAGAAGGATTTGCTCACCCGGCATGGCCTACCCGTCACCGATTACGTTGCTGTGCTCCGTCACCAGTGGCAGCAGGACCCGGCGGGGACCGCCACCGCAGTCGCCGCGCGCCTGGGGCTTCCCTGTTTCGTCAAGCCTGCGAATCTGGGCAGCAGTGTCGGCGTCACCAAGGCGTCCACCGACCAAGACCTGGTCGAGGGGCTGGCAGCGGCGGCGGCGCTCGACCGGCGCCTCATCTGTGAGCGCGCCGTGGCCAACTGCCGTGAGATTGAATGCGGTATTTTGGGCAACGAACGCCCGGAGGCCTCGGTGCTGGGCGAGGTTCTGCCACGGCGGGAGTTCTACGACTACAAGGCCAAATATGGCGAACGCGGCGCGGATCTTGTCGTGCCGGCGGAACTTCCAGCGGAGGTCGCCGCCGAGGTGCGCTCGATGGCCTTGGCGGCGTTCCGGGTGCTCGACTGTGCCGGGATGGCGCGGGTAGACTTCTTTGTGGAGAGGGGTTCGCACCGTGTTCTGGTCAACGAGGTGAATACCATCCCGGGCTTCACCGCCACCTCGATGTATCCCCGCCTGTGGGAGGCGAGCGGCGTCTCGTATCGTTGCCTGCTGAGCCGCCTGATCGACCTGGCGCTTGAACGGGGTGGCCGGTGAGGCGCCGTGCCGGTCCGCCCTGCGCAGCCACCTCACGCTCGGGTCCGCGGCTGCTTCCCGCTCGCGTCGGGAATAAGGGGGACAATCCGTGGCTGATTGCATCTTTTGTAAGATCGCAGCCGGGGAACTGCCGGCGGATGTCATCCACCAAGATGCCGACCTGCTCGCATTCCGTGACCTCAACCCGCAGGCGCCGGTGCACGTGCTGGTGATCCCGCGTACGCACTGGTCCGGGCTTGATGCGGTGCCAGCCGACGCGGAGGCGACCTTGGGTCGCCTACTCGCTGTCTGTCGCACACTGGCCGTCCGGCTTGGTCTGTCTGCGGGGTATCGCGTCGTCGTCAATAGCGGCGCCGACGGCGGGCAGACGGTCGGTCACCTGCACCTGCATCTGCTGGGTGGACGGGGCATGACCTGGCCGCCGGGCTGACCCGCCGGAGAATTCCGGATGGCGGCGCGGCGGCCACGGCGCCTGGGGGCCAAGGCACGCGAACATCTGACAGAGCGCCGAAGGCTGCGACGGGCCGCGGCGCCGGCGCAGGGGTCTTGAGGGGTGTGGTCTCGCCAACGGGAATGCTCACTTCGGTCACCGGGCGGCCGGGCTGACGCGCAGCGACTCTCGGATCATGCCAGAGCCCGGAGGAGCGTCGGACACCAGACCGAGAGCCCTGGGCCGAGTGGGCGGTGCCCAGGTGAGCAACGGCTGGCCGAACGTGGCAGAGGCCGGGGGGGAGCGTGTCTTTGGCCGCAACGTCGTTGCGGCTCATAAGCGCCCCCGCGCGCCCTGCTGCTTCCGACCACCTGGCGCGCGATGCGGGCCTGTGCAACGCGCACGGTCGCGCCCCGATTACATGCGCGCCTGCTGCGCCGCTGGCCGTGCCTGAGCCCGCTGGTCCTCGGATTCGACGCTGAAGGCCAGACTGACGTTGGCGCGGTAGCTCTTGATCCGCCCGTCTTCGACTGTCGCCGTGAGATTGGTCACCTCGACGCCGGTGATGTGCCGGACTGTGTGGGCGGCCTCACGTACGGCGTTTTGCACTGCGTCTACCCAGCCGGTCTCGGCGTCGGCGACCAGTTCGATGACATTGACCACATTGGCCATTTCCTGGATGACCTCCCAGAGCCGCCCCTTGTCTGGGGGGCCCGGATCCAGAGTGCCCAGCGGAGTGTGGCCGGCATGCAGGCCGCGCACAGATCCGCAGAGGACGCCATGGGGTGGTGCGCCGCGCCGTCGGGCCCGCCCGCCGCGAGCCGATCTCCTCGTCGCGGAACGGCGCGGCGCGCGCCCGCTTCTAGCCGGCGGAGCGGTGCACATAGACTCGCCCGAAGGGAGGCCGAGGTGCTTGCCGCAGCCGGTCGGGGGGCGGAGGCACGCCATCGGGCCGGGCGGGACGGGCGGCGGTGCCCCGGTTCCAGCGGGTTTGAACGCGCGACTGCGCGGGGCGCTGATCGAAGGGCTGGACCTCCCCGGGGAGATCGTCTTTGATCTACCGCGGATCACCTTGCTCGGCCAGTTGCAGCTCACTGTGGAGAATCACCGCGGTCTGTTGGAGTTCCTTCCGGAGCGCGTGGCCATCGGCACCCGCGACGGGCTGTTGGTGGTGCTCGGGCGCGACCTCCGGCTCGGCGTCGTGCGCGATGGAGAGATCACCGTCACCGGCCTGTTGACAGAGGTGCGCTTCGAGCGACCCGGCGCGGGACCCTGATGTGGCTTTGTCTGGGGTCCGGGGCAAAAAGGCCGGGGAGGCGGGAGGCGTGCCATGGCCCTTATCCCTGGGGCGCTGGTTACGGGGTGAACTGGAGCTCCAGGCATCCGTCCGGGACGCCGCCGGCTTCCTGACGGGCCTGCTGAGTGCCGGAATCGGCTTTCGCCGTGCCGGCGGCCCACCGCAGGACCTGCGCCTGCGGATACTCCTGCGTGATTTTCGTCGCATCCGCAAGGTCGTCTTTCGCAGCCGCGCCCGTGTGCGGATCGCGCGCCGCCTGGGGGCCCCGTTCCTGCTCGGCCGTGTGCGGCGACGACCGTTCCTGGTGGGCGCGGCGGTACTTGCCGGCGCGGTCCTGTATGTCCTCTCCGGCTCCATCTGGTTTGTGCAGGTACGGGGGACCGACGGCGTCGATCCCGCAGAGATCCTGCATGAGGCGGCGGCGCTCGGTCTCCGTCCCGGTGTACGGCGTGCCGCCATCGACGCTGCTGCGATCGCGTCGCGTCTGCCGGTGGCGGTTCCCGACCTCACTTGGGCCGGGGTCACGCTGCACGGCACACTGGCCACCATCCAGGTGGTCGAGCGGCACCGGCCGCGCCCGGCGTATGAACAGGCCACGGTGCCGGGCGACATAGTGGCCGCCCACGCCGGCATCGTCACGGGTATGACCGTAAGCGTGGGACGGGCGGTCGTATCGCCCGGCGCCACCGTTCATGCGGGGCAGGTGTTGATCCGGGGTGTGGTGCCCATGCCGGTTTCGCGGCTGGGGGGGGCGTCGGTTCGAGAGTTGCCCGTCCATGCCGCCGGCGTCGTGATCGCGCGGCGCTGGTATTCCGCCTACGCGGAGGCGTCTCGGGTGCTCTCCATCGGTGTTCCCACCGGCCGCGTGTACGTCCGCCGGTCTCTGCTCATCGGCCGCTTCCGCGTGAACCTGCAAGGCTTCCGCGGCGTCCCCTTCGGTGCCTACACCCTGCGGCGGCACGTGTCGAAACCGATGCAATGGAGGAATATTCTCCTACCCGTCGAACTGGTGACCACACGGTATGCAGAAGTGACATACCACTTGCGGCGGCTGTCGCTGGAAGCCGCCGGGGATATGGCGGCGGCCGAGGTCCGCATGTTCCTGATTCCGCACCTGCCGCCGCAGGCGCGCATCGTCGAGGAGCGGCAGCGCGTATTCTCCCTGCCGGGCAATCGCGCGGGCGTTGAATTGCAGGTGGAAAGCGAGGACAATATCGGCGTGTTCCGACCGGCCGCCCCTGCCGCACCGGTTGCTCCGGCGCCCGGTGCGGCAGGGGAGAGCTGAAGCTTCGGCTGAGGTCTCCGGCCGTGCTCCTACCGCCCGGACGGAAGTGGGGTGGCCGATTGCCCGTTGCAGAGGCCGAGCCCAGGCGGTTCGCCGTGCCGGACAACGATAGCGCGGTTCAGTTGTACGGCAAGCAGGAGGAGAACCTGCGGGCCCTGGAAAACGGTTTGGGAGTGCGCATCCTGGCGCGCGGGAACGAACTGCTGATTTCCGGGGAACGGGAGGCCACGGAGCGGACGGTCGCATTGCTGGAGCGTCTCCTCCGCTTGGCCGGCACCGGACGCGAACTCGGTGCGCGCGACGTGCAGTATGCGGTCGAAGTGACACGGCGGGGCGAGGGCGACAGCCTCGACGGCCTTTGGCAGGACGTGGTCTGCGTAACGGTGCGCGGCAGGAGCATCCGCGCCAAGACGCTGGGTCAGCAGCGCTACGTGGAGGCCATGCGCCACGGGGCCCTGGTCTTCTGCATCGGCCCGGCCGGTACGGGCAAGACGTACCTGGCGATGGCCATGGCCATCGCCGCTTTCAAGAACCGCGAGGTCAACCGGATCGTCCTGACCCGGCCGGCTGTCGAGGCGGGGGAAAAGTTGGGCTTCTTGCCGGGGGATCTCCAGGAAAAGGTGGACCCGTACCTGCGTCCGCTTTACGACGCGCTTTACGACATCATGGGCGTGGAGGCCTACGAGCGTCATATGCAGCGGGGCGCGATCGAGGTCGCCCCCTTGGCCTATATGCGCGGGCGCACCCTGGATGACGCATTCGTCATCCTTGATGAGGCGCAGAACACGACCCCAGAGCAGATGAAGATGTTTCTGACCCGCCTCGGCTTCGGCAGCCGCGCGGTGGTGACCGGCGACGTCACGCAGGTCGACCTTCCCGTCGAGCGTTCCTCCGGCCTGACCCACGTACGCTCGGTCCTGGCCGATGTTCCCGGGATTGCGTTCATTCACCTGAATGAGGATGACGTGGTGCGCCACCCCTTGGTGCAGGCGATCATCAAGGCCTACGAGCGGCACGATGCCGGGCGGGTTCCCGCACGGGAGGCGGGGCGGTAGTCAGCCGTTCCGCGGGCGCCGCTGCGGTCCCGCCGGGGGATCCACCACCCGGACGGTTGGGCGTGGTGCATGATTCCCCGCCGGGCCACCTGTCATTGTGATGCGGCATGCGCGGGCGGGCCTGGGGCCGTCTGGCTCTGCCCCGCCGCTTCGGACCGCTGAGCGCCGTTCCGGATCAGTGCTGGTGCGGCGGGCGGCACCAGAGCCGGGCATCCGCCCCGGCAGCCGCCGGGTGGCCTCTGCCGCCGTCGATCTTGCCGGACCGACCGCCTATCCGGGCGCCCGCGTTCAGGCACAGAGGATCCTCGATGCAGGGAGCATCCGTCCGGCCGCGGCAGATGGGGCGGGCCAGGGCACGGTCGCCGGAGTCGCCGTTGCGGCCGTGTCTGTCATGCGTGCCGACACCCCGGGGTGGAGGGAGGCGCCGTTGGAGGATGAGCATTGGGGAATGGCTGTCTTGCTCCGGACGCTGGCCAGCGGCGATCGCGCGCGCCGCCGGGGTCCGCCGGGCTGTGTGGGCCCTGCTTCTGGTGGCGGCGACGACGGCCATCTACGCCTCGGTCAGCCTGCCGCAGGAAGTTCACCTCAAGGTGAACGAGATCGCTCCTCGCACAATCTATTCTCCCCGGACCATCGTGAACATCCCGGCAACTGACCGCGTCCGGCAGGCCGCCGCCAACAGTGTGCAGCCCGTGTTCATCACCGATGGCAGCATCACCAGCACTGCCATGCACGCCTTTTTGGCCGCCGCGGCCGAGATCGCGCAAGTGCGGCAGGAACTCGCCGCGCCCGCATCCCCGCCGGGTCGCGCGGTGCCATCGGCGGCCTCCTCCTCCGCATCGTCTGCGGCTTCGTCCTCCGTCGACTCCACGGCGGTTCGGCTGGCCCTGGCGGTCTCCACGCTGCGCGAAAACCTGGGTCTGACCACCCTGCTGCCGGCGGCGGACTACCAGGCGGTGCTGCTGACCGACGCCGGCACCCTGCAGACCGCAGAGCAGCAGGCCGGCCAGGATCTGAACAGCATGCTTTCGGCCGGCGTGCTCCGGCAGGACATTGCCCGTGACCGGCAGAGGTTGGCCGCGCAGATACGGCAGATGCATGCCCCCGCCAGTGTCACCGCCCTGCTGGCGGCGCTGGCGGCCCAGGAGTTGGTGCCAAACCGCGAACAGGATCCCGCGGCGACCGCCGCGGCGAAGAAACTGCAGGCGAACGCGGTGCAGCCGATCAAGATCGCCCGGGGTCAGGTGATCGTAACGGCCGGCAACCCGGTCACCGCGAACCAGATCATCAACCTACAGACCGCCGGGCTGCTGCGGCCGGGTGGGGCATTCGGTCTGGTGGCGGGAGCCCTGGTCCTGGCCGTGTTGCTGGCTGCCCTGTGCTGGGCCTACCTGACGCAGTTCCATCCTCGACCCCTACGCGACGAGGTGCAGTTGGTGCTGTTCGGCGCGGTGCTGGTGCTGACGCTGGGGGCGTCTCGCTTCGGCATGGTGATCTCGCCCTTCCTGGCCCCGGTGGCATGGGCGGCGATGCTGGGTTCCGCCGCCTTCGGGCCGGGGGTGGCCCTGTTCATCGCGGGCGTGGGCGCCCTCTCCGTCGGCGTGCTCAACGGCAGTCTGGCGGTGGCGGTGTCTGCCTGTGCCGGGGCCTGGACGGCGGTGTTCACCCTCCGGCGATTGGTGCAGCGCACCGATTTCATCCGAGCCGGCGTTTACTCTGCTGTGGTCGGGGCCGCGGTGACGGCGCTGGTCGTCGGTCCCCTCCTCGGGCAGAATCTATCACTTGGCGCGTCCCTGCTGCCCCAGACGTCGCTGTCCGGCTCCCTGCTGCGGGAGGTGATCGCCTCCGCTGCCACCGGGCTCCTCTCCGCTGTCCTGGCCATTGGCACCCTGCCCTTGGCGGAGGCGCTCGGGGTCCTGACGCCCTTTCGCCTGCTGGAACTGGCTGACGCGCGCCAGCCCCTGTTGCACCGGCTGTCGGTGGAGGCCCCCGGCACCTACCATCACAGCATCATGGTGGCGAATCTCGGCGAGGCCGCGTGCCAGGCTGTGGGCGGGGATGCCCTGCTCGTCCGGGCCGCTGCCTATTATCACGACATCGGCAAACTGAAGCGTCCGGCTTTCTTCGTGGAGAACCAGATGGGTGGTGAGAACCCCCACGACAAGCTCTCGCCGCAACTGTCGGCCATGGTGATCACCAGCCATGTGCGCGATGGTGTGGAGATGGCGCACCGGGCGCGCCTGCCGGAGGAACTGGTGACCTTCATCCGCACGCACCATGGCACAACGCTTGTGCGCTATTTCTACCATGCCGCCCGGGCGGCGGCCGACCGGGCGGCCACGGGGGGATCCCATGCCGCGCCGGCCGTATCGGAGCAGGACTTCCGTTACGAGGGCCCCCTACCTGAGACGCGGGAGGCGGCCATTCTCATGCTGGCGGACAGCATCGAGGCGGCGGTGCGCTCTCTCAAGCAGCCGACGGTCGAACAGATCGAGGAGATGATTCGTAAGATCGTGGCCGACCGCCTGCAGGACGGGCAACTGGACGCCGCCGCCCTGACGCTGCGAGACGTCAATGCGATCTCGATCACCTTCCGCCGGATTCTGGTTGGGGCCTATCACGCCCGGATCGAGTATCCGGAGCAGCTGGCAGAGCAGGTGGTCGGGAGTACCGCGAGCAGTCTGCTGCACCTGCCCCTGCCGCAGGATCCCGGCGCCGCGGGGCCCGACCTGTAGCGGCGACCTCCGCGTCGCTGCGCGCACGCCGGTGCGTGGCGATGCTCCGGAAATGGAACCGATTCCGGGCAGTCGTTCCCGGTAGAGTGCGGGGTTGCGCCGGCCGCGGGAACGCGGCCGGGTCCCCACGGCGCGCGGTGTGGGGTGCATCGCCCGCGCGCCATCGGATGGCCCGCGCGAACTCCCGCTCCGCATTCCGATGGCGGGTCCCATCGCGGTGGTTCCAGGGTTAGAATAGAGACGTTGCCGATCGCCTCCGCGCTGGAAGCAAGGTGTGTGCAGGGTTGCCCGCGGAGCTTACGTACGCAGACGCTGTACCGCCACTCTCCGCGACGGATGCCGAGCTCATCGCCGCCGCGGTGGATCACGTGCTCGCCGCGGAGGGCGCTGCGGCCGAAGTGGTATCGGTGCACGTGGCCGATGACGCCCTGCTGCACACACTCAATCGCACGTATCGGGGGGTCGACCGGCCTACGGACGTCCTTTCGTTTCTCCTGACGGACCAGGGGGCGGCTGCGGCGGCAGGGCCGCTCGGCGATGTGGTGATCTCCCGGGAGCGGGTGCGGGCCCAGGCCGAGCACTTCGGTCACAGCGAGCGCCGAGAGTTCTGCTATCTCGCGGTGCATGGTACGCTCCACCTCCTCGGCTACGATGACGCCGACGCCGCGGGCGAGGCCGTCATGGCGGCGAAGGCGGAAGCGGTGCTCGCAGCCCTCGGGGTGGGACGTTAGGCGGGTGCCGCCCGGGGCGGATGCGCCCCGGGCGTGGACGGGCCGGGGGGGCTGCGGGTGGGTGGAGGCGGGAGCCCCCGGAGAGGGGGCTGCGGTGCCGAGTCCGGGTTGCGTTTCCCGGCCGGCGTGTGGTGGCGCAGCTTCGTCTTTGCGGGTGCGGGCCTGCGCCGCGCCTGGCGCGCCGAACGCAATCTACGCGTTCAGGCGTGCGTAGCGTGGGCGGCGCTCTCGGCCGCATGGTTCTGCCGCCTGCCGGCCGCTCGCGTCGCGGTGCTCCTCGCCCTTGTGTCGGCGGTCCTGTCTGCGGAGATCATGAATTCGGCGCTGGAGACGCTGGTGGATCTGGCAGCCCCTGGCCCCCACCCCCTCGCGGCGGCCGCCAAGGACCTGGCGGCCGGAGCCGTGCTGGCGATGTCGCTCGGGGCGTTGGGGGCGGGAGCGGCGGTCTTTTGGCCCGTCGGCCCGTACACGCGGGCCCTGTTGGCGGGCGCGGCCGCCCACCCGGCGCGGGCGGCTCTGGGATTGGTGGTCCTGGCGGCATTGGCGGGGGCCGCGGCGGCCCGACTTCCGGGGCGGAGTTGCGGTGCAAGGGGGAACGGCCCAGAGTGACCGGCAGGCGATTCACGGTTCGTTCCTCCGGCGGCGACGGGCGGCTGCCGCGTCGGCCCCGGCCGGACGCCGCGGTTCCATCCGGCCCTTCCGGGGACGATCGCGCGGATACGCCTTTTCGCTCCGGGTTTGTGGCGCTGGTTGGCCGGCCCAACGTGGGGAAATCGAGCCTCTGCAATCGGCTTGTCGGGGACAAGGTGGCCATCGTCTCTGACAAGCCGCAGACGACGCGTCGCCGCATCCTGGCCGTGCTGCACCTTCCGGGCGTCCAGATCGTCTTGGTGGATACACCGGGTGTCCACAGGCCCCGGCACCGGCTCGGGCGCCAGATGGTGGCCTCTGCCCGCTCGGCCCTGACGGGAGTGGAAGTGGCGTGTCTGGTCGTCGACGCCTCCGCGCCTGAACCGGGACAGAACGATCGGAGGGCGGCGGAACACGTGCTTGCCGCCGAATGTCCGCGCCTGCTGTTGCTCAACAAGTGCGACCTGGTCGCCGAACGGGAGATGCCGGCGCGGGTGGCCGCCTATGGCGGTCTGGCACCGGCGGATCGTCCCTTCGCTGCGGTCCTGGCGGTTTCGGCGGTGACCGGCGCGGGGCTGGATGCCTTGCTGGGGGCCCTGCTCCCGCACATGCCCCCCGGTCCGGCCTACTTCCCGGACACCGTCCTCACCGACCAGCCGGAACAGGTCCTCGTTGCGGAACTGGTCCGCGAACAGGCCCTGGCGCGCTTGCGCGACGAGGTGCCGCACGGCGTCGCCGTGACCGTCGAGGAGTGGAAGGTGCGGGACAGCGGCATCCTTTACATCGGCGTGACGCTGTACGTGGAGCGCGAGACGCATCGGGGTATCGTCATCGGGCGAGGTGGGGCGATGCTGCGTGCCATCGGTCTTGCGGCGCGCGTGGAGATTGTGCGCCGCCTCGCCGTGCCGGTCTATCTGGATGTGTGGGTGAAGGTCAAGGAGGGCTGGCGCGATCGTCCCGGCAGCCTCTCGGCACTGGGCTTTGGCGAATAATGGGCGTCTCCGGCGAGATAACCGCCGGCTGTACGCCGTGCGATTGGCATCCGGGCGGGCGGACACGGACCTGCCCGGTTACCGGCGGCCGCACCGCACCGTAGACTGCGGCTGCAGCAATGCGCCGGTGAAGGGGTGCACACATGGCCTCGGTCCGTGCCGGTTCCGCCCCCTGGTCCGCGGTCCACTTTGTGGGTGTCGGCGGGCACAGCATGAGCGGTCTCGCCGCCGCCCTGTCCCGGCTGGGCGTAGCGGTCAGCGGTTCCGACGTGGCGGCCTCCCCCCGCACGGATCGCGTGGCGGCGTGGGGTGTGCGCGTCCGGCTTGGCCACTCGGCCGATGCCGTCGCGGTTTTGCCGCCGGATGCCCTGGTGGTGTGCAGTACAGATGTGCCCGCCGGCAATGCGGAACTGACGGCGGCGGCCGCACGCGGTCTGCAGGTAGCGCACCGGTCGGTCGTGCTCGACTGGTTTCTGCGTACGGCGGGAGCCAGGGCCGTTGCCGTGACCGGAACGCACGGCAAGTCGAGCACGACAGCGCTCTGCGGGTTGGCCGCAGTGGCTGCGGGTCTCGATCCCACCGTGTTCGTCGGGGCGGACGTCCCTTACCTGGAGGGGGGGAACTTTCGCCTGGGGGCGGGTCCGGTCGTGGTGGAGGCCGACGAGAGCGACGGGTCCTTCCTGCGCTACCATCCCGACATCGCCGTGGTCACTGGCGCGGAGCCTGAACATCTGGAGCATTACGGCGGCGACTTCGGCCGTGTACTGGACGCCTACCGGAAATTCCTGACCGGGTTGCGCACTGGCGGTCTGGCCGTCCTCTGCGCCGACGACGCGCGATTGCGCGCGCTCATGGCGGCCGAAGCCTCTTGGCCCGAACGGATCTGGTACGGGCTTGGTCCGGATGCCGAACTGACGGCGGCGGATGCGGTGTACGACCGCACCGAGACCCGTTTCCGCGCAGTCTACCGGGGAGAACATCTTGGAACCTTCCGCCTGCGCGTCCCGGGGCGGCACAACGTGGCCAACGCCCTGGCGGCGATCGGCGTCGCTTTCCGCCTCCACTGCGACCTCGCCTCCGTCGCCCGGGCCTTTTCCGGATTCTCTGGCGCGGTGCGCCGGTTCGAGGTGCTCTGTCGCGCACGTGGAGTCACGGTGGTCGACGACTACGCGCACAACCCCACCAAGGTGGCTGCGGCCATCGCGGCGGCGCGGCAGAGATCCGAGGGACGCGTGGTCGCGGTCTTCCAGCCCCATCGTTATCAGCGCACGGCCCAGTTGTGGGACGGATTCGCCACGGCCTTCCGAGGCTGTGACATACTGCTGCTCACCGACATCTATGCCCCCGCCGGGGAGGCCCCCCTGCCGGGTGTGAGCGGCGCCGCCTTTGCCGACATGGTCGGACGCGGCAGCGGGGTGCCGGTGCGCTATGTGCCCGATGCCCGCGAGTTGGTGGCAGCCTGCCTGTCCCAGTGTAGCGAAGGCGACCTGATTTTGGTGATGGGTGCCGGCAGCATCACGACGGTGGCCCACGCCCTGGCCCGGAAGTTGCAGGAAGGCGCGTGCCGCGCAAGCGAGGTCTCCGGCCTGGGGCGGTAGGCGCGTCGCGGCGGCGCCGGTGCGGCCGGGCGCGCATTGCGGGGGCCAGCGCGCCGGCAGTGGCCTACGGGTCGGACAGGGTACCCGTCGCCGTTGCGGCAGCCGCCGTTTGTGCGGGGGCCGCTGCCTATCCTTGCCTGAGCACGGCGGGAATAGTAGATTGAGCGGATAGAATTCTACGTGGGGGGACGCGGTGTGACCGCGGCGGACGGCGAGGACAAGGAGAAGTTTGGTACACTGGGTCTGACCTTCGACGATGTGGCGCTGATCCCGGCGGCCTCCGCGATCCACCCGCGCGATGCCGACACCCGGACCCGCTTCAGCCGGGACCTGTGTCTACAAATCCCCTTTGTGAGCGCTGCGATGGATACGGTCACCGAGGCCCGCCTAGCGATCGCCGTCGCCCGGGAGGGCGGCATCGGCGTGATCCACCGCAATCTGTCCACCGAAGCTCAGGCGGCCGAGGTGGACAGGGTCAAGCGCTCTGAATTCGGCATCATCACCGATCCCTTCTCCCTGACCCCGGCGCATACCATCGCTGACGCGCAGGAGTTGATGGGCCGCTATCATATCTCCGGTGTGCCGATCGTTGACGCCCCGGCGCCGCACGGCCACCTGGTGGGGATCGTCACCAACCGCGATCTGCGTTTCGAGACGGATCCGGCGCGGCCGCTCGGTGAGGTGATGACTTCCCAGAACCTGGTCACCGCCCCCGTCGGTACGGGGCTCGAAGACGCCAAGCGCCTCCTGGCCCGGTACAAGATCGAAAAACTGCCTCTGGTGGACGCGGCAGGGCATTTGCGAGGGCTCCTCACCACCAAGGACATCGAGAAGGCGCGGAAGTATCCCCGCTCGGCCAAGGACCGGCGTGGGCGGCTACTGGTGGCGGCGGCCATCGGCGTCTCACCCGGGAACTTGGAGCGGGCGGAGGCCCTTGTGGCGGCCGGTGCGGACGCGTTGGTGGTGGATAGCGCGCACGGTCACAGCACCCGTGTCGTCGCCTTCGCCCGTGAGGTGAAGGCCGCCTTTGGCGGAAGCGGTGTACAGATCGTCGCCGGAAACGTCTCCACTGCCGAGGGAGCCGCCGCCCTCTGCGAGGCTGGTGTGGACGCCGTCAAGGTGGGGCAGGGTCCAGGTAGTATCTGCCATCACCCGGAGACATTGATCCTGATGGGGGACGGGTCGGTCCGGCCCATCGCGGGTGTGCGAGTGGGCGACATGGTGGTGACGCATACCGGAAATGTCCGTTCGGTGACAAAGGTCTACCGGCACCACTACCGTGGACCCCTGGTGCGCCTCACTGTGGATGGCTGCCCGCATCCGCTGCGCATGACGCCGGGCCACCCGGTTTTAGGAGTGCCGAGCGCCGCGGCCGCTGGCCGGGAGCCTTGGATCGCCCCCGGGACGGCGCGGGGGGGCCGGTCGCCGGAATGGCGCGCTGCGGGGGATTGGCGACCGAGGGATGCGGTGGTTCTGCCCGTCCGCAGGACGGGCTGGATGCCGACGACGTATGACCTGCTCCTGGCGGCGCCCGGCCACCGCTACGACGAGCGATGGATCTGGAGCGACGCACCGGACCGCCGTGGGACGCCGACGCGCCGCACCGAAGTCGGGGCGATCTTCGAGGCGGGAGCGGCGATGCCGCAACGCGGGCGCGATGTACGGCGTGCAGACCCGGCCCTGGCGACCGCAACGAGCGAGTATACCGACGCGGCGCACTGCACAACGACCCGCCTGCCGCGCCATGTGCGCGCCGACCGTGCTTTCATGCGCCTCATCGGCTACTACCTGTCGGCCGGGCACTGCGCGGACACCCCGGATCGGCGTGAGGTCGTCTTCGCCTTCCATCAGGATGAGACCGCGATCCACCAGGATGTCCTGCAGCTGTGCGCCACGGTGTTCGGCCACCGGGGCGGGCGCATCGTCGGGGCCCCCTGCGGGCCGGGGGTCGCGGTGCTGATCGAAAGCCACGTCCTGGCCTGCTTCCTGGAGGGTCTACTGCCGTCGCCGCCTGCGGGCAGGCGCATCCCGGGCGAACTGATGGATCAGCCGGCCGAACATCTGCGGCAATTGGTCATCGGTCTGTTGCGCGGGCAGGCCCAGGTGGATGCCGAGGGCCGGCGCATGGTGTACGAAACGTCCTCGCCGCAGATGGCCCACCAACTGTCCGACATTCTCATGCGGCTCGGGTATCTTCCCGGCATCGCCCACACGCCCCCGGTGCGCGCCGGGGCGCGCGGAACGTTTGCGGTGTGCCTCTGCGGCGCAGAGGGTCGGCGCTTCTTGGGAGACTTCCCGGAATTGGGTCGCTGCCCGGCGCCCGGTCCGCGGCACCATCATGCCGCCGGCAGTCGGCGGATGTTTCGGGAAGGTGGCCGGGTTCTGGCGGCGATCGCCCGGGTGGAGCAGGAGCCGGATCAGGATCTTGACGTCTACAACCTGGAGGTGGCCATTGACCACTCCTATGTCGCCGAGCGCGTCGCGGTACACAACTGCACCACCCGGATCGTGGCGGGGGTGGGCATGCCGCAACTCACGGCGGTGTGGGAGTGCAGCCGGGCGGCCGAACGCTACGGTGTACCGGTGATCGCCGACGGCGGCGTGAAATACTCCGGGGACATCCCCAAGGCCATCGCGGCCGGCGCCTGCAGCGTGATGATCGGGAGCCTGTTCGCCGGCACCGAGGAGAGCCCCGGTGAACTGGAGATCTATCAAGGGCGGTCGTACAAGGTATACCGGGGCATGGGATCCCTCGGGGCATTGGAGGACGGCAGCAGGGACCGATACTTCCAAGAAGGTGCACAGAAGCTTGTGCCCGAGGGCGTGGAAGGCCGAGTGCCCTTTCGCGGCCCGCTGGCCGAAACCGTCTTCCAGTTGGAGGGTGGCCTTCGGTCCGGCATGGGCTATTGCGGAACGGGGACAATCGAGGAGTTGCGGCGCAGGGGCCGCTTCGTGCGCGTCACACCGGCGGGTCTGCGCGAGAGCCACCCGCACGACGTGCAGATCACCCGTGAACCGCCAAACTACCGGATTGGCGACTGATTGGCCGGCGCAAAAGTCCGCTTTTGCGAGGCCACTGCTCCGGTATTCCTTGTCCCTCAAGGGTCCACGATTCGTGGTCAGTGCAGAAACCGACTTTTGCGGCGCCGTCCTGAGGGGAGTTTCCCACTTATCGGGACCCACTCAGTGACCTGGTTGGTCGCCAGAGGGTTGCGCTGCAAGAGGATGGTCAGGAGCGGCCATGAAACGACTTTTCCTCGGGCGGGGCGCGCGGGAGTCCTGGCGCCAGGCGTCGTGACTGTGCAATCGAGCGTCACAGGGCTGTGCCTGTTGGTCTCGCGAGATGTGACCTCGGATCTCGGCGATACAACCCCGGCAAATCGTGCGGAGCGGGTGTGCCTACTTGTCAAGCAGGCCTACCTTGTTCGGTGGCGGCTCCTTAGTCAGGTAACAGGCACCCTGGCAAGAGCCAGCGGGATGAACGTCTCGAAAGACTGGGTGCGGATGACCGGGAAATTGCCGCCAGGGGGCGCTGGCCGGGACGTCGGGTCATGGAAGCAGGGGCCTCGCCAAAGAGGATCCGGCAGCGGTTCCCCATGTCCTCATGCTCCCTTCTTGGCGGTCCAGGTCTGCTCGATGACGCTCCACACCGCGGGCGTCTCCTCTCCGAGCGCCCAGATGGCCATGCCCCGCAGCCCGAGCTTTTCCGCCAACTGCAGCCGCTGCTGGACGGTGACCTGGTTCTGGTACCAGACCACATGCCGGTTCCCACTGCTGTCCGTGTAATAGAAATATGGGTTCTCCGAGGAGGCGTCCATCCTCGGCGTCACGCCCAGCGTCTTGATCTTGGCCTGAATTTCGGTCAGGGGCATCTCCGTGGCTGTGGTGCTCCCGACCTGCCAGTCGTATCCATAGACGCCGGCGGCGATGACGAGCTTGTCCGCAGGAATCCTGGCCGTGTGCAAGAGCCAGTTCATGTTCTCGACCACCCAACTGTAGGGGGAGACCGGTCCGGCCGGACCGCCGTTGGAGTGCTTGTCATAGAGCATAACCACCAGATAGTCCACGACTTTGGCCAGGGCCGGGTAGTCGTAGGCGCCGTTGAGTTGGCTCGGCACGCCCAACCGGGGGAACACAGATTCGGAGAGCACCACGCCTTTGGGCAGGGCCGTACGCAGATCCTGCATGAAGGTGACGAGGCCCTGTCGCGCACTGGGGTGAAGAAGTTCGAAGTCGATGTTGACCTCCTGGTAGTGCTTTTGCCGGACGAGGGTGACGATGTTCTTCACCGCTGCCGCGCGCGCCGCGGGATCGGTGAGCATCCCGGCGTTGTTGCCCGAGGATCCCGCGATGTTGTTGATCAGGACGCCCATGTGCATCTGGTGGCTTTCGATCCATTGGGTCACACCGGGGCTCGGTTGGTGGGCGTGGATCTGGCCGCTGCCGTCGATGCTGTACCAGAAGGCGAGCACCGTGTTGAGGGTGGTGTAGTGCTGGCGCACGCTGGGGAAGGAACTCCTGTAAATCGCGCTCCAGCCGTTCTGGTAGAAGCCGATGACCTTGGGCGGGTTACCGCCGGGCATCCGCCGCGCGCCGCGCCACATGCCCAGGCTCATGCCCACCACAAGGACAAGCGCCAGCGCGCTGGTAGTGACGGCGACTCCGGCGCGCCAGCCGCGCAGGCCGAAGAGGCCGGCCAACCGGGCCAAGCCCCGCCGAGCGCCGCCGGCCGCGTCACCGGACAGGGGCCGGGACCCACCGCACAGCGCGCGACTCCGCTGGATTCCCTCGCGGAGCCAGGCCACCGTTTGTGCGGACCAGCGCCGCCAAGTCTCCACGCCCCTGCACCCCCGCGTGGTAGAGTGTCCCCGAGAGGGGGCTGTTAGGTGGTGCGGCCCGTCACCATCGAGGCTGCGTGCGAAAAGCTGCTGGAAGCGCTTCCTGGGCCGGCGGGCGATGTCGAGTCTCTGGCGTTGCCGCTGTGCCTGTCGCGCGTCACCGCGGTGGCGGTGCTGGCGCCGACGGACCTTCCGGCGTTCGACCGGTCGCTGGTCGACGGCTACGCCGTGTGGTGCGGGTGCCCGGAGCGGGTGCGGCTGGCCGGGGAAGTGACCATGGGGCGCGCCGCGGATCCCCTGCCCGGGCGCGACTGCGCGGTGGCCGTACCCACGGGCGGGATGCTTCCGCCTGGAGCCGACGCCGTAGTGATGCAGGAAGACGTCACGGTCGTCGGCGGATGGGTCCACATCGGGCGCACCCCCGTTCCCGAGCAGAACATTGTGCGCCGCGGGGCGGATGCCCGTGGCGGCGTTGTCGTGGTGCCGGCCGGCAGGCGCCTGCGACCGCCGGAGATGGCCATGCTGGCCACGGCCGGTGCGACCTGGGTCGAGGTGCGGCGCAAGCCGCGTATCGCGGTGCTCTCGACGGGCGACGAACTGGTGCCCGCGGATCGCGTGCCTGGGCCCGGGCAGGTGCCCGACAGCAACGGGCCTGCCCTCTGCGCGGCGCTCCGTCGGGACGGGGCGGACCCCGTCATGCTGGGCATCGCGGCCGACCGGCGTGGGGCGGTGGTGGAGGCGGTCCGGCGGGGGCTCCAATGCGACGCGCTCCTTTGCACCGGCGGCAGTTCGGTCGGGGAGCGGGACTACGTCGGGGTGGCCCTGCAGGAAGTTCTGGGTGTGCCGCCGCTGTTCTCCGGCATCTCCATCCGTCCGGGGCGGCCTACGGCCGCCTTCGTCGCCGGGGACCGGTGGGCTGTGGCTCTGCCCGGTCACGCGGTGTCGGCACTGGTCGTCTACGAACTCCTTGTTCGGGAGGCGGTGCTGCGGTCGGGCGGTGAGACTTCCCCGCGGCCGCGTGGCGCGGCGCCCGCGACGCTGGCCGAAGCTGTGCGTGCCCCGATGGACCGGGACCTCTTGTTGCGGGTGCGGCTGGAAGACGGCAGGGCCGTCCCGCTGCAGGGCGCCTCCGCCACCGTGGGCAACCTCGCCCGTGCGGACGGGCTGGTCCGTTGCCCAGCCGGCCACATCCTGGAGGCCGGGACGCGGGTGGCCGTGGCGCTGCTGGATTAGAATCGGCGGCGGGGGAGTGGTCTTCCGTGCAGGATCTCTACGGTCGCGTGGTCACCTACCTTCGCGTATCCGTCACTGACCGCTGCAACCTCCGCTGCCGCTACTGCATGCCCACAGACGGCGTGCGCTTTAAGGACCAGGGCGACATCCTGACCTGGGACGAGATGCTGCGGGTGGTCCGCGCCGCGGCCTCCCTGGGCGTCCGGCGCATCCGAGTCACCGGCGGTGAGCCCACGACCCGGCCGGGCATCGTGGATTTTGTGCGGCAGGTCGCGGCTACGCCAGGCATCGAAGACGTGTCGATGACCACCAACGGGATGACGTTCGCCGGGTTGGCGGAGGAACTTCGCGCTGCCGGACTGCGGCGGATCAACATCAGCCTGGACAGCCTGCGGCCGGATCGCTTCCGGTTCCTGACGCACTTCGGCGACTTCGGCGCCGTATGGAACGGGGTGGAGTCCGCGCTCGCCGCCGGGCTGCACCCCGTCAAACTGAACTGCGTCGTGCTTCGGGGAGAGAACGACGACGAGATCGCCGACTTCGTGGCCCTCACGGAGTCGCGTCCGCTGCACGTGCGCTTCATCGAACTCATGCCGCTCGGTACCAGCCACCCCTGGGCGCGGCAGCGGCTTTTTTCTGCCGAAGAGATCCGTGCGCGGATCGGGGACCGGTACGAACTGGTCCCCGCTGAACTGGAGGGCGGGGGCCCGGCCAAGTATTCGCGGGTGCCGGGCTTCGCCGGCACGGTGGGCGTGATCACCGCGATGACCGAGAACTTCTGCCACAACTGTAACCGTGTGCGGCTGACGGCCGACGGCGAACTGCAGCCCTGCCTCGGCTCCCTGCTGGCGGTGGACCTGAAGGGTCCCCTGCGTGGGGGGAGCTCCGACGAGCAATTGCGGCGGCTGGTGGCCAAAGGCATTCGCGCCAAGCCGGAACGCCATCTGATGGAAGAGTACCTGGAGGAGACCAGCGGCAGGAGGATGTGGACGATCGGTGGCTGACGACACGGTCGGCAGCCACCGATCTCTGCCGGGTTCCCCGCATTTCGATGCGCGGGGCCGCGCGGTGATGGTCGATGTCGGAGGCAAGCCCGAGACCGAACGGGTCGCGGTGGCCCGCGGCGCCATCACGCTCTCCACAGAGGCGTTCGCGGCCGTGACCTCGGGAACGGCCGCCAAGGGTGACGTCCTCGGGGTGGCGCGCATCGCCGGGATCGGCGGCGCGAAACGCACCTCGGACCTGATCCCGCTCTGTCATCCGCTGCTTTTGACGTCTGTCGAGGTGCGCTTCCGGTTGGACGAGCCCAGGGTCGAGGTCGAGACGGTCGTTGTCTGCACCGGACCGACGGGGGTGGAGATGGAGGCCCTGTGCGCCGTCGGCGCTGCGCTCCTGACCATATACGACATGACCAAGGCGTATGGCCGTGGCCACATCATCTCCGACATCCGTCTGGTGTCCAAATCCGGCGGCCGCTCCGGGCACTTCCGTCGTGAGGGGGAACAGCCATGGCTGGAGTCGAAGACGCGTTGACTGGCCTGCGGTTCGGGGTGCTCACCTGCAGTTCGACCCGCACTCCGGCCGACGACCTGTCAGGAGATGCCTTGGAAGCGGGGGTCCGTGCGGCCGCCGGTCAGGTGGTGGTCCGCTCGCTTGTCGGCGACGACCGCCGTCGGATTGCCGATTTATTGCAAAGTTGGGTGGCTTCGGGTTCGGTCGACGTCATCCTGACCACCGGCGGCACCGGTTTGGGCCCTGACGATGTGACGCCGGAGGCTACCCTGGATGTTGGGGAGCGGGACGTGCCCGGCGTGGCGGAACTGTTGCGCTTGCGCGGACTGGAGAAGACAGCCTTCGCGGCCTTGTCGCGCGGGAGGGCCGCGATACGCGGCACGACCCTGATCGTCAACCTTCCCGGCAGTCCTGCCGGGGCCCGGGACGGGCTCTCGGCCCTGCTGCCGGTGTTGCCCCACGCCATCGCGATGCTGTGCGGCGCGGGGCATCCTCGCTGACCATGCATGCGCCGGCTGCTGCCGGCGGGCGCGCTCGCCGGGTCGGAACACCTTCGGCCTGTGCGGGATAGATGGCCCCTTCCTGCAGTATGCTGCGGTGGTCAACTGTTGGGACGGACCGGCAGCGGGCATCCCGCCGTGATGGCGTGGCGACACCCCGGGGCCGGCGCCGAAATCCGGTGGCGTATAGCTGTGCCGCAAGCCCTTGACTCTAGCGGACGGCCCTCATATCATACGTCCGGGCGTTAGCACTCGATTTCAGTGAGTGCTAACAGCCAGGTTCCGGGGAAAGGAGGGTCCCGTCCGGTGAGCAGCATGCCTCGACCGAAGGAGGAGAGCCAACTGAAGATCCGACCGCTGGGCGACCGCATCGTGGTGAAGGCCCTGGAGGAAGAGCAGCGCACCAAGTCCGGCATCGTCCTGCCCGACACAGCCAAGGAGAAGCCTCAGCAGGGTAAGGTTCTGGCTGTCGGCAAGGGCGCCTTCATCGAGAACAGCAAGGAGCGCCGGCCCCTCGATGTGAACGAGGGCGACACGATCATCTTTTCCAAGTACGCCGGCACGGAGGTCAAGCTCGAGGGCGAGGAGGTCCTCATCCTCAGCGAACGCGACATTTTGGCGATCGTGGACTAGTCGGCGCGGCGTCCGCCGCGGTCTGTCCCCTGGCGCCCGGCCGGCTGGTGAGGGGTCCGCTGTCCGGGGGGGGCTGCGGAGGAGGGCTTTCGCGCCGGCCCCGGAGGTCGCCCGGGACGCAAGGGGATAAGGTAGCCGTGGGTCCGCAAGCCCGGACGCTTGCTGCGACCGCTTCAGTCCCACCGTTAGTCAGGGGAGGTTCCACATGGCCGGAAAGCAGATCGTATTCGACGAGAGGGCCCGCCGGGCCCTGGAGCGCGGCGTGAACATCATGGCCGACACCGTCAAGGTGACGCTCGGGCCGAAGGGTCGCAACGTGGTCCTGGAGAAGAAGTTCGGTCCGCCGCAGGTTGTCGACGACGGCGTGACGATCGCGCGGGACATCGACCTTGAGGACCCTTTTGAGAACATGGGCGCGCAACTCCTGAAGGAGGTCGCGACCAAGACCAACGATATCGCCGGTGACGGCACGACGACGGGCATCGTCTTGGCACAGGCCCTGGTGCGCGAGTGCCTGCGCAATGTTGTGGCCGGCGCCAAGCCGGTGCATGTCAAGGCCGGCATCCAGAGGGCCGTTGCCGCCGTGGTCGAGGAGATCAAGGCGATCAGCAAGCCCGTCAGCGACCGCAAGGGTATCGCCGAGATCGCGACCATCTCCGCCAAGGACCCGGAGATTGGCAAGATGATCGCTGACGCCATGGACAAGGTGGGCAAGGAAGGCGTCATCACGGTCGAGGAAGCCAAGACCCTGGAGACGACCATCGAGGTCGTCGAGGGCATGCAGTTCGACCGCGGCTTCGTGTCGCCGTACTTTGTCACCGATACGGAGAACATGGAGGCCGTGCTCCAGGATCCGTACATCCTGGTAACCGACAAGAAGGTTTCGGCGCTCAACGACATGATTCCGGTGTTGGAGAAGGTCCTGCAGGTCAGTAAACCCCTGCTGCTGATCGCGGACGACGTCGAGGGTGAGGCGCTGGCCACCCTCGTCGTCAACAAGATCCGCGGCACGATCCAGGCTTGCGCCGTCAAGGCCCCGGCCTTCGGGGACCGCCGCAAGGCGATGCTCGAGGATATCGCCATCCTTACCGGGGCAACGGTCATCAGCGACGACAAGGGTATGAAGCTGGAGAACGCGACGCTCGACTCCCTCGGGCGCGCCGAGCGCGTCGTGGTGGCCAAGGAGGAGACCACGGTCGTCGGCGGCAAGGGCGATGGAAACGAGATCAAGCGGCGGGTGGCGGCCATCAAGCGCCAGATCGACGAGACGACCAGCGATTTCGACCGTGAGAAGCTGCAGGAGCGACTCGCCAAGCTGGCTGGCGGCGTTGCCGTCATCAAGGTCGGGGCGGCGACCGAGGTTGAGCTCAAGGAGAAGAAGCTGCGCATCGAGGACGCCCTGTCCGCCACGCGCGCAGCCGTCGAGGAGGGCGCCGTGCCGGGTGGCGGCGTCACCTACGTCATGGTGCAGAAGGCCCTGGAAAAGCTGCACAGCGACGAGCGCGACGAGCAGACGGGCATCGACATCGTCCGTCGCGCCCTGGAGGCACCGCTCTACCAGATCGCCGAGAACGCCGGCCTCGATGGGGCGGTGGCGGTGGACAAGGTCCGGAATCTGCCGGCCGGGCAGGGTTTCGACGCGATGACCATGGAGTACGCCGACATGTATGCCAAGGGCATCATCGACCCGGCGAAGGTGACGCGCTCGGCCCTGCAGAACGCGGCCTCCATCGCCATGATGGTCCTGGTGACCGAGTCGCTGGTCGCCGACATCCCCGAGAAGGAGAAGCCGGCGGCGGGCGGAAATGGCGGTATGGGCGGTATGGGCGGCATGGACATGTAACCGTCCCGTCCTGGCGCGCGGTTTCCGGGAGTGGCCGCTGCATCCTGGGCAGCGGCCACTCCCTTTGTCAACCGTTCCGATCCCGCCGGCTCGCCGCTGCGGCTGGAACAGGCGATAATCCGGCAGCGGCGGGCGCGGCGTGTTCCCGGCGCAGACGCTCCGCGGAGGATTCCGGCGAAGTTCCGCCGCCCGGTGATCCGCCTGTGCCCTGGAGCCGCCATTGTTCAGTGACGGCAGAGCGCCCGGCGGTGGGAGCTCCTGCGCCGATTGCCTGCCGCGCGGCTGCACGGCCCTGTCCTTCGTTCATTTCCCCCGCGGTGGGCCCTCGCCGGACCGGCGTGCCCGACCACAGTCTGGCAAGCCCCTGTAACGGTGACAGGAACGGTCTGCGGCCTGCGCGGGGTTGCCCGCTGTGCTCGGGCAGTCTGGTCCCGGTGGATTGGGGCGCCTCTGTTCGCCGACGGTCGCAGAGTATGCAGTATGCAAGCCCGCTGGGACTTCCGCCCCTTGAGACTGGGGAAGGAAGGGAACTCTGCGCTGAGTGGCGAAGATGAGTTCGCGTGTCCGCAGGGGCGGCACCGTTTTCCACGAAGGGGGGTGGAGGTGTGAACCGTGGGCAGCTCATCGCCACCGTTGCGGCGGAGACGGGTCTGTCCAAAAAGGATTCCGGGCGCGC
>JAJZMB010000078.1 GCA_021803205.1 Bacillota bacterium | reverse complement strand
CTCAGGCCCCAGACCACGGATACGAGGCCACCGCCTACCCGCCCAAAAGTCGGTTTCCGCACTGGCCGCGAATGGTGGACCCTTGGGGGATAAGGGATATCGCAGCAGTGGCCTCGCAAAAGCGGACTTTGCAGCGGCCGCCCAGAACCCGGATCGCGCTGGCGATGGCTGCGGGGAACGGCTGACGGGCTTGTGCAGAGCGGGCGCCGCTCAGCGGGCGCGGATACCGCGCAGACCTGTCCTCGGCAAGCGCCCTGCAGACTGAATTGGTCACGGGCCGTCGGTCTGTGGTGGCAGATGGCGGTATGCGCCTGCCGGTCTCCCGAACCCGGGCTTTCCGCTACTCCGGATGGAACTGCTCGGCGGGGATCCGGTAGCTGCCGCCGGGGCGGCGCTCGGCGCGGATACGGCCGGAGGCCATCCAACGGTAGACGGCCTTGGAACTCACGCCGAAGTGTGCCGCCACCTCTGCCGCAGTGATGTATCCCGTGTGCGGCAGGGGATTGCTGGGGGCTGCCGGGCTTCGGGTCCGACGGTCCACGGCGGATGGGGCCCGCGGTTGCGCCGCAGGCGCGGCGACGGCTTGCACCGGGGCCTGTGCGGCCGACAAAGTCAGAGCCCCGGTGGGCGGCGGTAGGAAATCGAAGGCTGCCGGGGCCGCTCCGTTCCGCAGGGCTCGGGAAACGGTCCGGGCGAAGTCGCCGCCGCATTCACGGGTCAGCACTTCGGCCAACAGCGTGATTCCGCGGCCGTCGCCCACGGCCAGGAGATCGACCGCCAACCCCAGGAGTTCCTCGGTGGCCGGATCGCTCCAGGCGGAACCCGGCACGGGACACACCCCCCCACGCGCCGGAAGACGTCCGGGCAGGTCCCTGCCGGTTCGCGCGAGACGCGGTGCCACCAGCGGATGGTACCGCGTACAATCCGGGTGCGCGGTGCCGACCCGCCGGGACGCTCCGGTTCATGACCCACCCCGTTGCGCCGCCACCGACCGCGCGGATTTGACGCACCATCCGCTCCCGCTGCGTCGGGGCCGTTGGGCAGCGAGCCGACCGGCGCGCCGGGCCGGCGGTCCCGGCCTTCACCTCGGCGCAACCGAATGCCTTCGCCCACAGCGGCGGCCGCACCTGCCGCGCACCGGTCCAAGCCAGGGTGGCGTCATTCCGGAGCGGCCTTTGGCGCCGCGGCCGCGAGGCCGGGCAAGCGAGCTGACGGTGGAAGCCAAGCCCGGAGGACCGCGGCGGCGCAAGCGCTTACGGAGCACGGGCTTGCGCCGCACAGTCCGCCTGCCTCCCCCGACGGAGGTGTACCACAATTGCGGGCCGTGCCCGCCACGGCCTGCACCCCGGTTCGTTCACCGGCAACAACGCGGCGGCGCCTCTGGAGGGCTCCGGGCCACCCTCGGTCACCCGGGGCTGGGACGGGTACACAGGAGCAGACCTTCCTCGGTGCCCGCCGGCGCCAGGCCCCAGAAGGACTTCTCCCGGCAGCGGAATCCGGCGCCTTCGAGGATGCGCCGGCACTCGGTCCGCGCCGCCGCGGAATGGTACTCAAGGACGATGTGCCGCGTGTGCCCGAGCATCGCGCGTGCCCCTTCCAGCACGTCCACCTCGGCTCCCTCGGTGTCGATCTTCAGCAGATCGAGGTGGCCCAACCCCCGACGGTCACAGGCGATGTCGAGGGTGGTGATCTCCACCTCTTCGCTGCCGGCGCCGGCGTCGAGGTCTTTGTGCCACCGCGGATCCAGGGAGTGGGTCACACTGTTGCGCAGGTAGAGCACGGCTTTTCCGGCGGTTCCCCCGCAGGCCTTGGCGCAGACCTCTCCGCCTATGTGCAGCGCGGAGAACGCGCGCCGCAGGCGGGTCAGATTGGCCGACGCCGGTTCGAAGGCCAGCAGCGTGGCCGCCGGCCGCAGTGCCGCCACGCGCCAACTGAAGAAACCCACGTTGGCGCCGACGTCGCATACCACGGGCGCTGCGGGCAGGTTCAGCCGTCGGACCTCGTACTCGTCGAAGAGGAAGACCTGCCCGAAGAAGCCCGCCTCGTAGGGCGAAATCAGGCCGGCCACTTCAGGACAGAGCGCCGCGCACTCCGCCAGCAGCGCGTGTCGCCAGCCGCGCCGCATGGACAAAAGGAGCAGCCGCGGGCGGCGCAGCAGGGTGACCAGTACGGACAGGGCGTAGCGGGGATGGCGCAGCACGCGCGAGCCGAGCCGCCCTATGCGGCGCAGGCGGCTTCGGGTGCGCGCCCGGGGTCGGGGGGTACCGCCCGCGCGCGGGGTTGCCTGCGCCGCCGGCGATTCGCCATCCACCGTGACCGCGGCATCCTGGCGCGTGTCGGCTTCCATGCGTTTCCTGCGCCCCCATCGGTCCAGCGCGTGGTGGCGGACCGTCTTGGACTCCGCCGGGAGATACCGGGCCGGCTCCCTGATCTCCTCCGCGACACCTGGCGCCGGACGAGGGATCTGCTGGCATGACGGCAGAGGCACGGGTGTCGCGGGGGGACAACCCCAAATCGGTCCTCCCCCTGCTGCCGGCGCGATGGTATTCTGTGGACGGTGGCGGGGCCGCGGAGGACGTCGCCGTTTCGCGCCCGCAAGAGCGTCGCGACCTTGCGGCCGCGTCCGAAGGAGTGCACTTATCTTGCCGGATGCATCCGCGCCCGCCGCCAGGTACCCCGGAGCCGAGCGCATTACGTACGAACACAACCGCCTGCGGGTTCCGGACATCCCGATCGTACCGTTCATCGAGGGCGACGGAACCGGCCCGGACATATGGCGCGCCTCTGTGCGCGTGCTTGATGCCGCGGTGACGGCGGCGTACGGGATGCGGCGTCGCATCTCCTGGTTGGAGGTCCTGGCCGGGGAGAAGGCGATGGCCGCCGTCGGCAGCCTGCTTCCGGAGGAGACCGTCACGGCCATCCGCGACCACCGGGTCGCAATCAAAGGGCCGCTGACGACGCCGGTGGGTGGCGGCTTCCGGAGCTTGAACGTCACGCTGCGCCAGCAGATGGACCTATACGCCTGCGTGCGCCCGGTCCGCCACTTCCGGGGAGTGCCCAGTGTCGTCCACCGTCCCGGCGACCTGAACCTGATCATCTTCCGCGAAAACGTGGAGGACATCTACACCGGGATCGAGTGGTCCGCCGACAGCGCCGAGGCGGCGGACCTGCGGCGTTTTCTCGATGAGCGTTTCCACATCCGGCTGCGCCCGGACGCCGGGATCGGTATCAAGCCCATCAGCCGGTTCGGCACGCGGCGCCTGGTCCGCATGGCCATCGAGTACGCCCTTGGACACGGACGCCCCAGCGTGACGCTAGTCCATAAGGGCAACATCATGAAATACACCGAGGGTGCCTTCCGCGATTGGGGATACGAACTGGCGACGACGGAGTTCCGGGACCGGGTCGTGACGTGGGACGAGGTGCAAAGGGAGCACGGGGGCCGGGTGCCCGATGGACGTCTGCTTATCCAGGACTCCATCGCCGACATCATGTTTCAGCACTTGCTCCTGCGTCCCAAAGAACACTCGGTGCTGGCCACGCCCAATCTCAACGGGGACTACCTCTCGGATGCCGCGGCGGCCGTGGTGGGCGGCATCGGCATGGCGCCGGGCGCCAACATCGGCGACGGATACGCGGTGTTCGAAGCGACGCACGGGACAGCGCCCAAGTATGCCGGCCAGGACAAGGTCAATCCCGGGTCGGTCATCCTTTCCGGGGTGATGATGCTCGAACATCTCGGCTGGAAGGAGGCCGCCGACGCCGTGGTCTCCGCCCTGGAGGACACCATCGCCGCCGGGCGCGTCACCTACGATCTGGCACGGGGCAACGACGCTGCCGAGGTCGTACCCACATCCCGTTTCGCCGATCAGGTGATCGCGCGCCTGCGCGCGTAGGCGGACACAGGCCCGGGCCCCGCCGCCGCCATCGGTGCGCCCCCGGCGGGGCCTCCGGCATCAGTGCAGCCGGTTGCCACTCCGTCCGGGGGACGCTGTGGACTCCGGCCGGCGGTGCGTCCTGCTGGGCATGGTTTGCTTCCGGTCTTTTTGGCTGTTGCCGTTTTTCAGGTGGTCCAGCAGCTGGCGCTGGTTCAGCCATGCCGCGGCGGCGAGCAGGGCTCCGAGAGCGAGCGCGGCAGAGCCCAGGTAGGGGAGGGCACTCCCAGTACGCACCGCCCTGTCGAACGCAGGCGGGCCGAAGGCTGCTCCGAAGAAGCGTACGGTGCCGTACAGGGCGGTGACCGTGCCGCGTTCTCTGCTGCTGCTGGCCGAGGTGATCATCGTATTGATGGACGGCAGCAGCACGCCGTTGCCGAAGCCCATGACGCTGATCGCCGTCGTGAAGGCCACGATGTTGCGGCTCGTCAAGAACATGGCGACAAACGCGATACAGACCAGCCCAAGTCCCACAAGGACCATCGTCTTGGACAGGCGGGACAGGCGCCGGACCAGGAAGGTCCCGGCGGCGTACGATGTGGCGGCCATGACCGCCACCGGGATGGCGATGACCAGTCCGCGCGCGACCCCCTGCACGTGATATCGTTGTTCGAGAACGTCCGCGTAGTAGCTCAGGACGCCGAAGAGGAAAAAGAGGGCCAGTGCGCCGGCAAGGAAGCAGGTGGCCAGAGAAGGGCCCTTGTGGGCGAACACGCGGCCGACGCCTCGCACGGACCCGCCGAGCGATCGGTCGGTGGTGGTGCCCTGCGGCTCGCGGACAAAGGCCCACACCAGGGCGGCCGAGGTCCAGGCGATGACCGGATAGACGAAGAACGGAGCGAACCAGAACAGGGTCATCGCGGCGGCGCCGATGATGGGGCTGACCACCTTGCCGAGGCCGTTGCTGGCCTCCAGGAGTCCGAGTACCTTGCTGCGCTCTCCGGATTTGAAAATGTCACCCGCCAGGGCCATGGCCACCTGATAGGTGCCGCCTCCCCCGATGCCCTGCAGGATGCGCGCGCCCATGAGCATGGTGTAAATGTTCTTTGGCCATAGCAGCGGGGCCAGGGCGGCGATCAATCCACCCAAGCCGAAGAGCAAGAGGCAGGGGATCATGACCTTCTTGCGCCCGTATCGGTCCGAGAGGTAGCCCCCGATGGGGATGACCAGACCGGCGGAGACAGAGAACGCCGTGATCAGCAGACCCACTTGGAAGAGACTCCGCCCGAGCGCCTTCTGGATGGCGGGCAGGGCGGGGATGATCATGGAGTTCGAAAGCACCATGACGAAAGGGACGGTTGCCAGAGCGGCGAAACTGATCCGCGTCTCCGCTCGCAAGGCTATTCCTCCCGGGGCCGCCCGCCGCACGTGACGGGGGCCGCGTTTCAAAGACGGGGCTCATCCGAGCGGAAGCGGTGGACAGTCCGGAGTCGGACCGCGGCTGTGCCGCGGGTGTTAGGTTGGGCGCGCTGAGGTGCGGGTATGCGGGCGGCGGCGAGAAGCGGCGTGCCGGCGTCCGCTGCGGGCCGGGAGACGGCTGCGCAGCGTCCGCGCACGCGTGTTTGTCGCTTTGCGCGGATGCCTGGGAAGATTTCCGGCGCAGATGTCCGCGACCGTGCGTGCCAGCCCCGCGCAGAAAACCGCCGGCGGGCCGTGCCGTGCAGAATGCGGGTGCAACGGGAGGTCGCCGACGGCGTGCCCGGCGAGGATCTGGAGCCTTCCCGGCCACGGAGACGTCCCCGTAATGCGCGGTTGCGCGCGGCGCGAGCGTGGGCGCCGGGTTGGAGCGGAACGCGGCGGCCGAGCGGTCGCGCGCCAGCCGTTCCCGCGTCGCCGTCGAGACGCCGCCTGCGACTGGCCATGGCCGCCGCGCTGCTGGTGGCCGCGGTGGCGGGCGTGTTGCACACCCGCCCGTTCCTGCTCTCCCGGCTGGTGATCACCGGGCTGCGGCAGGCCACTCCGGCAGAGGTCGAGGCGGACCTCGCGCTCCCCGAGGGGAGCTATACCTGGCAGCTGCGCACATGGGTTCTGGCCCGGCGGATCGAGGCCGACCCTCTCATCTCCCATGCCTCTTTCCGCATCCTGTGGCCGAACGGACTCCTGGTGGCCGTCACGGAGCGCACGCCTGCCGCGTTACTGCAGGACGGGGGGACCGCCTGGGAGGTGACCGCCGGCGGACTGCTGCTGCGGGCTCTGCCGGACCAAGGGGGCGCGGCGCATGTCACAGCGCAGGGACTCCCGCCGGAGCTGCCGCTGATCGCCGGGGTGCACCTGACGGCGCCGACCGCGGGGACCGTGGTCCCCGGTCCGGCCGTGCGGCGGGCGCTCCGTGTGGCGCAGGCGCTTGGAGGCACGGTCGGCAAACAGATATCCGAGGTCACGGTCGATGCGGCCGGCAGTGTGGGGGTAT
The DNA here is from genome assembly GCA_021803205.1 of Bacillota bacterium. Taxonomy (GTDB): domain Bacteria; phylum Bacillota; class Sulfobacillia; order RBS10-35; family JAJYVN01; genus JAJZMB01. The sequence goes on along the minus strand of JAJZMB010000078.1, from coordinate 12,550 downwards.
TGACTTCCGGCGGCGTCCCGGCCGATTACGGCAACGGTGCCCAGGCCTCCCTAAAGACCGAAGAGCTGCTGGGCATCCTTTCCTGCGCGCGCAGCGGCGGCGTCACCCTCACCGCGATCGATCTCGCGGCTCCGCTGACACCCGCGGTACGGACCAAAGCCGGCGGCGCTTCGTGGAAGCCGTGCCCGCTCCCGCCGTCGGTGGCCGGATGACGCGCGCCGCCGGGGAGGGGACCGACCGACAGGAACTGCTCGGACCGGGGTGAATTACCGGCGCCAGATTCGCGCGGCGGTTCCGTCCGTCCCTGGCGGCGGAATGGCTGGGCGGCGCTTGCGGTCGGGGCGGCGCACGTTCCGTCCCCGTCCCGGGCGGAGGCGGCGCGCTGCGGCGGCCGCCTGGGGAGGGCCGATGGTCATGGGACCGCTGCGGCGCGCACCGGCGGTTGCCGCCATGGATGTCGGGAGCAGCAAGGTGATCGTCGCACTCGCCGCCCCCGAGGACGGGGGGTTGCGCGTCCTGGCGGTTGCGCAGGAGCCCTGTTCCGGGGTCCGGCGTGGTGCGGTCGTCGATCTGGGTGCGGCGAGTGCCGCGATCGCCGCGGCGGCGGAACGGTCGAGGCGGGTCGCCGGCATACCGCTGCCGCCGCTGATGCTGGGGTCCGCCGGCGGTGAAATCCTTTCCTGCAACCGGGAGGCCGAACTGCGCATCGACCCGCCGGGTCCAGTGGGCCCAGGGCACGTCGCCGATCTCATGGCCGAGGTGCGCCGTACGGATCTGCCGCCCGGATACCGGTTGGTGCATGCCATCGCTCAGGAGTACACGGTGGACGGGTACGAAGGCTGCCGCGAGCCGGTCGGCATGGCGGCGGGCCGCCTCGCGGTGAGTGCCCACCTGGTCGCCTGTCACGGAAACCTGCTCGCCAACCTGCTCCGCGCGTCCGACGCCGCCGGGGTGCAGGTGGAGAACTTCGCCGTGTGTGCCCTCGCAGCGGCGGAGTCCGTCCTGAGCGACCAGGAGCGCGGGCAGGGCGTGCTCCTGTGCGACATCGGGGCCAGCGCGACCCAGGTCGGGGTGCTGGTGGCCGGCGAGGCCGTCGGCTCGGCGACGATCCCGCTGGGGGGTGAGCACATCACCTCGGATATCGCGCAGGGGCTGCGCATCCCCCGGGATGCCGCCGAGGATCTCAAGCGGCGGCTGGCCACGGCGGACATCCGCTCCGCGGCCGATCGGCCGTTGGACGGACTCTCTCTCCCGCCGGCGGAGGGCACCGGCGCGGACGGGCCGGTGCCGGCGGGCGGGGAGCAGGCGACCGAACGGCTGCTGGCGGAGATCGTCCAGGCGCGGGTGGAGGAGATTCTGGAGCGGGTGGCCCGACTCTTGCAGGACGGCGGACTGTCCGACCTGATCTTATCCGGGGCGGTGCTCACCGGCGGCGGCAGCCGCCTGCGCGGCCTCTCTGCCGTGGCCATGCGCATCTTGGGGGTCCCGGTGCGCTGTGGCGGCCCCCTGGGGGTGGAGGGTGTACTCGGCACTCCCGAGGCGGCGGCCTGCGTGGGTCTGCTGCAATGGGCGGCGCGCGGGCGCAACGGAGGGCGGCGGCTCATGCCGATCGCTGCCGGAGTGGAACGTCGGCCCTGGCCCTTCCGACTGTGGCGGCGGGAGTGAGGCCATCGGCAAAGGGGCGCGGCCGCGCCCCTTTGCCGATGGCGCGTGAAAACTCTGCCGCGGACCGAACGGAAGAACGGAAGGCCCCTTCGGGGGGAAGGCCGAAATGGTGGGCAAATATCGTGCCCGCGGTAGGGGCGGGTGCGTCAGGTCGGCGGGCGGTGGCGTGGCCCTGGTCGGGGTGGCGCAGATAAAGGGGGAGAGCTTTGCTGGACTTTGACGTGGACGAGCACCGCTACGCTGTGATCAAGGTCGTCGGTGTGGGCGGCGGCGGCAACAACGCGGTCGACCGCATGATTCGCTCTGGTCTGCGGGGCGTCGAGTTCATCGCGATCAACACCGACGTCCAGGCGCTGGCGCGCTCGGAAGCCACGACCAAGATCCAGATCGGTTCCGCCCTGACGCGCGGCCTCGGAGCAGGAGCCAACCCGGAGATCGGCGGCAAGGCCGCCGAGGAGTCGCGCGAGGCGATCGCGGAATCCCTCAAGGGTGCGGACATGGTCTTCGTCACCGCCGGCATGGGCGGCGGGACCGGCACCGGGGCCTCGCCGGTCATCGCCCAGATCGGTAAGGAGGGCGGGGCCCTGACCGTCGGCGTGGTGACCAAGCCCTTCACCTTTGAGGGCGGTCGGCGTCTGCAGCAGGCGGAGAAGGGCATCGGCAATCTGCGGCAGCAGGTGGACACCCTGATCACCATTCCGAACGACCGGCTGCTGCAGGTGGTGGACAAGCGCACGCCGTTCGTCGAGGCCTTCCGCATGGCCGACGACGTGCTGCGCCAGGGCGTGCAGGGCATCAGCGACCTGATCGCCGTCCCCGGACTGATCAACCTCGATTTCGCCGATGTGAAGACCATCATGTCCGAGACCGGATCGGCGCTGATGGGTATCGGCGTCGGCAAGGGGGACAGTCGGGCGGCGGAAGCGGCGCGGGCCGCGATCAACAGCCCGCTGCTTGAGACCTCGATCGAGGGTGCGCGCGGGGTGCTGCTGAACATCACCGGCGATGCCGATCTGGGCCTGTTTGAGGTCAACGAGGCCGCGGAGATCATCACTCAGGCCGCGGATCCGGACGCGATGATCATCTTTGGTGCCGTCATCGACGAGAGCCTGGAGGATGAGGTGCGCATCACGGTCATCGCCACTGGCTTCGATCAGCGCGGCCAGCGCCCGCAGGACATCGCCGATCTTCCGCTCAAGCCCTTCTCCGGGGAGGAACTCGACATCCCGGCCTTCCTCCGCCGGCGCAGCGATCGCAACGACCGGAAGTAGCGCCTTCCGGGAGCGTTCCGGCTCTGGTCGGCAGCGGTATGCGCTCCGGTACGACGCGGCCTGTATACTGGAAGAGCCCTGCGCTGGGGCGAAGGGGGTCGCCGTGGCGATGCCGACCGAACCGGTACTGCCGGAGGCGGGCCCTGCGGTCGATATACTCGCTGTTGCCCCGTCCGACCGACCCGCGGAATGGACCGCGGAACGTCTATTCTCGCGTGTCGCCCGGTTGCCCGGTTCGGGTGAGGATCTTGTGCGCCGGGCGTATGAGTTCAGCCGTTCGGCCCACTCCGGCCAGCGGCGCGTATCCGGTGAGGAGTATATCGTCCATCCCGTGGCGGTGGCCGGCATTCTTGCGGAAATCGAGCTCGACGCACCAACCATCGCCGCCGGGCTGCTGCACGATGTCGTTGAGGATACGTCGGTGACACTGGCGGACCTCACGGCCGCCTTCGGTCCCGAGATCGCCGCCCTCGTCGACGGCGCGACCAAGCTGGAGCGGCTTACGGCGCGCACCCGTGCGGAGGTGCAGGCGGAGAACTTCCGCAAGATGTTTTTGGCCATGGCCCGGGACATCCGCGTGGTGCTCATCAAACTGGCCGACCGGCTCCACAACATGCGCACCCTCGGCCACCTCGATCCCGTGCGTCAGCGGCGGATGTCGGAGGAAACGCTGGAGATCTTCGCGCCCCTGGCTCATCGCCTGGGCATCTTCCGCTTCAAGTGGGAACTGGAAGACCTGGCGCTCCGCTACATCGATCCCGAGGCCTACTATGATCTGGCGCGCCGCATCTCTCAACGGCGCCATGAGCGCGAGCGGTACACGCAGGTGCTGATCGCCGAACTCGGCGCCCGTCTGGCGGAAGTGGACATCTCTGCGGATATCAGCGGCCGGGCCAAACACTTCTACAGCATTTACCAGAAGATGTACCAGCAGGGTAAGGACATCAGCCAGATCTACGATCTGGTAGCCGTCCGGGTCATTGTGGAGACGATCAAGGACTGCTATGGGGTCCTGGGTGTGGTGCACACGGTATGGAAGCCGTTGCCGGGCCGGTTCAAGGACTTCATCGCCATGCCCAAGTCCAATATGTACCAGTCTCTGCACACTACGGTGATCCCTCCGGAGGGCGAGCCGTTCGAGATCCAGATCCGTACGCGGGAGATGCACCGCACGGCGGAATACGGAATCGCGGCGCACTGGACGTACAAGGAGGGTGGCCGCACCGACCGGGACTTCGACCGCAAGCTTTCCTGGCTGCGCGAGATCCTCGACTGGCAGCGGGAGTTGAAAGACGCCCGCGAATTCATGGAATCGTTGAAAATCGACATGTTTGCGGACGAGGTGTTCGTCTTCACCCCGGGCGGCGACGTTTTCGAGTTGCCGGCGGGCAGCACGCCGATCGACTTCGCCTACCGGGTACATACGGAGGTCGGCAATCATTGTGCCGGCGCAAAGATCAACGGGCGCATCGCGCCGCTGGAAACGAGGCTGCAGAACGGCGACATTGTGGAAATCCTGACCGGCGCCAGCCACGGTCCCAGCCCGGACTGGCTGTCCATCGTGCGCACCGGGGTGGCGAAGAACCGCATTCGCCAGTGGCTGAAGAAGGAACGGCGGGACGAGGCCCTGCGTCTCGGGCGGGAGAGTCTGGAGCGGGAATGCCGGCGCCAGGGATGTGATCCGGCGGAGATGCTCAGGGCGGAACGGCTGAGTGAGGCAGCCGCCCGCTTCTCGTTCCCCGATGTGGAAGACCTGTTGGCGGCCGTGGGCTTCGGGGGCGCCAGCGCGGCGCAGGTCGTCGGACGCGTACGGGAGATGCAGCGCCGCCGCCAGGCGGCGGCCGGTGCGATGGAGGCGGCGGGGGCCGTATTGGAACTCCCGGTGGGCGGCGCCCCGAGCGCGCCGCCCACCATGGTGGACGCGGTGCGGGTGAAGGGAGAGCGCAACGTCCTGGTCCGGTTCTCGCGGTGCTGCCATCCGGTGCCCGGCGACCCGATCATGGGCTACGTCACGCGGGGGCGGGGTGTGAGCATCCACCATCCGGACTGCCCGAACCTGCAGAACCACCGCGAAGAGCCCGGCCGCGTGATCGACGTCTCCTGGGACTCGGTGCACGCGGCCGCATACCCGGTGGAGATTGAGATCACCGGCTACGACCGCCCGGGCCTCCTCTCGGACATTACCCAGATCGTGGCCGAAGGGCGGCACAACATCCTCTTCGCCTCGGCCAGGGGCGGAACCAGGGCGGGGCAGGCGTTGATCGACGTGGTCATGGAGGTCCGGGACCTGGAGGAATTCCTCGTGGTGCGGCGCAAGATCCTGCGCGTGCGGGACGTCCTGTCCGCGGAGCGGACTGTGCGGAGCAAGAGCCGGGGCCTGCGGGCCCTTGGTGGACCGCGGTAGGTGGCCGCGGGTGCGACGAGACAAGCCGACCGTATCGAGCGGGTGAAATTCCCGCTGCCGAAGGGCCAGCCATCCACGGCGAATCGAGTCTTGGGCCGATGCTCGTGAGGGCAGCGGAACCGAGCGTAGACAGCGCGACGACCAGGCCGTAGTCCGTGAGGGCGAAGGGAGTGAGCCTCGAAACTCCTTTAGGTCGAGGGCCGACAAGCACGAGGCCACCGTCTACCCGCTGCGGCCACTGCTCCGATATCCCTTGTCCCCCAAGGGTCGACGATTCGCGGCCAGTGCGGAAGCCGGCTTTAGCCGAGCCGTCCCACACTGTCCTGCGCACTGGTGGCAGTTGGCGCCGGCGACGGTCCGGAACATCGGCTCAGCGGTCGGAAAGGCGGCCCCAAAGGGTGTGAACGGACGGGCAGGCCCGATTCGCCGCTTCATGAGTCCCCATTTCGGCCCAGGGCTTGCCAGTGCGGAGGACAGTAGTAGGGGCACGGCGCGAGGGTTCGGCTCGCGCGGTGCCCTGCTCGGTCCGCACTCCGGCGTTCGCCGGAGGTGGTGCCGGTGGTCGGTCGCGTGCCGGCGTTGGCGTGACCCGGGCCTGGAGGGCAGCCGCGGCTCTTGCCCCCGGTGAATCCACAGGGCGAGTGCTTGCCACCGGGGAGGGTCGGCGGGCGGCGATCCGGCCTCCGGGCCGTGGGCGCACCTGCGCCGGGCCGTCGATGCGTGCGCGCGGGGGAGGGTTGCCGAGTGCGCCGGGGGCCGTGCGGTGTCCGGCCGTCGATGCGTGCGCGCGGGGGAGGGGCAGCAGTGCGCGTGGTGGCGCAGCGTGTTTCGTCCGCTTCCGTCTCCGTCGGTGGGGTCCCGGTGGCCGCCATCGGCCCCGGCCTCTGCGTCTTCGCCGCCGCGGGAGCGCACGACGGCGATGCGGATGTCGGCTATATCGCGGACAAGCTCGCCCGTCTCCGGGTGTTTCCGGCCACGGGCGGAGCCGCGGGACCGCCCCGCATGACCCTGTCTCTGCTGGATATCGGCGGGGAACTCCTCCTCATCCCGCAATTCACGCTGTACGGAGACGTGCGGCGGGGCAGGCGGCCCGACTTTACCGGGGCCGCGCCGCCGCAAAAGGGGCGCTCGCTGCTTCAGTCCCTGGCCACAGCCCTCCGTGGGCACGGCCTCATGGTGCGGGAGGGCGTCTTCGGCGCGGACATGGACATTCGCGCAGACAACACGGGGCCGGTGACGATTCTTCTGGACAGTGGCCGCATTTTTTGATACCCCTCCGTGGGAGAGCGCTGCAAAGCGCCCGTGCGGCTTTTGGTGCCGGTACCGGTGCCGGTCGTGTCACCGGGATGCTGTTGCGCTCCCCGACACCCGTTCGGGGCGCGGGGCATCGGCGTGGGCCGGGGAGCGCTGCTGTCCTGCCGGCGTGTATCCGCGAGTGGCCGCTTTCGCTGGGGTGCCTCCGGGGCGGCTGCGGCGTCCTGTCCCGGCCCCAGGCCGTCCTCCTGCGGGCAGGGCGGCTCGCGTGCCCGCATGCGGCGCATTTGGAGGTGTGGCCGTTGATCGTTTTTCCCGCCATCAGCGCCCTGGTCTTGGCCGGGCTCACGGGCGCCGTGCTACGACAGTGGCGCGCGCGCCACCGCCCGCAGCAGTTGGCCTGGGTGTTGTCCCTGGCCTGGGGACTCATCGGTGCCCTGGCGTATATCGGGTCCGTGCTGGGCGGCGATAACGCCTGGCTGTTCCGGCTCTACTACATGGGCGGGGCGGTACTGGTGGCGCCACTGCTGGGTGTGGGCAGCGCCTACCTGTTGCCGCGACCGCTGTGGGCGCGACTGTTGATCGCCGTCACCGCGCTCTGTGCCGTACTGGCCGCGGTCGGCCTCGCCGTCTTCCCGCTGGATGCAGCGGCCTTGGCGCTCCTGGCCTCAGGGGCGGGGAGCGCGGCCGTGACCTCGCCGCTGGTCATCATACCCGTCATTGTGGGCAACACCCTGGGTACGGTCGCCGTGGTCGGGGTCGCTCTGCGCTCTGTGGTGCAGGCACTCTTCCAGCACCGGCCATGGAACTTCGTCTGGGGCAACGGACTGATCGCCGTCGGCACGCTTGGCATCGCCGCGGCTGGATCCATGGCGCGGCTCGGGCACGGGGCCGGCTTCTGGGGGACCATGTCCCTCGGCTGGATCGTCCTGTACGTGGGGTTCACGCTCATGGCGGTGGCACCTGCACCGCAGTCGCGCCCAGTCACCGTGTGAGAGCGGCGTTCCGGCGCGGACGATGGGGCCAGGCGGGGAAGGCGGGCGCCCATATCCGCCGGGCGGGGAAGCGGTGGGCAGGCGCAGTCCGGCGGTTCTGCACCGCACTACGGCCCGCGCCGGGTACGCAGGTGCGCGGCCGGGGGCGGATGCCAGAGGAGGATTGCCGGGTCCGGCGGGGAAAAGCGGCCGCCTGTGACCAACCAGACCGACGCAAAGCCAACCCCGCTGCCCGGCCTGGCGGGCGCGGCCGCAGGTGCGCCCCCGGATGTCGCGACGGTGCGGGCGTGGGCGGATGCCTTGGCCCTGGCCCATTTCGGGCTACGGTTTCCGGGCACGGTGCGCTGGGCGCCGCGCCTGCGTTATCGGGCAGGGGACTACACCCCGGCGACGCGGGTGATTCGGGTCTCCCTGCCGTATTATCTCCGATACGGCTACGAGGAAACCATGCGCATCCTCCTGCATGAACTTTGCCACTGGTGGCTGTTCCGGCAGGGCGTGCACCACCGTGAGGACAGTCCGGTGTTCCAGCGGCTCCTCACCGCCCACGGGGCGCCGGCGCACGGTCTCCCGCTGCAGCGATCCGGCGGACGACGTCTGCGCCTGTATGTCTGCCCGTGCTGCGGTATGCGCTACCACTATCGGCGCCGGGTGAACTACGCCTGTGGGCGTTGCTGCCGGCGTTGGTCGGGCGGTCGCTTCGATCCGCGCTTCCGCCTCGTCCCGGTGCCCGGTCCGTAGGTACGTGCCCAAACATCCGGTTTTGCGAGGCCAATGTTTTCATGTCCCCGGCCACCGGAGGGCCTCCAGGCCTGCAATCAGGCTTGGGGTTCCCGGACGCCGGATGGGGACGGGCGCCGATTACGGTGAACGCAACGGATGGTGGATGGATACGCACCGGCGCTTGCAGTACCAACCGGCCCTGCCGCATCCATCCCGCAGATGTGCGCCCTCCACCGCCACGGCGGGCAGTCCTTCGCGCCGGTCCGCCGCGCGCTGCACCATGCCGCCCCGGCCAGATCGGCCCACTCATGCTTGGGCGCCGGTCGCCCGCGCCGGTCCTTGACCCGCTGCCCTCGGGCACCCTACACTTGCCTCGGCGATGACGTGGGCCGGCATGTTCGCGACCGGCAACAGAGAGTCGGCCAGAGGGTGGAAGGCCGGCGCCGGCGGCATGCGCACACCCCCGCGAGCCCTATCCGTGCCTTTGCGCGGCGCGGCCCGGCGTTACGGGGCGGACCCGATGCGATACGGGTGGAGGCCGACCGGCAGATGCGCCGGCCGGAGAATCTGGGTGGGACCGTGAGACGACCTCGCCCCGGGGAAGGGGAGGGGTCGTTTTTGCGTCTCGCCGCGGGGACCGGGGGAGGCGGATGGCGACTTGGCGGAGCCGGTGTCGACTCGACCGCGGGGCACGGAGGACGTGCTGCCCGACGAGACCCCGCGCTGGCGGCGCGTGGAGCGGATCGCGCGGGAGTCGGCCGCGCGGGCCGGATTCGGGGAGATTCGCACCCCGACCTTCGAACATACGGAATTGATTCACCGCATCGGCGACTCGACCGACGTGGTGCAGAAGGAGACTTACGATTTCAGCGATCGCGGCGGCCGATCCCTGACGCTGCGACCGGAGGGGACCGCCCCGGTGGTCCGCGCCTGCATGCAGGGAGGCCTGCTGGGCGGCGCGCTTCCGATCAAGGTCTTCTATGTCACCCTCTCGGCCTTCCGCTATGAGCGCCCGCAGGCCGGTCGGTTGCGGGAACATCACCAGTTCGGCTGCGAGTGCTTCGGGGTCGCCGGACCGGTGGCGGACGCGGAACTGATTGTGCTCATGGCCGATTTCCTCGCCGCCGCCGGGATTCGCTCGGCTGTGGTCCGCATCAACAGCATCGGCTGCGACCGCTGCCGCCCCCGATACCGTGAGGCGCTGCTGGAATATTACCGGGAGCGGTTGCCCGACCTGTGCGCCGACTGCCGGCGGCGCTGGGGACAGAATCCCCTTCGCCTGCTGGACTGCAAGGTCGACCGTCCGGCCGCCCTTGGCGCGCCGCGGTCGGTCGACCATCTCTGCCCCGAGTGCGCCGAGCACTTTGCGGGGCTCCGCACACTGCTCGATCGGGCGCACCTGTCCTATGAGCCGGACCCCCTGCTGGTGCGCGGCTTCGACTACTATACACGCACGGTCTTCGAGTTCGCCCACGCCGGCATTGGTGCCCAGGCGGCGCTGGGCGGCGGGGGCCGCTACGACAGTCTGGTGGCCTCCCTTGGCGGGCCGCAGCTTCCGGCAGCCGGCTTCGGCCTCGGCATGGAGCGCCTGCTGGCCGCGCTGGAGTTGGAGGGCGTCGGGGGCGAACCCCGGGCCGGTTGTGACCTCTTCGTGGCCGGCGAGGACGCCGCCGGGGCCTTCGACCTCTGCGTACAGGCGCGGCGCTCCGGCCTTGTGGCGGAATTCGACCCCCTCGGCCGCAGCCTCAAGGCCCAGTTCCGTCACGCCGACCGGCTGGGGGCGCGCCATGTGGCGGTGCTGGGAGGACCGAGCCGCGCGGTGAGCCTCCGGGACATGCGGACGCACCAGCAGCGAGATCTTGCGCCGGAGGATATCCTGCGGGCGTTGGCGGATGCCGGCGGAGCCTGAGACTTCCCGGCGCTGTCCCGGTTCCTGGTGGACCAAGCGGGGGAGGCCCAAGGCATGCGATTGGAGCGCAGCGCGTGGTGCGGGGACTTGAGATCGGCCGACGCGGGTTCCGAGGTCACGCTCTGCGGGTGGGTCGATTCGGCGCGTGATCACGGAGGGCTGTTGTTCATCGACCTGCGGGACCGCACTGGACTGGCGCAACTGGTCATCGACCCCCTCCGTTCCGGCGCGCTGTGGGAGCAGGCCAAGGACTGGCGCGTCGAGTGGACAGTGGGTGTGCGCGGCAGCGTCCGGCTGCGGCAGGAGCAGAGCCGCAACCCGAAGCTCCCGACCGGGGAAGTCGAGATCGAGCCGGTGGATGCGGAGGTGTACGGGCGCGCCCGGCCCCTGCCCTTCGGGATCGACGTGGGCGGAGAGGTGGAAGAGTCGATCCGGTTGCGCTACCGGTACCTGGACCTGCGGCGCCCGGTGCTCCAGGGCAATCTGCGCCTGCGGCACGTGCTGACCAAGGCGGTGCGCGATCATCTCGACGCCGCGGGCTTTTATGAGATCGAGACCCCCACGCTTACCCGCAGTACCCCGGAGGGCGCGCGGGACTATCTGGTGCCGGCCCGGACCGCTCCCGGCCACTTTTACGCGCTACCCCAATCGCCCCAACTGTACAAGCAGCTGCTGATGGTCGCGGGATTTGAACGATACTTTCAGATCGCGCGCTGCTGGCGCGACGAGGACCTGCGCGCGGACCGCCAGCCGGAGTTCACGCAAATCGATATCGAGATGTCCTTTGTCGGTCCGGAGCAGGTGATGACGCTGGCCGAGGATATGGTCCGTCATGCCTGCGGAAAGGCGGCGCGCGTGGTGCTGCCCGATCCCCTGCCGCGGCTGACGTATGCGGAGGCGATGGCGCGGTTCGGGTCGGACAAGCCTGACCTGCGCATCGGTGTCGAGATCGCCGATCTGACCGCGGCGTTCTTGAGCACAGAGTTCAAGGGCTTCGGCGGGGCCATCGGTTCCGGGGGAGTGCTGCGCGCCCTGCGCGTTCCCGGCGGCGCGGCCCTGGCGCGGCGCGAATTGGATGCGCTGACCGTCGAGGCCAGGCAGCGCGGTGCGGGCGGCCTGGCATGGTTTCTGCTCGGTGGGGAGGGGGAGCGGCGGGTAGGGGCGGCGGGCGTCGCCGTGCGTTCGCCGATCGCCAAGTTCCTCTCCGACGGGGAGCTCGAGGCTCTGCTCGGCGCGACGGCCGGCAGGCCTGGCGATGCGGTCCTGGCCGTCGCCGACAGGCGGGATGTCGCGGCGGCCGTGCTCGGCTGGCTGCGGCTGTGGGCGGCCGACCGGTTCGGTCTGCGGGAGTCGGAGGGCGTGTGGCGCGCGCTTTGGGTGACGGACTTCCCGCTGTTGCAGTGGGATCCGGACCAGGGGCGGTTCGTCGCCGTGCACCATCCATTCACGGCTCCGCGCGCGGAGGATCTGGCGCTGCTGGAGACGGAGCCGGCAGCGGTGCGCGCGCAGGCCTACGACATGGTCGTCAACGGCACAGAGGTCGGCGGGGGCAGCATACGCATCCACGACCGGGCCATGCAGGCCCGGGTGTTCGCCGCTCTGGGCATTTCGGACGCGGACGCCGCAGATAAATTCGGTTTTCTGCTTGAGGCCCTGTCGTTCGGTGCGCCGCCGCACGGAGGCATCGCCTTCGGCCTCGACCGTCTGGCCATGATGTGCGCCGGTGCCGATACGATCCGGGATGTGATCGCCTTCCCCAAGAACGCCCGAGCGGGCGATCCCATGACCGGTGCGCCGTCGGTGGTGTCTCCAGGCCAGTTGCGTGATCTGTTCATCCGCAGCCTCGCCCCTTCAGGCCAGGCCTGAGCGGAGCGGCGGCGCGCTTGAGCGCAGGGGCTCGCGCAAGCCCCTGCCGTTGGGCAGGGCAGCGTCGGCTGCTGCACAGATCCGCTTCTTCGAGACCCTTTTTCCGCTGCGCCCAGTGCTCCAGGGCCCCGCGGTTGGTGTCCGCGGTGGAAACCGACCTCTGCCCCGCCGTCAGCGGCCAGTGCACCGCCTTCTCCAAGGCGTCGCATCTGGTACAATGCACCGTGCGGAGCGTGAGGCGTACCGTTTCTCTTTGACAGTCGAGCAGGCCAAGGGATGTGCTCCGCGTGCAAGCGCGGGCGGACGACTGTCCCCGGCGGCGTAGGGGGCGCGGCGCCGGCGCCCGGCGCCGGTGCATCCCTGCCCCTCAGCGCAGAGTCAGGAGGAGCCCATGCAGCACAATCCCTTCGGAGCGCGTTCTTCGATGTCCTGGAGCGGCGGCACTGCAGCGATCTTCCGTCTT
>JAJZMB010000103.1 GCA_021803205.1 Bacillota bacterium | reverse complement strand
TCGATCTCCAGCGCTTCCACCCGGAGGTGCCCAAACCAGCCAAGACAGGTACTACGCACTGAAAGTCGCCAACCCGTTCTCCGGCAAGCCCTGGACCGCCGTCACCCTCGACCGCTCTTAAACTGCCACTAGGGATGTTCGGCGCCGACCACCGCACCGGGAGGCAAGACGACGTGAGCGGCCAGGTCCAGGCGCCACCCCGCCGGCGCCACACGGGTATACACGCCTCCGAGGGGTGCCGCCCCCATCGGACCCCGCCCACCGCCTCCAGCCGCCTCTGCATCCCCACCGATCGCCAGCACTGTGCCGGCCCGCACCTCGGCCTGCCAGCCGGAACGGACCACCAAAGTAGACCGCGCGTCCAGCACCAGTGCCTGGATACCCGCCGTCAGCGCCGCGCCGAAGACCGCGCCGACCCGAGCCCCCGCGTACGGCCCGGCCGCCACCATGAGGCGCGGCAGCAGGCCGAGCCCCCGATGCAGCCCGGCCGGACCGGCGGACACACGATCGGCCTGCGCGTCTGCCGCAGGGAGATACCACTCCCCGCTGGCCTCGATCGACGGGCCGATCGCGGCCAGCGTGGCGCCGCGTACCAGAGCCGCAACAAGGGCAGCCTCGACCGCGGTGTCGCGGATGGCGCAGAGCAAGAGTTCCGGATCCCCCCCGCCCAGCACCAGTAGGTCCGCCGCCCCCAGAGCCGCCGCCGCCGCCGGATCGTCGGCCTGCGCCCGCGTGGCGACTTCCACCGTCTCCACGTGCTCCATGCCAAAACGCAGCAGGCAGCGGCGGTAGCGCTCGCCCGCCGCGGCGAAAGCGTAGGTGGCCGAGGGCAGGACGGCGGCACGCGCCTTGCGTCCCCCGACGCTGTGGATCAACTCGACCACCAGGTCGTCAGCCAACCCGCCCGCGGCCAGGTATAAGCTTCCGCGCATCCGCACCGCGAAGTTCCGGACCGCACCGCCCGCTCGCGCCACTGTCCGCAGGGGCGCGCGGCGCCGGCCTCCACCGCGGCGCAGGGGCAGGACGATGGCCTGGGACAGCATCTGGGACCACTCGCTCACCGCACTCCCCAGGTCCCCGATCTGCACGCCGTCGCCTCCTCTCCGCCGGGACCGGCGCCACCGCACACGCCAGCCCGTCCTGCAGGTCCCACGCGGCGCGCACGCTGCGCTTGCGCCCGGCCTGCCGGCTTCCTCCCGGCCCCCCGTGGCGCAGGCACGACCGCTCGGCACCCGAACGCCCCTTCCGCCGACCCGCACCGGGACATGCGCGCCAGCCGACGGCGCCGCGTCGGTGGATGCCAGCGGCAGGGGTCGATCACCGCAGTCATATACATCGACTGCCACCCACTATACACGTCCGAGGGGACCGTGCCCGCCTCCCGCTGCCCCGCTGCCACAATCTCCCCCCACCCCGGATCCGCAGCGGTGAATATCTCTACATTACGCGCCTCCGCCCTGGTTCGGGGCGAATCCCGTCTCTGCGTCACCATCCCCGGGCACGCGCCGCGCCCGCGTCCCCGCCATCTTGCCTCGGTGCTCCCAGCGCCGGAAATAACGCGCGGCGCAAGGCCCGGAGGGACCGGGCGGCGCAAGCCTGGTCACCCGGACCGCGAATGCCGCGCGTGCAGCGGCATCACGCCGACATTGCCCCCGCAGCCCCTCCCCGCCGGCGGCGCTCAGAATGTGGCGGACGTGCCACAGCCGTGGCCGGCACCAAGCCTCCGGCGTCGCACCATGCACGCCACAATCGCCACCGTGGCCGCTCGGCCGGCGGACACCGCTGTCCGACGCCGGTGTGAGCGCCGCTGTCAGAGATTTACGCCGAAAACGCCGCCGAGCGTACCGACCGCCCCCCCCAGCAGCAGCCGTAGTAGGGCTCCGCCCAGGCTCCAACTCCCTGGGAACAACAGCGGCGACAGCGCCAACGAAAGCGTTATGTAGACAAGCCCGGTTGCCAGCCCGTGGGCCCAACCAAGCCCGCGCGCCAGGTGGGCGCCGTATCCGGCGCCGGCGGCCAGGCTGCCGAGACCGATGACCAAGAGCAGGGCGCTGGCGCTCTGCTCGGTGATGGACGTCGCATAGACCATGAGCGCCAGCAGGGCTGCGGCGGCCAGGCTGACAAGGAAGGTCGCCAGAACACCCGCGACGACGGCGCCGGCTTGGAAGCGGGGACCGAGTGCCGGCCCGGCGGCGGCAGTCCGCATGATGTCACCCCCGCCAGAGCTGTATGCGCTCCGGAGGCCCGCCATACCCGGCGCCGGCTGAAGCCGCCGGCCGGCCCTTGCGTTCCCAGCGTGAGGCGCCGGGCACAGCGGCACACTGTAGACGGCTCGGGCGGGTCCGAAATTGCGGGGGAGGCGATACGCCTGTCGAAGCGACGGCGGAAGCCGGCTCTGCCAGAGGCGGACGATGCCCTGGATCGCTTGAAGTACGAAGTGGCCGACGAGCTCGGTCTGCGCGACGACATCCGCGAACGCGGCTGGGCAGAGATGACGACCCGTGAGGTCGGCACGATCGGCGGTCACATGGTGCGCAAGATGGTCCGCTTTGCGGAGCGCCGGCTGATCGGCTCGGACGCCGAGTCGGTCAGTGGCGCGGAGGCGCGCGACTGACACCGCGCGCCGGCGGTGCAGAGGGGCAACCTGGAAAGCCCGAGCCGGGGGGTTCCGGTCGTAGGACCGGAGCCCCCCCTACCCGATTCAGGCGCACGCGCTACCGCTACCGGGAGCCGGCGCGGGGGTGGAGGCGGCCGGGGACGCCGGGTGTCCGGGAAGCCCCGGATCAAAGGACAGGATGAGCCCGTGGCCATCGGTCTGCAACTGTAAGTCCGCGTGGGCAGTGGCTTCCAGCGTCACCACCCGGGCGGCGGCGAGCCGCTGCAGTGCCGTGGTGTCCTCCGAGCCAGCCAGCGGCGGTTCGAGGATCGCCACCCGGGGAGATACCAGGCGAAGCAGGTCGGAGGTCCATCCGGTCCCACTCTGGGCGGGAAGCTCCAGTACCTGGGCCCCCAGGTCCGACCCGAGGCGCTGGATGGCCGGCAACTGGCCAGGGTCGATACCGCCGGCCAAGAGCACATGCACCGAGCCGTCGACCAGACGCACCAGTCCGGGACCGGTGGGAAGCGCACCCGGCTGTGTCAGGTCGCTCGCCGGCCACAGGACCTGGACCTGCGCCGGGCCGATCGCCACCGACGTTCCGCGCTGCGCGGGCTGCACCGGCGTCGCATGCGCCCTGGCGTCGGCCAGCACCGCGGCATGGGCCGCACAGGAACTCCCCGGCGCCAGATCGAGGATTCGTCCCACCGGTATGGCGTCCAGCACCGCCACCAGGCCCAGAGCCGCCCCGGCGCGGGGATCGGTAAGCAAGGCGGCCGAGAGGCGCGCAATGCCGAGGGAGCGCAGACGACTGACCACCGCCAGCCCGACGTCCGGCGGTCCTCCGTCCACCAGAACGGCCTGCCGTCCGGAGACGACGAGCACCGCGCGCCCTGTGGCACCCGAGATGATCTCCGCCCGGACATCTGCCGCCGGGTGCGGGGACGTTGCCCCGGGAGGCGTGGGCAGGGCGGAAGCAGTGGTGGCGGCACGGGCAGCGTTGGACGCCAGGATCGCACGCGGGCCGCCGATCACAGGCAGGGGCGCCCCCGCGAAGCGCGAGATGCCGAGTCCCGTCAGGATCAGCGCCGCGGCGATCACGGCTTCGGCCACCAGATGGGTCCAGGTACCGCCGTAACGACCGCAGCCCCCATGTCGCCGGACCAACCAGTAAAAGGCCTGCATCTCCCCATCCCCCCGGCCGGCCATCCGGAGCGGGATGCCCGGCGACCGAGATCTGCCGCCGTCCAGGCTACGCCCGCGCGGTGCCCCGCATACCGGTGTCGGCGGTGGGCGGGCGACTGCGCAGCGGCGACGGAATGCGCGCAAACCGGTAGGTCACCGGAGACAAGGGGATGCCGGGGGGCACCGGACACGCCAGCCGGGCGGAACACCGGCATGGGACGGGCGGGTGACGGCGCACGGTGGACCCCGCCCACGTGATCCGCGGCAACCGGGACCCGCCGTGTTCGGCGACGTCCCCGCGTCAGTGAGCCGCGGAGGGCGACATGCCGGCCCTCCACCACTCCGCGGCTCGGATCAGGACCACTTCTCCGGATCCGATCAGGATCTCCGGGTCGGGAAGGGAGCCGAGGAAGGACCGGCCGTAGTCCGCAGTCACGATGCGGGGATCGAGGACCACGGCGACACCGCGGTCAGAGGCGCTTCGGATCAGGCGCCCGAATCCCTGTTTGAAGCGCAGGACCGCCTGGGGCAGTTGCAATTCCCGGAAGGGGCTGCCGCCGCGGGCGAGGATGCTCTCCTGGCGCGCCTGCTGCAGCGGGATGTCCGGCGGCCAGAACGGGAGCTGGGCGATCACCAGGCAGCGAAGTGCGTCGCCCTGCACATCCACGCCCTCCCAGAACGATGCCGACCCGAGCACCACCGTCTCTTCGCCGCGCCGCAGGGCGGCCGCCAGATGCGAGCGACTGCCGTCCAGTCCCTGGGCGAGGCAGGCGATCCCCACAGCCTCCAGCGTGGGCCGGATGAGGTCAGCCACCTCGCGCATCAGGCGGTTGGACGTGAACAGGACCAGGGCGTGGCCGCGGCTGAGACCGAGCAGACGCGCCAACCACGGCGAAATCATCCGGGCATGGGCCGGCGCGTCACCGGGAATGGGCCGAGGCGCATTGGACGGCACGGTCAGCAGCGCCTGCAGCCGGTAGTCGAAGGGCGAGTCCACGATCAGTTCATCCGTGCGGCGTCCCTCTTCGTTATCCGCCAGCCCCAGCCGGCCTCGCAGGTAATCGAACCGCCCCCGGACAGAGAGCGTGGCCGAGGTGAGTACAACCGAACGCTTCGCGGCGAACAGCGCCCGCTCCAGGATGGGACCGGGGTCGACCGGGCAGGCCCGGAGCACCACGGCCCCCTGTCCGCCGGAACGCGTCTCCGCGACCTCGCACCACGTCACCCACCCCTGCCGCCCGGCAAGCGCGAGCTGAACGTCTTCCGCGAACTCCCTCGCCCGCGCGGCCAACCCCTGGAGTTGCGCGACCTGCTCCGTCCCCGCGGCGGCTTCCGGCGAGCCGTCGTCCAGGCTGGCGGCGGCCGCCTCCAACCCCCGCCCGAGATCCGCCAACCCCTGCATCATGCGCTCCCCGGCTATCACCAGCGTGTCCCACACGGGGTCCGCTCCGCCCTCCGGGCGAGGTTCGAAGCGGACCGTCGCCCGCCCGTACGTGGAGGAGGCCTGCCGCCGGGCCACAAATGCCCGCAGCCCGTCGAAATAGGCGGAGGCGCCCTCGCGGGCGGTGCGCAATGCGGCCGCGGCAAAATCCAACTGCCGGACCACATCGGTCGCCGCTCCTCCCGCGGCGGCAAGGAGTCCGACCGGTGCGTGGCGCGCGCGCAACGCGGCCAGCACTCCGGCAGGACGTCCGCCGAGCTCGCCCGCCGCTTCCCCCCGCTCCAGCAGACGCCAGAAGCGCTCCGCCGACCGTTCTCCCACCACCCGCCCGAGATGCTGGCTGGCCGCGTCCTCCAGGTGGTGGGCCTCGTCGCACACCAGATATCCAAACTCCGGCAGCACATCCGCACCCATGTTCGCGAACAGGAGGGCATGGTTGACCACAATCACGTCGGCCAGTTCCGCCCGCCGCCGTGCACGGAACAGGAAGCACGGGTCGTAGTGGGGGCAGCGGCGCCCGGCACAGGCCACCGCGTCCGCGGACAGCGTGGAGAATCTCTCTTCATCTTCGCCGAACAGACCCAGTTCACCGCAGTCGCCCGTCTCCGTCTGTGCCAACCAAGTCGCAAACCGCGCCAGAAAAGGGGCATCCGCCGGATCCGGGTCCACCTGCAGGCGTTCCTCCCAAAGCTTGAGACAGGCATACTGTGCACGGCCCTTGACCAGCGCCACGCGCCCCGGCAACGCGCCGGATGCGACGATGAGCGGCAGGTCCTTGCCGACCAGTTGCTCCTGCAGATTCACCGTGTGAGTCGATACCACCACCGGCCGCCCCTGACTGCTCGCCCACGCCAGCGCGGGCAGCAGGTAGGCGAGGCTCTTACCGGTGCCCGTACCCGCCTCGGCGATGAGGTGCCGGTCGGAAGCGAAGGCTGTCGCGACGGCACCCATCATCCGCGCCTGACCCGGGCGCGCCTCGAAGGGGCACAGCAACCGCCCGAGCGGCGACTCCTGCTGCAGGAGTTCCGCCAGCTCGGGCAGAGGCGCCGGAGAATCCTCCCGCGCGGGCTCCTCGGCGATCGGAGGCAGCGTCCGGTGAACGAATGCGGGCTGGGCTCCGCCAGCCAGATCCACGATCAACCGCGACAGCGGGTCGGGAGCGCGCCGCAGGATATGGGCCAGGGTACGCAGCAACAGGACGTCCATCGCCGCCAGGTCCCTGAGCAGCGCGCCAAAGAGCAGCCCCGCCGCGCGCGCATCGGCCAGCGCGTCGTGTGCCCGGTCCAGGACGATCTGGCGCCGCCGCGCCAGGTCTTCCAAGCGGTGGCCCTCCGCCGCCGGCTCAAGGAGCCGGGCCAGGGTGAGCGTGTCATAGACCGGGGAGGCGAGCGGGCGGAGCCGGTGGTGGCGCAACCCGGTCTGCACGAAGGCCAAGTCGAAGGCGGCATTGTGGGCCACCAGGGGCAGATCCCCAACGAAGGCACGGAATTCCCGGAGCGCCGTCTCGGGGTCGGGAGCGCCCCGCAACCGCTCCGGGGTGATGCCGGTGAGGCGTTGGATCTGCAGGTCGACAGGCCGTCCGGGGTCCACCAGGGTCGACCATTCGCGCGCGCCGTGCGCGGTCTGGGCCACCGCGGCCAGCTGCAGCAATCCGTCCCTGCGCGGGTCCAGACCGGTGGTCTCACAGTCGAAGGCGACGTAGGCGCCGGGGACAGGGGCCCCCCGCGAGGGTGCGCGCTCGGTTTCATCCATGCGCCAACCACCGGCGTCGGACCGCACAACGCCCGTGCCCACCGAAGCCGGCACCGCCGGGTCCAGGCCTGCACGGGCACCCGCGCACCCGTCCCAGGCAGGCTCCACCCCTTCGCTCCGCCGCATCTCCCACCCGCCCGCTGCGCGAGAGGCCCCTGTGCCTGCCTGCGCACGTTTTGACGCCGTCCCCGCCGCGGGAGCCCCTACGCACCGATACCCGGACCCGCCCCAGAGGGCAGGAGTACGCCGCGCAGCCGCCGCAGCGCATCCTGATAGCGTGCCGCGCAGGCGGCGACGACCGCTGCGGGCAGCACCGGCGCCGGTGGCGCCAGATCCCACCCCGAGGCCTCCACAAAGTCCCGGACTGGCTGCTTGTCCAGAGAATCCACCGGCTCTCCGGGACGGTGTCGCTCCACCGGCCAGAAACGGGAACTGTCCGGCGTGCACAGTTCGTCGATGACGGTGAGCGCACCATCGACGAAGCCGAACTCGAACTTGGTGTCCGCCAGCAGGATCCCGGCATCGGCGCAGCGCGCCGCGGCAAAGGCGTACAGACGCAGGCTGCACTCGCGCAGCCGGTCGGCCAGTTCGGCGCCCAGGCGGGATTGGATCGCCGCAAAGGAGACGTTCTCGTCGTGACCGACATCGTTCTTCCATGCGGGGGTGAAGATCGGTTCCGGCAGGCGAGCGTTCATCCGCAGGCCGGAGGGCAGGGGGATACCGCAGACGCTGCCCTGCCTGACGTATTCCCGCCAGCCGCCACCGGCCAGGTAGCCCCGCACGACGCACTCCACATCGACGCGGCTGGCCCGCCGCACCACCATGGCGCGCCCCTCCAGGACGGCGGCGAGGTCCGCGCCCAGCCCCGCATCGACCGGACGCAGCGACAGCAGGTGCCCGGGCACGATGCCCGCAGTCGCCGCGAACCAGAGCGCCGACATCTGGGTCAGGACCACACCCTTTCCCGGTATGCCCTGACCGAACACCACGTCGAACGCGGACAGGCGGTCGGTGGCCACAAGCAGCAGACGTTCCCCATCCACGGCGAAGATGTCCCGCACCTTGCCGCTGTGGAGCAGGGGCAACCCGGGCGGTGGGCACTCCAGCATCACCGGCGGCACGTCCAACAAAAAGCGCACCCCCTCCCCCGGCAGGCCCCGCGGTGCCGGGTCCTGGGCCGCGGCGGCTCCCGCGCGAGCGCTTCTCGGTCTTGTATCGGCTTCCCTCTGCGGGGTCATGCTGATTGCGCGGGGTGATCATCCCAATGGCGGGCAGCAGTCAACGGCCGGAAACGCCCGAGAGCCGCGTGCCCTTCGGCAGACCGGACGCGGGACACTTCCTGGCGCAGGCCATCGTCTGCGGCGTGCCCGCCGGTGTCTGCGCGGGAATCTGGGCCGCGCTCGGGGCCGCATTCCTGGGATTGCCCTGGTGGTCGCCGCTGGCCCTATACACCACGCACATGGCGGGCTTGAGCCGGCGCGCCGTGGTCGCGCACAGTCTCGTGGCCGCCGTCATCGCCGGACTGGTCTGGCTCGCCCTGTTGGGCATGGCCCTCGGTGCCCTCTGGGGCCTCATCGCCGGGGTGGCGGCGCCGCGACCCGCAAGCCGGCGGCTGATGGCGGGCATCGGCTTCATCTATGGCATGCTCGTCTTCGCGCTTGTGGCGTCGACCCGCACGTCCCTGCTTCCCCCGCCCTTCGCTCGGGATCTGCCCGAGTGGGTACGGGCAGAGGCGCTCGGGGTCATGGGCGCCGTCATCGGCGGTTGGGCGTCCGAGGGCCAGATCAACCACTGAATCCCCCGGCGACCGGGTGGGGACCTGCACACTCCGCCGCCGGTCGCCCCCTCACCCACCGCGCCCAATCCGTACTGCCGCGTGCCCCGGAGGCGCTGTTGCGGCAGCCGGCGGCGCCCGTCCCCGAAGGTGTCGTCCCGCCGGGACCGGCGACGCGTGCGCGGAAGTGCGAGCGGGATCAGGCGCATGCGCGGCATTAGTCGCATGCAGGGCGGCAGGGCACCCGGTTCCCGAAGCGAAACCGAGTGGGGGTCGCCGAGCGCCGCCGTGGGGGGACGCGGGGCACCGGTCGGCCGAGGAGGGGGTTCGGCGACGTTGGCCAACGGGCGGGTTGCTCTTCAGATGTATACAGTGCGCGAGGATCAGAGACAGGACTTCCGCGGCACCCTGACCAGGGTGGCGCGCATGGGCTATCCGGCGGTCGAGTTTGCCGGGTACGGTGGTCTGACCGCGGAGGAGATCCGCGATCTCCTGAACGAACTCGGTATCGCGGCGGCCGGGACGCACACCGGCCTCGACGCCATACTGCAGGATTTCGGTGCCGCCGTGCACCTGCACCATACGATCGGAGCCCGGTTTGTGACGGTACCCTCGCTCCCCGCCCGGTATGCCCGGGACGAGGCCGGGTTCAGGCAAGCGGCCAAGGACCTCGGCGAGTTGGGCAGGCGGCTGGCGGCCGAGGGCCTGGCCCTCGGCTACCACAACCACGACCGCGAGTTCTTCCGCGTGGGCGACCGGTACGGCCTGGACCTCCTGCTGGAGGAGACGGACCCCGCACACCTGCGCGCCGAACTGGACGTCTACTGGGCCCAGAAGGCGGGTGTCGATCCGGCGGCCTACATCCGCAAGCTCGGCGCGCGCTGCAGCCTGCTGCACATCAAGGACATGGCCGCAGACGGCTCGTTCGCCGAGGTGGGCACGGGTTCCATCGACTTCTCGGCCATCTTCGCGGCGGGCGACGCGGCGGGGACCGAATGGTACATTGTCGAGCAGGACGCCTGCAAACAACGCCCGCCCCTCTTGGCGGTGGAACTCAGCCTGAACAACCTGCGCGCATGGGGACGACTCTGACGTTCCGCGCACCGCCTGACCGCTTCGCCAACGATCTCCGCGTGCGCCAGCCCGGCGCGCGCGGAGATCGTTGGTCCGGTCGGCTCCGCCCGGTCGCATGGTACTCCGGAGCGCCCCGCGACGCCCATAGAGTCGTTGACCCGTTTGCGCCGCCCGTGCTATCATCCGCCTCGCAGCCATCACGCCGGAGTGGTGGAATCGGCAGACACGCGGTGTTCAGGGCGCCGTGGGCGAAAGCCTGTGTGGGTTCAAATCCCACCTCCGGCACCAATACTGCCAGTGACATGGCGCCGGGGACCTCGCCCGGCGCCTATGATCTTCGTTACGGACGGCATGTCTTGCGAGAGTGCTGGAACAGGCAGACAGGCACGTTTGAGGGGCGTGTGGCGCAAGCCGTGGGGGTTCAAGTCCCCCCTCTCGCACCAAATCTCCTTGGAGCACAAGAGATAACGGGTCATGGGCGGGACTTCCACAAACACCAGGGAGTCCCGTTTTTCGTGCCCGTTTTGAGCTGGACGTGCCGGGCAGGCGGGGTCCCCCTGACGGGGAAGCCGTGTGCGCAGGAACTAGAAGATCGCCATGCACGCTGCCGACGTGGAGGAACTTCGGCACCGGCACATGGCCAAGGTCGGCGGGAACCTCTGCCACGGAGCGCACTCGTCCCGGCAAGCGGCTCCCCGCGGGTCCGGAGGTAGGTCTGCACGTGAAGGATCCCGTCGCGAAACGGGGCCAGCGCGACCGGAACTGAGCCAGATCCTGAGCAAACTAAAGAGCCCCGCCGCCGGCAACCGTCGTACCGGGGCCGCGCCGCCCGCCCGCGACGCCGGTGCGGCGCCATTAGCCCGCGCGCACACGGGCGCGTCACCCACTGGCCACGGTTGGCGCATCGGCCTCGCGCGCCTGCGGATGGCGCCGGAGGTAGGCCGTCGCGGCAACCGTCCACACCTCCGGGACCAGGGGGCGCGCGTAGCCGCAACTGCACGCTGCGGTGTGCGGCAGGTTGCGCACCAAAAGCAGCGCACCGCCGACCGGCACGGCGACGTCCCCCAGCACCTGATGCAGCGGATGCCCGCAAATCTCGCAACACGTGTGCCGCCGCAGATCGGCAGCCACCGCCTCGGCGGACAGGTGGTTCATCGCCACCGGCAGCAGCTCCTCCCAGCCCCGTTCCGTCCACCGTCGCCGTGCCTCGGCGCCCGACCAGCCGTCCAACTCCAGTTGCGCGAGGACCCGGTCGAGATACGCGTTCAAAGCCCACCCCCGGTCGAGCCGCATGGCCACGGAGATAATACACCGACCTATCCCGGAAGCCATCGGGCCCAGATAGCGGCAAGGGCGGCACCGCTGTTTTGTCCGCACCCGCTCACCCACCGGCCCGCAGTACGCGCGTCAGTGCCCTGCGCGCACCGCACATTCCGCGGCAGGAGACTGGGATCCAGCGGACGACCTATGCTCTGGCTGCAAGCGGTGGGTTTCCGGTTCGGACCGGGGCGCGAACGTCTCGGGCACGCGGGGGGCGGAAACCGCAGCCTGGCACACAAGGGCTCTTGCAGCAACAGCACCGGTGCAAGGTGCCAAGGAACGGGGAGGCGGTGCCAGGGTGACCAGGAGACGAAACGACAGGCCCAACGTCGTGGTGTTTTTCACCGACCAGCAGCGATGGGACACGACGGGACTCGGCGGCAATCCGTGCGATCTGACCCCGAACTTCGACCGCATGGCGCTTGACGGGACTCATCTGCCGCAGTTCTTCACCTGCCAGCCGGTGTGCGCGCCGGCGCGGTCGTGTCTGCAAACCGGCCAGTACGCCACCACGACGGGGGTCTTTCACAACGGCATCGGTCTGCGGCCGGACGCGGTGACGCTCGCCACGTGCTTTGGTCGCGCGGGCTATCGGACCGGGTACATCGGCAAGTGGCACCTGGCGCGCACACGCGGCGGCGGGGCCGTGGCGCCCGACGAACGGGGCGGTTACGATTACTGGCTCGCGGCCAACGCCCTGGAGCACACCTCCGACGGCTACCACACCACCGTGTACGACAACGACGGCAAAGCGGTCCGGTTGCCAGGGTACCGCGTCGACGCCCTGACCGACGCGGCGATCCGCCAGATCGACCGTTGCCAGGATGACCCCTTCTTCCTGATGATCTCCTATCTGGAACCGCATCACCAGAACCATCTGGACGACTACCCGCCGCCAGACGGCTACCGAGAGCGGTACACGGCACGCTGGATCCCGCCGGATCTGGCCGCACTCGGCGGCTCCACACACCAGCACCTCGCCGGTTACTACGGCATGGTCAAGCGACTGGACGAGGCGCTGGGCCGGATCCTCGACGCGCTCAAGAGCCTGGGGCTCGACCGCGACACCATCGTGCTCTTCACCTCCGATCACGGTAACCACTTCAAGACGCGCAACGGCGAGTACAAGCGTTCCTGCCACGAGAGTTCTATTCATGTGCCCTGCGCGTTGCGGGGGCCCGGCTTCGGCGGCGGGGGTCGCGTCCCGGAACTGGTGAGCCTGGTGGACATCCCCCCCACCCTGCTGTCCGCCTGCGGACTGCCGGTTCCGGAGACGATGCAGGGACGGTCGATCTTGCCGCTGCTGCGCGGTGAGCGCTCCGGCTGGCCCGAGGAGGTCTTCGTCCAGATCAGCGAGGCGCAGGTCGGGCGGGCGGTGCGGACCCGCCGCTGGAAGTACGGGGTCGACGCCCCTGACCGCCGCGGCAGCGAGCACGCCGGTGCCGAGCGTTACACCGAGCAGTACCTGTACGACCTGGAGGCCGATCCCTACGAATTGACCAACCTGATCGGGCTCGATTCCCACAGCGCCGTGGCCGACAGGATGCGGGAACGCCTTGTGCGGCGGATGGTCCTGGCCGGTGAGGCGGCGCCGGAGATCGTCCAGGCGCCGGTGCGGCGCGCCGGACAACGCCGGGTGACACCCGAGGAAGTCGGCGACTGAAGCTCCCCGTCTCGCGGGCGCACCGGCCGGTCCTGCGCGCCGGCCGGTGCGCCCGGTCCTGCTCGATCAGGACCGGGGCGTTGCGGCCCCTGCCCGGAGCCCGCAACACCGTTCCTGGCGACACAATCAAACGCTGGCATACACCCACAATCAGGCGATAGCAGGGAGCCGCTGCGGGCAGAGGTAGGGGTTTGCTCCCAACCAGCTGTGGTCAGCCACAACTGCCACGAACCCCGCGGATGCCCTGTCGGCGGCGGACCGGTGATCGACGCCCGAACCGGGCGGACACCGGGCGGGGCCAGCGTGCCGCCCGCGCGGCCCCGCCAGCCTCGCTCCGCATCAGACGGCATCGTTCCGGTCCGTGGCGCGGGCGAGACACGCCGGTGCCCACACCCGGGCCGCCAGCCGCCGGAAGCGTCTCGCCGCGCCCGTCCGGGGACGAAAGGGGAAGGGCCGCCACAGCCGCGGCAGGGGCTACCTCTCGGGTACGCTCACCGTCAGCCCCACCCGCAGGGGCAAGACCCCGGCCAGACGGTCTCCGTGGGGACGGCGGTCTTCATGGCGGGGGGTGGCGCGGGACATGACGATGCAGTTTTCTCCACAGGCGATCAGGACCGGGTCGCCGGGGATAAGTCCGAGGGCGATACGCGCCGCCTCCGGCAGCGCGACGGATCCGTTGCGAACGCGCTCAATGGCCAGCTCCCGTCACCCCATCCTCCGCGCCCGACCAGGGCGGGCGCGGTGTTCCTTCCGGCGCGTCCAGTATGAACCCGGCCCCGTGCGACGTCATGCGCTGCCACCCGACCGCCTTTGACGTCAGGCGACACCATCCGACGGAATCTCCTCCGGCGTCGGTCGGCCAGCGCCGAGCCGTGACGACGCCCGTAGCCTTGGATATGCGCTCCATCGCATAACGTCGCCCAAATCATTGTGGTCGAGCGATCGTGGTCGCGGACCCTGGACGTGGAGCGGCAACAGCAACGGTTCCGCCGCCGCCTGCTCACACCGAGGCCGCTTCACCCTGCGCCCGGCACAGCCCCGCCCACACCCGGATAGAGGCGGCCGTATACGGCATAAGCCCCCAGCACCCTGCGGACGAACAGGCGCGTCTCCGGGAAGGGGATGGCCTCGGCTTCCGCCCCGGTCCCGTTCCAGGTCCCGCCGCGCAGCCATTCGGTCACCGGCGTCGGTCCGGCGTTGTAGGCGGCGACGGCCGGCGGCAACCGCCCGCCAAAGAGCCGCAACAGGTAGCCCAGGTACCAGGCCCCCGCGGAGATGTTGTACGCGGGGTCCAGGAGGTCGCTGCGCCCAAAGGCGGTGCGCAGGCCGCGCTGCCGCGCCACCCAGGCTGCGGTCGCCGGCGTGAGTTGCAAGAGCCCGATCGCTCCCTTGGCGGAAACCGCACCTGAGCGGAACCGGCTCTCGGTCCGCATCACGGCGAGCAGCAGCAACGGCTGCACGCCAGTACTGCTGCTCGCGGCCGCCACCTCGGCACGGTAGGGATAGGGATAGAGGGCGTACACCAGCCGGTAGGTGCAGATGATCCCGGTCACCAACAGCAGCAGCGTCAGCAGACGCCGCGGGTGCCAGCGCCGGCGGCGCCTTCGCCCCTCAGCGGTCACGCGGCCGGCCCCCGGCGACCTCGACGTGCAGCGCGCTCCAGGCCTGCCGCGCAGCGGCGGCAAGTTCTTCCGGCGTGCCCTCGTTGTGGAGGACCAGGTGGGCGCGGCGCGCCTTCTCCGCCAGCGGCCACTGCGCACGCAGCCGGGCCAGGGCCGCCGACCGGTCAAGGCCGTCGCGGGCCATGAGGCGGCGCAGTTGCGTCTCCTCGCCCACGGAGACCACCCAGATGCGATCGATGAAGCTGCCCGGTTCGCCCAGGCCGACCTCGAACAGGAGCGGGATATCACAGACTGCGGCGGGCATTCCGTCGCGCGCCCGTTCCGCCAGCCACTCCAGCGTCCGCCTGCGAATCGGCGGGTGCGTGATCGCCTCCAAACGCCGCCGCGCCGTCGCATCGGCGAAGATCACCTCCGCCAGGGCGGCCCGTGCCAGCGTCCCGTCCGGACGGAGCATCCCGGGTCCGAAGGTCCGCACAATATCCGCGAGGGCGGACCCGCCGGGTGCCACCACCTCACGGGCCAAGGTGTCCGACCGGAGCACGGGGGCGCCCGCTGCCTCCAGCGCCGCCGCCGCGGTGCTCTTGCCCGAAGCCATGCCTCCGGTCAGACCGACCACCAGCACCCGCCAAGCCTCCCGTCGCCCGCTTCCGGCACGGAGGCACGCGACGCAACGGCTGCCGCGCCTCCCTCTGTCCGCCGCTGCGGGTCCCCGTATCCCTTGCTCTGGATGCCCCATCCCCCGACCGGGGTGGTACGGCCGGCACCGATGCACCCGCAGAGCCCCATCGCCCGCCCGCAGGTGTCCCTGCCGGACGGACAGGGAGCCCCTATGCCCCGGAGCCGGGCCTGATGCCGAAGGCATCACGTCATTCGGGCAAGGGGAAGCGGCCGGCCAGTTCCGCAACCTGGAGGGCGGCGGAGGCCGCGACGGCGTCGCACGCTTGCCGCCCGGCCTCCGCCGCGGTGAGCACGGCTGCGGAGATAGCGGCGATCTCCCGCATCTCGGGTTGGTCCATCCCGCGCGCGGTGACCACCGTCGTACCGAACCGGATGCCACTGCTGCGCACCGGCGGAAGTGGGTCGAACGGCACCGGCTGCCGGTTGCAGAGGATGCCCGCCGCGGCTAAGGCCCGTTCCGCCTGCCGGCCGGAGAGGCCCTGGGCCCGCAGATCGACCACCAGCAGATGTGTGTCCGTGCCGCCCGTCACCAGGTGAAGGCCACAAGAGGTCAGTGCGGCCGCCAGCGCGGCCGCATTCCGCACCACCCGCCGCTGGTAGGCCGCGAACTCCGGCCCGGCGGCGGCCAGGAGACAGACCGCCTTGGCGGCGACCGACTGCATCTGCGCTGCCCCCTGGATCCCGGGGAACACCGCGCGGTCGACGGCCCGCGCGCATGCCCCACGGCAGAGGACCATGCCGCCGCGCGGCCCGCACAGCGTCTTGTGAGTCGCGGCCACGACGACATCGGCCCATGGCACGGGGTTCGGGTGCAGCCCCGCCGCGACCAGGCCCCCGAGGTGCGCCATATCGACCAGCAGGCGCGCGCCAACCGAGGCGGCGATGCTCGCGAAGGCGGGGAAGTCCATGGCCCGCGGATAGGCAGAGGCTCCGGCGACGAGCAGGTTGGGGCGCTCACGGCGCGCCACCGCCTGCACCTCGTCCGGATCGATGCGCCCGGTGTCTCGCCGCACAGCGTAATGCACAAAGCGGTACAGGCGCCCGGCAAGGCTGGCCGGGGAGCCGTGCGCAAAATGGCCGCCACACCCGGGATCCAGGGCCAGGATCGTATCCCCGGGCCGGCACAGCGCCTGATAGGCCGCCATCAGGGCAGCCGTGCCGGAATGGGGTTGTACGTTCGCGTATTCGGCGCCGAAGAGGGCGCACGCGCGCCGCCGGGCGATCTCCTCCACGGTGTTCAGATGGTCGCACCCGCCGGCCAACCGTGCGCCGGGCAGGCCTTCGGCATAGCGGCGCGCCAGCACCACGTCCTCCGCCTCGCGCGCGGCGCGGCCGGAGATGCTCTCGGAGGCCAGCAGGCTCAGTTGCCTCCGGGCGCGCTGCCGCTCCTGCGCCAGCACGGCGGCGAGCTCCGGGTCCGTCTCTGGCAAGCCGAGATCGCCGGGCCACCTGTCCGGGGATGGATCGCCGGTCCATATCGCGACCTGCGCCAAGAGGCCCCGCCCTCCCCGTCCACAGATGCCCGACAAGACTCCAGCGGCGCCAGCCCTGGCCTGCGCCCGACCCGGGCCGTCGCCGACCGCGCGGAAGCTCATGCCTCGACGATCCGGCCGCCGAGCTTGTCCAGAGTGTTGGCACGCAGGGGCTTCTCCGACAAGATCTCCAGGCGGATACGGCCCTCCGGGAGCCGCTGGGTGGAGAGTTCGCCGGTGACGCCCAGCCGGTCCCAGATAATGGCGATGGCCTCGTCGACCGCGCGCTGATTGTCAAACTCCAGAACGATGCTTTGCATGACCACCATTATACAGGAGCCTCCGCCTGTGAGGGTCACCATGGCGCGGGACAGGGCC
Organism: Bacillota bacterium; assembly: GCA_021803205.1. GTDB lineage: Bacteria > Bacillota > Sulfobacillia > RBS10-35 > JAJYVN01 > JAJZMB01. The sequence continues at coordinate 53,209 of JAJZMB010000103.1, read as the reverse complement.
CCGGCGCGTCATCCCGGCGCCGCGGGCACTGCCCCGATACCGGTTCTGTCCCGCCAGCGGCGGCCGGCCCAGCGCGTGGCCCGGGGCTGAGCGGTGCCCGTGCGGCGCCCCGTCGCCGCCGCACGGCTCCGGACGTGCCCGTGCCGGGGACAGCGGTCTCCTACGGGCGTTGGCAACGCGAGCAGAACGCCGTGGTCCGGCCGGCCACCCGGATGGTCTCCACGGAAGCCCCGCATGTCCGGCAGGGCCGGCCGCACCGGCCGTACACCCGCAGATACTGCGCGAAGGCCCCCTTCTCCCCGTCGCCGCTGCGGTAGTCAAGGAGCGTCGTACCGCGGAAGGCCAGGGCTTCCTCCAAAACCGAGACGATGCCTACCGCCAGACGGGAAAAATCCGCCTCCACCAATCCGGCGGCACTGCGCGCAGGATGGAGGCCCGCGCGATGCAGCGCCTCGTCGGCATAGATGTTACCGAGGCCGCACAGCAGGTCCTGGCGGAGCAGGAGTGCCTTCAGGCAGCCGCGGCGCGCCGCCAGTATCTGCCGCAGGGCACGGCCGTCGAGCCCGTCCAGGACGGGGTCGCGCCCGCTGGGCAGCAGGCTCGGCAGGTCTTCGGCGCGCGCGAGCAGGAGCCGGCCGAACTTGCGGACGTCGTGGAAGATCAGTCGCCCCCCGCCCCGCAACCGGAACACGGCGTGCGTGTGCGCCGGGCTCTCCTCCCACCGGGCACGGGGTGGCAGGTAGCGCAGCCGCCCGGTCATCCGCAGGTGGCAGACCATGTGCAAAAGCACCCCGCCTTCCGCAGCCGGCAGGTCGAAGACCATGTACTTGCCCCTCCGCCACAGCCTCGCCACCGAGCGCTGCACGACTGCCGCCACGAAATCCCGGCGGGCGGTACCCCCGGTTACGTGCGCGTGACGGACTTCCGCCGCGGCGATCGTCCGTCCGAGGAGGTGCGGTTCGAGGCTCCGGCGGATGGTCTCGACCTCCGGCAATTCCGGCATGGACCTGTCCTCCGTCGCAGGGATGACTACCGCCGGGACAAGGGACGGCTCAGCGGCGGACCGCCCGCGGCGCGCGAAGGTCGACGGGGGCAGCAGGGGCGAACGACAGCGGAAGGGGCGCGACGAGCGCCCAAACAAGACATCTCGGCATGGCATCGCCGGCCGAGGAGCGGGTCGCTGCTCAGCCGGCGATGCCCCCCATCTCCATCCAGTTCGGACCCGCGCGGACATCCGCCCGCAGCGGCACCGACAACTCCCCCGCGTCCTGCATGCAGCGCTGCAGGAGACGCGCGACCTGCGCCACCTCCCCCGCAGGCGCCTCCACGATCAATTCGTCGTGCACCTGCAGGATGAGTCGGCTCCGGAGCCCCGCGGCCGCGATTTCGCGGTGAACGGCGATCATCGCCCGCTTGATGATGTCGGCGGCGGTACCCTGGATGGGGGTGTTCATCGCCATCCGCTCCGCGAAGGACCGCTGGGCGAAATTCCGGCCGGTGATGTCGGGGAGACGCCGCAACCGGCCATACAGCGTGCGCACCATCCCCCGCTCCCGGGCCTCGGCGACCACCCCGTCCATGTAGCGCTTCACACCGGGATAGCGCGCAAAGTAACGGCTGATCACGGCCTTGGCCTCCGAAACCGGGCAACCGAGCTGGCGCGCGAGGCCATAGTCACTGATGCCGTAAACGATGCCGAAGTTCACGGCCTTGGCGGCGTTGCGCTGCTCCGCCGTCACCATTTCGGCGGGGACGCCCCAGACCTCAGCCGCTGTGGCGCGGTGGATATCCCGGCCCTCGCGGAAGGCGTCGATCAGCCCCGTGTCAGCCGAGTAATGCGCCAGGATGCGGAGTTCCACCTGCGAGTAGTCGGCGGCGACCAGGGCGTGCCCCGGCGGGGCGATGAACACGCGGCGGATGCGTCGGCCCACCTCCTCGCGCACCGGAATGTTCTGCAGGTTGGGGTTGTTGGAGGCCAGCCGCCCCGTGGCGGCCGCGGTCTGCCGAAAGTCGCTGTGGATGCGGCCGTCGCCGGCGATGAAACTCGGCAGGGCGCTGACGTAGGTCGATTGCAGTTTTTGCAGGTTCCGGTAGGTCAGAACCTTCCGGGGCAGCTCGTGCTCGGCGGCAAGCTGCTCCAGCACCTCGGCGTCCGTCGAGTACCCCGTCTTGGTCCGCCGGGGCGGCGTCAGGCCGATTTCATCGAAGAGGATGCGCGCCAACTGCTGGGTGGAGTTGGGGTTGAAGACGGATCCGGCGGTGGCGTGGATCTCCGCCAGGGCACCGACCAGACGATCGGCGAACTCGGTCTCAAGAGCCGCCAGCGCCGCACGGTCCACCAGGACGCCGGCTCTCTCCATCGCCGCCAGCACACCCACCAGAGGCAGCTCGATCTCGACGTACACCCTCTCCAACCCGTGGGCGCGGAGCGCCCCGACGGCCGGAGCGTGGAGCGCCTCCAGGGCTGCTGCGGCACCGGGCAGGTTTCCGTCCGGCGGCACCGAAACCCCGAACTGACGGCAGAGGTCCGGCAGGGGATAGGTGCTCCGGTCCGATTCGAGTAGGTAGCCGGCAATGGCGGCGTCGAAGGCCGGGACCTCCCAGCGCCCGCCCGCGTCGAGCACCAGATGGCAGATGCGCTTGCTGTCGGCCGCGAGCAGTCCCGGCAACGGGGGCAGGTCGGGCGGGGACTCGCTGCCGCCCCCCTCCCAGAACAGGGGCGGTTCGGCGCGGCCGCCCAATATCGCGGCCATGGCTGTGGGCGCCACCGGATGCCAGACGGTGTCTGTGGGCGCCGTAGCGCCATGCCATGCCGCGGCGAGAGCCACGGCCCCGACGTGGCCGGCGATGGCGGCGGCGAAGGCTGGCGCGGTCAGGGGTCTGTATGCTGTGCGCTCCGCGGCGGCCGGCGCTGCGCCGCCCGGCACCTCCCGAATAGTCCCATCCGTGCCGGCCGTCCCGGACGGGGCTCCGTCCACGGGCGGCGTCAGGCCGAAGCGCGGCGCCAGAGAGCGAAAGCCGAGTTCCTCGAAGACCGCCCACGCCTCAGCCGGGTCCGGTGCAGTCCGGCCGAACCCGCCCGGTTCGAACGGGACCGGCACGTCGCGGCTGATCGTGGCCAGCCGTTTGTTGCGGCGCACGGTCTCGACGTTCTCCCCGAGCGCCTTCCGCACCCGAGGCGGCCCCACCCGGTCGAGGCGGTCCAGGATGGCCTCCACCGTACCGTGGGTCGCCACCAGTTTGCAGGCAGTCTTCTCCCCGATCGTCGGTACGCCCGGATAGTTGTCCGAGGGGTCGCCGACCAGCGCCTTCACGTCGACCAGTCGCTCGGGCTGCACACCGTACCGGGCCATCACCGCGGCGGGGTCCATCCGATCGATCTCGCTGATCCCCCGCCGCGTATAGAGCACCGTGATCAGCGGCGAAACCAGTTGGAGCGCGTCCCGATCCCCGGTGACGACCACGACCTCGAAGCCCTGGCCTGCCGCAGATGTCGCCAGTGTGCCGATGATGTCGTCGGCCTCCGCCCCGGGGTGCTCCGCGACGGGTACCGCCAGGGTCCGCAGCACCCTGCGCAGCCACGGCAGTTGACTGCGCAGGTCGGAGGGCATCGCCGCGCGTTGGGCCTTGTAGTCGCGAAACTCCCTGTGGCGAAAGGTCGGTTCCGGGCGATCCAGGGCCACGGCGAGGTGTGTGGGGCGCTCGTCCTCCAAGAGGCGGAGGAGCATCGTCAGAAAACCGTACACGGCTCCGGTCGGCTGCCCGTCCGGGGTGGCCAGGGGCGGCAGCGCAAAGAAGGCGCGATGGAAGAGACTGTGACCGTCGACAAGGGCGATCTTGCCGGGACCTGCCCCATCAGAGCACATGGCGGCGATGCGCGCACACCCCCCTCGCCTGCGCGTGCTGCAAGGGCACAAGCCCGCGCAGGGCACCACACTACACCAAACGCTCACGGAAGCGGGGGTCGGCGCAGCCAACCCAACGAAAACCACGTCCCCAGCCACACCAGCACGGCGGCGGCGCCCCACCACGCCCGTTGACCGATGCGCAGCAGCGCCTCATCCACCAGGGAGGAAGCCGAAGACGCTCGCTGCGGCCGCGCCGCGGCGGCAGCCGCTGGCGGGGCGGGCGCGGCGGGCGCCAGTACGGTCACCAGGACGCGCACGGTATCCCCCGACGCCTTCGCCGCGGGGACAGTCCCCGCCCGCGCGAGTACCGTGCCGAAGCGGGAGACCGTATCCACGAAGGCGCCGGCCGCCGCGGCGGGCACGACGGCGTCCATGGTCGCGACCTCCACCCCACCGCCCGCGGACGAATGCGCCGGCCCCCCCGGCAGCGCACTGACGCTGCCGTCGACCTGAGCCGCCGCCGCGGTGAGTTTTTCCACCGTCCGGGGCGGGGAGGTGGCGACCAGCGTCAGGGCCACTGCTCCGGCATCCGGACCGCCGCTCGGCACCGCGCCGGATCCGGGGGCGGAACTACCGTTGCCGCCGGCAGGCGTCACCGAGTTCTGCGAGAAACTGGCAGCGGCAAACGCGCCGGCCCGCGGCGTGGCCTCCATCGTCGCAGGGCCCGCCGGCTGCAGGGCCTGCCGCAGCGCGGCAGTGGGCGCGGCCTGGCAGCAGGCGTTCGCGCCCTCTGCCGGGGCGGACGACGCGCTGGAGAGCAGCGGTGCGGCGAGCGCCGCTGCCGCCAGGAAGCCCAGCACGCCTGTGCCCGCCGGTAGGGCGATCCGGCCCCAGGGGCGCGGTCGGCGCGGAGCCGGCGTTGCCGCCGCGGCGGCCAGCTTCCGGTGCAGGCGTTCCCCGAAGCCCTCTGGCAGAGGCTCCGCCGGCATCTGGCGCAGCGCTGCGCGCAGGTCGCGCAGCGCCTGCCACTGCTCGGCGCAGGCGGCGCAACCGTGCAGGTGCGCGGACAAGCGCTCTGCGCGCACCGGGGTCAGCCGCTCGTCAAGGAGGTCGTCTAACTGGGAGCGGACGACCTCGCAGCGCAGCCCGGCCATCAGCGCACCCCCCCGCGCTCGGCACCGGGCCCGCGGGCCCGCCCGGCTTCCGCTGTTCTGACGTCGCCGTGGCGAGAATGTTCCGCGCTGGCCGGAGGGTCCGCCAGCGCCGCCCGCAGCGCCGAACGCGCCCGGTGAAGCCGAGACTTGACGGTGCCGACGTTCTGGCGCGTGACGGCCGCGATTTCCTCGTACGACAGCCCATGCACATCGCGCAGCAACACGACGACCCGGTGTTCGGCCGGCAGGCCGCCCACCGCATCCAGAATGGCCTGCCGGCCGGAGCGTTCCAGGACCACATCCTCCGGGCCAGGCGCGGTATCGGCGGGATCCTGCGACGCAACCCCGTCGCCGTTGGCAATGCCGCCCGGCGGCGCCGGCAGGTGCGGGCGCCTGGCCCTGTAGCGCAGGGCATCGGTGCAGGCGTTGTGCACAATGCGAAAGATCCACGTGCCAAAACGCGCGTCGCCGCGGAAATGACCCAGACCGAGATAAGCCTTGGTGAATGCGTCCTGCGTGACGTCCTCCGCCAACTGCCTGTCCCCGAGCAGGCGGACAGCCAGCTGGTACGCCGGGTGCATGACGGGTGCCAGCAGGTGCTCGAACGCGGCGGTGTCGCCCTGGCGCGCCCGCTCCAGCAGTGCACGCTCGGCTTCCACGCCCGGGGCCTGGGTACCCCGGCCCTGCGACGGCTCCGGCGCGCCGGACACGAGCCGAGTGGAACCCGTCCGGGGCACGGCGCCCGAGGACGTCGGGCACCCGCACCCCTGTTGCGCGGCGCCGGGCAGTCCGCCCGGCGGGCCGTCGCCGACCGCCGCGGCCAGGGGGCTGTGCCCGGCGACCGAGGCTCGGTCCAACGGACCGCCTGTCGGGACATCCGGCGCGGTGACGCCGGGCGGAGCGTATCCGCCCGTCCCCCACGGGCTCCCAGCCAGGCCGGCCTGTCCGGGAAGCGATCGGCCGCCTGCATGACAGACCGGCACCCGAGGGATCACCTCGACCCCGTCGCTGCGTCGAGCAAACACCCGGTACCCTCCCGCCCACGGCGACGTTGGCCGCCCGGCAACGTTGTTTCTCTCGTCGCGCCGCCGCATCCTCTCCGGATCAGGAGTCGACCGCACATGCGCCGAGGTGTGGCGCCTGCCGTCCCCGACATGGATCCGCCGTCGAACAACCGCGCCACAGCGCCGATTTCAGGGCACGATTCCCCGGAGACGGGCAGAGGGTTGGCCACGGTTCGGGCTGAACGCAGGCTGGGCGTCACGCTCGAATCGGAGGTGGAGGCATGGATCGAGAGGTATCTTTTAGCAGTTGCGGAGAGCGCATTTCCGCGATCCTGACACAGGTCCCTCCGCCGCGAGAAGTCCTGTGGCCGGCGGTCGTACTCTGTCCGGACTTCGCCCAGACCCGCGAAATCGGCTTGCCCGCCGTGGCCGAGCGCCTGCGGGAGGCGGGGTACACCTGTCTGCGCCTGGACTACCGCGGCTGGGGTGCCAGCGGCGGGACGCCGCGAGCTGAGGTCCACCCGCTCCAACAGGTGGAGGACGTGCGGGCGGCGGTCGGGTTCCTGCAGCAGACCGACGGCGTCGACCCCCGGTGGATCGTGGTGTGGGGCGCCGGCCTCGGCGGCGGGGTCGCCCTGTGCGCGGCGGCGGTGGAGTCCCGGCTCTGCGGGGCCGTGGCCGTCTCTCCCGTCGGTGACGGCGGACGGTGGCTGCGGCAGGCGCACGGTGCGGCCGCATGGCGGCTGTGGCAGTCCCGGCTGCATCAGGACCGGATGAATCGGACCCGTACCGGCTATTCCGAGTATGTACCGGCTATCGGCGCCGGCGAGGAGGCCCTGTTGCCGGTCGGCCCGGAGATGCTGCAATGGTGGACAGGCTCCCGCGCGGCGCCCTCCGCGCACCAGTCCCACGTGACTCTGGCCTCAGCCGAATACCTCTGCGCGTTCCGCGCGGAGCGCCTGCTCGACGGCCTGCAGGCCCGGCGCTGCTGCATCCTCGCCTCCACCGAGGACACCGCGGTCAGCGCCGAGGAATCCGTCGCCTGCTGGCGCGCGGCCGGACCCGGGGCATCGTTCCGGGTATGCCCACCCGACTTGCTCACAGACCACCACGCCATCTGGAGCGGCCGCGGCCTCGACTGGATCGCGCAAACGACACTGGATTGGCTGCGCAGGATTCCGACATCCGCGAGCGGCCGCATGCCGCGAACGGATGGCACCCGGGAGTGGATGCGGGACTGCGAGGCCGCCGCCGGCCTGACGGAAGCGGTGACCGACATCAGGCAGGCCGTATCCCCCGCCTGCCCAAGGATGCCGGATTCCGCGCCGGTGGTAGGCGTGGCGCCGCCGCTGCACGATGCCGCCACCGAAGTCGCCAGCGGTGTCGGCGGCGGGCCTGCCCCCGCGGCCGTCGCCCAGCCCGCGGCCGACATCGCCGCCGGACCCGCCGCAACCCCGCCGGCCGTCCCGGTGCCCACCGCTGGCCGGGCCGCCGCCGGACCCTCAGACATCACCCCCGTACCGGAGATCCCGCACGGCACCGACGGGTGTGCGGTGATCGACCAGACTCCGCAGGAGACGGAGGGCGCACTGCCTTCCGAGCTGCCCGCGGTCGCCTTCCTGGCCAAAGCCGCCGCGGCCCTGTCCTGTGCCCGCTCGCCGGCGATGTGCTCGGGAGAGGCCGCCGCATGGAGCTCGGTCTGGACTACTGGCGAGCAAACCCCGGAGAGCGCCGCCGGGCCCGCCGCTGACGGCGGGGTGGCCACGCGCCGGAACAGCGGGGAGATTGCACCGGAAACCGCTGGGAAGGAGGAGACATTCGAGATTATCGAGACCATCGAGAAAGAGAGGCCGGCAGGGCCCGCCGGGATTGGAGCGGCAGAAGCCGACGGCGCATCTACCGCCGCCGGACCGCAGGCAACCCCCGGGGCAGAGGCCGCCGCAGAAGCCGCCCAACCTGAAGATGCGGTCACGGTGGAGCCCTCCCGCGCTGGCGGCGCGCCACCAGCGGAAGCGGTGGTGGGCACAGAGACGGTCGCGAGTGGCGAGACAAAAGAGACACCGTCACCCGTGACGGCCGCCGGGTCAGCGGGCGCCGTCGCCCCTGCCGGTGCCCAGTCGCCGGCACTCCCCCTCCCCGTGACAGAGCCCGCCGTGCAGAGCACCGGGGAAGCGGGCGGAGAATCCCTGGGGCTCGCCGCCACACGCGAGGCTGCCGCAGCCAAGGGGATGCCGCGGAACGGCGGCGACCCTGCGGGGGTCGTCGCGGACACAAGCCGGACGCCGCCATCCGCGACGGCCCGCGAGTCAGAAGGCACCGTTTCCCCTGCCGGCACCCAGTCGCCGGCGCTCAGTGCGCCTCAAACCGACGTACAGGGCGGCATGCAAACCCCCGCGGACAACCCAACCGTCGGCGGGCTTGAAGATGCCGGCGGGGTGGGCATACGCCAGGACGGCAACGACGCTGTGCGGGTCGCAGGGCTTCCGAGCGAGGATGTGCAATCCTTGGCGGCCGCGGCACCCGGATGGCCCGAGTGCGCCCCCGCCGCGCCGGCACAGGCGGTAGCCGCCCCGGGCGGCGCCGCACAGCACGCCGCGGACAGGGCCGGCTCCGCGGCAATCGCCGCCGAGCCCGAGGATGCCGGTGTAGGGGATGGCGGAATCACCTGGGCTCCCGGCGAGGTGGCGGCCAGCATGGAACAGCCCGCCGGCTCCCGAACCGACGGTGCGAGCGGAGTGCCCGGTGACGACCTCTATCTGGAGGGCGAGGAGCCTCCGTACGGGGGACTTCAGCCTTAGTGGCGTTTCCCGGCCGCTGCTCCCGGCCCCCCGCCACACCGGGCGTGTCGAACACGTGTCTAACACCGCTGCTCGCTGCGCCCCGGCCAAGTGCGGCCGCGCAGGCAGCGATCGTTGGCGGGGCGGCTCCCCGAGGGGGCCGCCCCTTTCTCAGCCGATAGCGCCGCGTCCGGAGCCCGCCGCTTGCCGACAAGTCTGGACGTGGCGCGGCCGTGCGGCAACCGCCGCTACCGGTTTACCGGCGGTGTGCCCGACTGGGGCCTCGCCGCTGCTGCCCTGTTTCGCCCGGATCCCCGATCCCGTTGCCCGCGGCCTCCGGCCCGTATTTGCACCGCGACCCTCGATCTTGGGAGCACGCGAGGCCCATGGCCTGCTGGCACATACACCCTGGCAGGCATGGCCGGGGTCTGCTGCTGCAGACGCAGCACCCGGGCGACCAACGCAGTGTGCGAGAGCCACCCGGAGGCCTCGATGGCGTCCAACCGCCAGTATCCCTGCTCACCGGGTTCGGCGTCGCCCGATGCCACCCCGAGTCCCCCCTCGAATCCCGCCTGCTTGGCGGCCGAGATGGAGCGTTCATCATAGTAGCCGAGGGGCCAACAGAAAAAGTGGACGGGCGCGGCAAAACGCTTTTGCAGGTTCCGGCGGGACACGGCGACCTGACGGTTCAACCTTGCCGGATCGAGACCGATCAGGCTCAACTCCGGCTGATAGTACCCGTGGTCTTCGAGATCCCACCCGGCGCGCAGCAGCGTACGGATGTCCGAGGCGGTGAGGCCCCCGGGGAAGTCGACCCGCTGCACCTGCTGGCAGAGGGTACCAGGCCAGTGCATCGCGTGCAGGACCGGATAGGCGGCCGAAAAGACGCTGCTGTATCCGTCATCGAACCGGATGACCAGGGGCCTGCACCCGGCGGGGGGCGCCTGCGTGCCTGTCCAGATCCGGTACGCCGCGTCGATGGTGATGGCGCAATATCCCGCGTCCTTCAGCCCCTCCATCTCGGACCGGAAGCGTTTGGGGGTCACATAGAGGTAGGCGTAGGGCGCGTTCGCCGGAGGAGCGATCACGTGGTACATCACGATCGGAATCCGCATTTCCGTCGGGGCACCGGCCGGCGCAGGGGCCGAGGTCCGAGCGGACGCGGTCGCCGAAACGCCCACGGCCGCGCTGGACGGCGTACCGCTCGCCGCAATGCTTGCGGGCAGTGCCGGCACCCGCGCAGGCAGGCCGGCAGCCGAGTGCACGGCGTCCGGCTGCGGTATCCCCCTGCAGCCCGCGGCCCAGAGGAAAAGGGACGTGCTCACCGCAAGGTGCCACCAGCGCATGTCGGGCCCTCTTCCGCGCCGCGATTGTGTGCCAACCGGCAAACGTGAACCAAAGCCCCCGCGCTCGGCGGCCAAATCAGGAGCGCCGCCCGTCTCTGCCCCGACGCCCGAGGGCCCCCCAGTGGGTGCTCGACAGGCCTGCATCGCCGACCGAGAATCGGCAGCCGCTGCCTAAGTGTCGTGACCGGCATCGTCACCGCCGCGTTCGCATGGGACACGGCCGGCTGGTCCGCGGGGAAAGAGTTGATCACAAGCACAACGGCTTGCTCCGTCACCGTTCATCCCCCGTATCCCATTCCCAGCAGCCATGCCCCGCAATGCTGTGTCCACGTCCCCACGCGCACGTTGTCGGCGGCGAGCCCCAGCCCGTGGCGACCGCTCTCATACACATGGAGTTCATACCGGACTCCGTGGCGGGCGAGAGCCGAGCAGAAGAGGATGCTGTGCAGGGCCGGCACGGCGGCATCGTCTGAGGTGTGCCACACAAATGCCGGCGGTGTATCGGTACAGACCTGCGCCTCCCCCGACAAGAAAAGCCGCAGATCTTCCGGTGCGCCCGCACCGACCAGATTGGCCAGCGAACCCGGGTGCCCGGGCTCGTGGAAACTGACCACCGGATAACAGAGCACCAGTGCGTCCGGCCGGCAGCCGCGGCGCTCGATAGGATCGTCCGCCTTGGCCACGCCCGCATCGTGGTGGGTGCCGGCGGTGACCGCGAGATGTCCCCCGGCGGAGAAACCGAGCAGAGCCACCTTGGACGCGTCGATGCCCCAGCGGGCGGCCAGGTGTCGTACTGTGCGCATGGCCCGCTGGGCGTCCAGGAGGGGATGCGGGTGCCGGTAGGGGGCGACCCGGTAGCGCAGGACGAAAGCGGCGATGCCGATGCCGTTGAGCCAGCGCGCCACCGGTTCGCCTTCATGCGGGGCCAGGCGCGCGTATCCGCCGCCGGGGCAGACGACGACCGCCCCGCGGGGGCGTTCCCCTGGCGGCAGCAGATAGGGCGTGATGGTCGGGACGTCGACGGGGGCATCCCCCAGGGAGCCGGGCACGGTGCCGGCCGGCCAAAGTGGCAGGGGCAGAGGCTCAGGTATGCGGATCTGGTCCATGCAGATGCACCACCCATGCCCACCGTTCGGCCATCGGCTCCGGCCACCTGCCGGCGGCCGGCACCAGGGTCCTGCAAATCCAGACCGTGGCTCAAAGCGGATCTTACGGCGGCCACCTACCGGCGGTCCCGGGCCGCCCACAGACGGGCCAGTTCCACCACCACCGCCGTCGCCTGCTCCATCCATTGCACGGAGATCCACTCCGTCCGGCTGTGGAAGTCCATGCCACCGGCGAAGAGGTTGGGCGTGGGCAAACCGCGCTCTGACAGCCGCGCCCCGTCCGTCCCGCCGCGGATGAGCGCGGGCCGAGGCTCCACCCCCACGCGACGCATCGCCTCCAGGGCCAGTTCCCCGACCTCGGGCCGGCGCTGCACCGCCTCCCGCATGTTGCGGTACCCGCCCGTGCGCGTGATCTCTACGCGGCAGGCGGGGTGCAGGACGCGGAGCGCCGCGCATTGTGCCTCCAGCCACCGCCGCTTGGCCGCCAGTCCCGAGGCGTCGAAGTCCCGCAACAGGACGGTGAGGGTAACGCGTTCGACGTTGCCGGAGAACTGGTCGAAATGGATGAAGCCGTCACCGCCTGCGGTGGTCTCCGGGCGAACGCCGGCTGGCACCGCCGCGACGAGTGTCGCGGCCAGGTGCACCGCATTGCACATGTGCCCACGTGCCGAGCCCGTGTGCGCACTGCGGCCCTCGACCACCACGCACAGGTTTTCGGCGTTGAAGTTTTCCCAGGACACCTCGCCCAGGGCGCCGCCGTCCAGCGTATACGCCACCTCAGCGCCGAAGGCTGCCGGGTCGAGGAACTCGATCCCCCGACCGGTCTCCTCGTCGGTGGTGAAGGCCAGACGAATCGGTCCGTGGACGATCTCCGGGTGCAGCAGCAAGTGCGCGGCGGCCGCCATGATCTCCGCCACGCCGGCCTTGTCGTCGGCACCGAGCAGCGTGGTGCCGTCGGAGGTGACGATGTCGTGACCGACCACCGCCCGGAGCAGCGGGTGGTCCACCGGGTCGAGTGTCGGTCCCCCCGGCAGGGCGATGGGGCCGCCAGGATACCCCCGGTGCACGATCGGACGCACGCCGCGACCGCTGACCGCCGGCGAGGTGTCCACGTGGGCGAGAAAGCCGACGGTGGGGCCGGTGTTCTGGGGTGAGGGACTACCGGCAATGGTGGCCGTCACGATGCCGTGGTCATCGCAGTGCACGTCGGCGAGGCCCATCACCTGGGCCTCGGCGGCCAGCAGCCGGCTGAGGTCCCACTGGCCGGGCGTGGTGGGCACCCCCGTGCCGGCAGGGTCGGATTCGGTGTCGATAACGACGTAGCGCAGGAACTTGGCGAGAACGCCCTCGTGCAAGAGAATGTCGCGTGGCTCGGCGGCGGGGCCCGAGGGGGGCATGCACGGCACCTCCGCCAAAGTGGGGTTGCCCCGGTACGGGCCCTGCGCGAGCGAGGTCCGGACGGCCGGTGCCATCCGGGCCCCCGGCAGGGGGCATCCACCCGGGGGATGCCGGACGTGAACACTCCAAAATATATCCGCCTGGATCCCGGCGGGGGCTGTGCGCCAGCGGTGCCGTGCCGGCGGAACCCGCGGCCCGCCGGTACGGCGCCGGTCACCTCCCGCCGGGGCGGATGGACCGCGCCCAGGGGGCGGCGAAGGCTCTCCCCTACCCCACGGGCCAGGTGCAGTGCGGGCCTCCGAGGCTGTCCTCGTATGGCACCCGCTCCGCCTGTCCCGCCGCGGATGAACGCTCCGCCAGTTCCAAAACGGCGATCACGCGCCGGGCCGACTCGGGTGTCACCGGCACGCTGGCGCCGCCGGCCAGGTGCGCATGCACCCGGGCATAGAAGCTTGAGGGGTCCCGGTCGCCGTAGGGCACCTGGAATTGGGCGGCATGGCCGGCGACGGGCACGGCCACCACGCAAGCGCCGCGCTCGCCCCCGCGCGCGCGCACGCGGTCGCCCCGGTCGAGGATGGCGCCCCCGGTGCCGAGGATGCGCCAGCGCGGCTTCGGCCCGAGGGAGATGGTGGACTGCTGCACATCGGCGGTGCGGCCGCCCGCGAAGCGGATGATCCCCTGCACCTGATCCTCGTTGGTCACATCGTGCCAGAGCCGCTTGTGAAAGAAACCGGTGATCGCCTCCATCGGGACGGCCCGTCCCCCGTCACCGGCGCCGTCCCGCATGAGGCCCAGGACCCAGTCCACGATGTGGGCGCCCCAGTCGTAGAACGCCCCCCCGGAAACGGCCTTGTCGGCGCGCCACGCCCCGCCCGGACGGTGGTAGCCGCCGGAGTAGTATTCGATGTGGAAGACCTCGCCGATCAGGCCGCGACGGACCACCAGGTCGTAGAGGGTGAGGAAGTCCCCGTCGGCCCGGCGGTTGTGGTAGACGGTCAGCATCCGGCGGCCCTCCCGCGCCGCCTCGATCATCGCGGTGCACTCGGCGATGGTGAGAGCCATCGGCTTCTCCACCACCACGTGCAGCCCGGCGCGCAGGCACGTCAGGGCGACCGGGGCGTGGAAGCGGTGCGGCACGACGACCGCGGCCAGATCGGCGACACCGGCGCTGATCATGGTCTGCACGTCCGTGTAGCCCTGGATGCCGGGGAAATCGGCCTGCGCCGCCGCCGCGCGGGCGGGATCCATGTCGCACACCGCCGTAAGGCGCAGTCCCGGCGTCTCGCTGATTTGGCGGGCATGACTCCGCCCCTGATTGAACGCGGCTCCATAACCGACCACCGCGCAACGGATCTCATCCGATCCGGCACTCACCCGCAGCACATCCTTCCCAGCGACCGTCGAACCCCACATGCCTCCGCGCTGCGGTCGCGCGCCGCAGCGCTCCCGCGCCTTCCCCCCTGCCCCGGGGCGCCTCCCCGTCAACCGCCGCCCTTCCGACGCCCCGGACGGGCGCACCCACGCCTCAGACCGCGCCCACCCCCGGTGCGCCCGCCATGCCCGGCCATTCGCGCCACATGTCGGTCATGGACTCCCAGCGGAGGCCGTCGTGGTCCGCATGCGCCAGCCGGAAGAAAACCGCATAGCGGATGTGCGGCGAGGCGTTCCCGGCGACGCCGTGCCCGAGCAGATAGTGGCAGAGCACCGCATCCCCGGCGCGCGCCGTCAGCTGCCGCGGCTCCGCCAGCGCCACCCTGGGCATCCCCTGGAGCAGCGACTGCGGCCCGTGTTCGCGGAAATAGGCCTCATGCAGCCGGTGCGAACCGGGCCAGACGGTGAAGTTGCCGGCGTCCGGTCCAGGCACATCGCTCAGGAAGACGCCGACCAGGGCCGTGAAGTTGGCGATGGTGCCCTCCCGGACGCCGTTGGTCGGCGTGTACATCCCGTCGATGTGCGGCCCCGGCGCCCGGGGGGCGTCCGTGTTGGGAAAGCGCAGGGCGATCTGGCCACTCCGGACCGGCCGGACCCGGCCCGGACCGAGCAGGGATTCCAGCAGGCCGCGGAGCGGCGTCTCGTTGAACAGCGCGGTCACAGCCGGGCTGCCCTGCACCTCCGGGCAGTACGACTGGGCGCGGAACTGCGTGAGCCGCCCCGGGTCCATGCCCCGATCCCCGACCGAGCGATTGACCGCATACAGGACGGCGTCCACCGCCGCACGCGGCACGATGCCCGGCAGCAACACGTAGCCCTCCGCGGACAGGGCACGTCTCTGCGCCTGGGAGAGTTCCATCAGCCCTCCTCCTCCGGACGGCCATGGCCCGGCGGGCCGTCTGCCCGGTGGAGCCCTTCCACGGTCACGCGGCGGCACCTTCCGCCGACGGGCGCTGCGCGTACCGGATGTCGCGGTCGTCCGCCCCCCCGGACTCCGCCCCTCCGTTTCTGCGCCTGCACGCGGCCCGCACGCCGGGCGCACCCGAGGCGAGCCGTCCCGCGGCGGCACGGGCGCGCCGGGCCAGCCTGAAGGTCAGGGGCCGGAACCGAGCACCCGGCGCACCTCGGCGGCGATCTCCACGTCCTCGCGGGCCACGATCACCAACGTGTGCACCGGCGCGCCCGGCGCCGAGACGTCCGCGTCGACCGCGACGGCGGCGCGGTTGGCGGCCGCATCCAGCGCCACCCCGAGGAAGCCCAGCCCGGATGCCGCCGCGGAGCGCACCTCCGGGGCATGCTCCCCGACGCCGCCGCTGAAGACGAGGGCATCCAGGCCCCCCAGCGCGGCGACCATCGCCGCCACCGCGGCCCGCAGACGGTGCACATACACCCCGAGCGCCAGTTGCGCGCGCCGTTCCCCGGCCGCGACGCCGCCCAGCACCTCGCGCATGTCCGCCGTGCCGGCGAGGGCCAGCAGGCCAGAACGTTCGTCCAGGGCCGTCGTCAGGACCCGGGGGGGGATGCCGGCGTGCTCCTGCAGCCAGAGGAGCAGGCCCGGGTCTACGCTGCCGGCACGCGTCGCCATGACCAGGCCCTCCAGGGGCGTGAAACCCATCGTCGTGTCGATGGACCGTCCGCCCAGTACAGCCGCGAGGGAGGCGCCCGCCCCCAGGTGGCAGGTGACGACGCGCAGGCCGGCCGGATCGCGCGCCAGCAGCGCGGCGGCGGCGCGGGCGGCATAGGCGTGCGCCAGGCCGTGGAAGCCGAAGCGCCGCAAGCCATAGCGCTGACGCCACTCCGCCGGTAGCGCGTAGGTGGCCGCCTCGGCCGGCAGGGTGCGGTGGAAGGCAGTGTCGAAGCAGGCGACCGCCGGCAGGTGCGGTCGCACAGCCGCCACCGCCTCCATGGCGGCCAGGCTCGCCGGCAGGTGCAGCGGAGCCAGGTCGATCAGTGCCCGCAATTGCGCCACGACGCCCGCATCCAGGCGGACACTGCCCTGGAAGGCCGTGCCGCCGTGCACCACGCGGTGCCCGACCGCGTCGGCCTCACCCATGGCCGCGAAGGCGGCGACCAACGCGGCCGCGTCGAAGCGCCCGTGGGCAGCCGGCAGGTCCCGCTCCGCCAGCACGGCATCAGCCTCGCCCAGCAGGCGGAGCTTGACGCTGCTCGACCCCGCGTTGACCACCAGCACCCGCCTGGCGTTAATACGGCCACACCCAGTCGCGCAGTTCGGCCGGATCGTTGCCGTGCTCGCGGGTGTAGGCACGGTGGCGGAGCCGTTCGTCCTGCATCTGCTGGCGCAGGTGGGCGGCGCCCGCCCCGAGGCCGGGCACGCGGTCGATCACGTCCATCACCAGGTGGAAGCGGTCCATGTCGTTCAGCATGACCATGTCAAACGGCGTGGTCGTCGTACCCTCCTCCTTGTAACCGCGGACGTGCAGGTTGCCGTGGTTGGTGCGGCGGTAGGTCAGGCGGTGGATGAGCCAAGGGTACCCGTGGTAGGCGAAGATCACGGGCCGGTCCCTGGTGAACAGCAGGTCGAACTCGGGATCCGGCAGGCCGTGGGGGTGCTCGCCCGGCGGCTCCAGACGCAGCAGGTCGACCACATTGACCACGCGCACACGCAGTTGCGGCAGGTGCCGGCGCAGCAGATCGACCGCCGCCAGCGTCTCCAGCGTGGGGATGTCCCCGGCGCAGGCCATGACCACGTCCGGATCGCCTCCCCGGTCGTTGCTGGCCCACTCCCAGATGCCGAGGCCGCGCGTGCAGTGCAGCACTGCCTCGTCCGGTCCGAGGTAGTCCAGGCTCGGCTGCTTGCCCGCAACGATCACGTTCACATAGTCGCGGCTACGCAGGCAGTGGTCGGCGACCGAGAGCAGGCAGTTGGTGTCCGGCGGCAGGTACACGCGGATCACGGCCGCCTTCTTGTTCACCACGTGGTCGATGAAACCGGGGTCCTGATGCGAGAAGCCGTTGTGGTCCTGGCGCCAGACGTGTGAACTCAGCAGGTAGTTGAGCGAAGCGATCGGCCGCCGCCAGGGGATCTCCCGCGACACCTTCAGCCACTTGGCGTGTTGGTTGAACATAGAATCAATGATGTGCACGAAGGCCTCGTAGCAGTTGAACAGGCCGTGGCGGCCCGTGAGCAGGTAGCCCTCCAGCCAGCCCTGGCAGAGGTGCTCGCTCAGCACCTCCATCACGCGGCCGTCCGGGGCCAGGTGGTCGTCGGACGGCAGGATCGGGCACTCGAAGGTGCGCTCCGTCGCCTCGAACACCGCGTTCAGGCGGTTGGAGGCCGTTTCGTCCGGGCCGAAGATCCGGAAGTTGGCCGCCTCCGCGTTCAGGCGCAGCACGTCGCGCAGATAGGTGCCGAGGACGCGCGTGGCCTCGCCGCTGCGCGTCCCGGGGCGCTGCACCTCGACGGAGTAGGCGCGCGGCTCGGGCAGACGCAGGTCGCGCAGCAGGACGCCGCCGTTGGCATGCGGGTTGGCGCTCATGCGCCGCGCACCTCGGGGCGGCAACGCCGCCAGTTCCGGCACCAGGGCGCCGCGCGCGTCGAACAACTCCTCGGGACGGTAGGTGCGCATCCAGGCCTCCAGCGCACCGAGGTGCCCAGGCTTCTCCGCGAGATCGGCCAGAGGCACCTGGTGCGCGCGAAAGGTGCCCTCCACGGGCAGACCGTCGACCATCTGCGGACCGGTCCACCCCTTGGGGGTGCGCAACACCAGCAATGGCCAGGCCGGCCGGCCTCCCTCGCTGCCGGAGCGCGCCAGGCGTTGGATGCGCGCGATCTCGTCGAGCGCGGCGTCCAGCGCCTGGGCCATCCGCTGGTGCATAACCGCCGGGTCCTGCCCGGACACGACCCAGGGCCGGTAGCCGCAGCCCTCCAGCAGGTGCAGCAGTTCCCCCTCGGGGATTCGGGCCAGGACGGTGGGGTTGGCGATCTTGTAGCCGTTGAGGTGCAGCACCGGCAGCACGGCGCCGTCGCGCGCCGCGTTCAGGAACTTGTTGCTGTGCCAACTGGCGGCCAGCGGGCCCGTCTCCGCCTCTCCGTCGCCCACGACGCAGCAGACCAGGAGTTCGGGATTGTCGTAGGCGGCGCCGTAGGCATGCAGCAGCGAATACCCGAGTTCGCCCCCTTCATGGATGGATCCCGGCGTCTCCGGCGCCACGTGGCTGGGGACGCCCCCGGGAAAGGAGAACTGGCGAAACAGGGCGCGCAGGCCGTCGGCGTCCCGGCCGACGTGCGGATAGAACTCGCTGTAGGTGCCCTCCAGGTAGGTGTTGGCCACCACGGCCGGCCCGCCGTGGCCCGGACCGGCGACGAAGATGGCGTCCAGGTCGCGGGCCCGGATGACCCGGTTCATGTGCGCGTAAACGAAGTTGAGGCCCGGGCTCGTCCCCCAGTGACCCAGCAGGCGCGGCTTGACGTGCTCGAGGCGCAGGGGTTGGCGCAGCAAGGGGTTGTCCAAGAGGTAGATTTGACCCACCGCCAGGTAGTTGGCGGCGCGCCAGTAGGCATCCATCAGCCGCAACCCTTCCGGGGTGAGCGGCCCCGCCGCGCAATCCGCCTGCGCCGCATCCGTCGTCGCCATCCCAATCGCCCCCATCCTGATCGCTGCCCGGACCCGCGCCCCCGCGCCCGGCGCCGCGGCGGCGCGCATCGGTCGCCCCCCCTCCGCCAGCGCCTGCCGGCAGGCGCTGGCGGAGCTGCATGTTGACAGTTCCGCACGGTCACCGCTCAACACATGCTCGGAGACATACGACACGCTGCCATCGACGCACTGGGACCGGACGCGCGGCGCGACCGGCCCGTGACTCCCGCTGGCCGACGGGGCACTTCCGCACCGACGGGGCACTTCCGCACCGACGGGGCATTCGTTGTGCCCGTCCACCATTCTGCCCCTTCCAGTCCCCTTCCTGTGGCGCCGGGCGGCGGCGCGGAGCCGCGTGGCCCGGGCCGGTCCCGCCGGCGCCCATGCCGCGGCGGACCCCGCGGCGACGGGACGTTCCCCCGGCGCTCCCGGCCGCACCCGCGGCCATCTCCGGCGCGCGAGAGCAAGAGGTTATTTCCGGAACTCGGCGAAGTCCGAATTGGCGGACAAAGCCGGACGCATCCGGACACAACTCCGGCGCCTGCGCCGTGGGCACCGGCCGGGAGGGATGGATCCGCGTGAATCGGCAGCCGCCCGAACTCGGCGAGGTGCGTCGCAATCGCATTCTGGAGATGGCGGGACAGGAAGGCAGCGTCCGCGTCTCGGACCTCAGCGCCCGCTTCGGGGTGACCCCGGAGACCATCCGGCGCGAGATCAACCGTCTTGTGCGCCAGGGACGCCTCACCCGCGTGCACGGCGGCGCCATCCTACCGCCGACCTCAGTACAGTACGAGGTTCCCTTCCACTCGCGCGTGGAGCGCCAGCATGCCGAGAAGGGGGCCATCGCCTCCCTCGCGGCGCGGTTGGTCGAGGAGGGTGATGTCGTCGCCCTGGACGCCTCGACAACCGCGCTGGCCCTCGCCCTGGAACTGCGGGGACGCCGGCCGCGCTCCCTGGTCGTCCTGACCAACGGCGCGCAACTGCCGCTTCGCCTCGCCGATGCCGAAGGCATCACCGTGGTGTGCACGGGCGGCACACTCCGCTCGCGTTCGCTGTCCTACGTCGGCCCGCAAACCCTGCGTGCCATCGATGGTTACCGGGTGCGCAAGGTCTTCATGTCCTGCAAGGGCTTCATGGTCGGCGACGGCCCCACCGAGGGCAATGAGGCTGACGCGGAAGTGAAACAGGCGTATGCGCGCGCGGCGGAAACCGTTGTTCTCCTGGTGGACCACAGCAAGTGGGGGCGCAACTCGCTGGTCCCCATCTGCCCCGTGGACGCCCTGACCCACGTCGTGACGGATCAGACCATCGCCGAGGAGGAGCGCCTTCAGTTGGAAAGCCGAGGGGTGACCCTGCATGTCCCTGACACCGGAGGCATGCTGGAGATAGCCGCGACAGCCCGACGCGGGAGGGAACGGCCATGAGCGGGCAGGAGTCCACGCACACCGCCGGCGCCCGTGCGCCGGGGGAGACCGCCCCGTCCCGGCCTGCGACGGACCAGGGGATCGGCGCCGAGCCCGCGACGCTTGGGTCCCGGGGCGCCACCCAGACGTCGCGGACACACGTCCCCGGAGAGGGGTGCCTGCTCGGCGTCGACATCGGCACCACCGGCACCAAGGCGGTGGCTTTCACGGCCGATGGCCGGGTCGTGGCACGGGGCTACGCCGACTATCCCCTGATCACGGCAGAGGACGGGCGTGCCGAACTGGATTCCGCCGCAGTGCTGGCAGCGCTGCGGACGGCGATTCGCGCCGCGGTCGCCGAGGCGGGCGCGGCAGGGGCCGGACCGGTGCTCGCGGTTGCCGCCGCCGCCCAAGGCGAGGCGATCACCCCGGTGGACGAACGATTCCGGCCCCTCGGGCACGGCATCCTCACCTTCGACGGCCGTGGGCAGGCGGGCTGCGAGCGCCTGCGGTCGTCCGGCTGGGAGGAGCGGACCGAACACACAGGTCTACCCCTGTCCTGGATCGTGACGGCGGCAAAGCTGGCCCACCTGCGCGTGACGGAACCGGACCTGTACCGACAGGCCGCCTACTTCCTCTGCTATGAGGATCTGCTCATGGCGCACCTGACCGGCCGCCCCGCCTGCAGCGACAGCCTGGCACAGCGCACCTGGCTGCTCGACCGCCGGACCCGGGCCTGGGATCCTGCGGCGGTCTCCGATCTCGGTCTTGGCGGCCGATTGGCGGAGGTCGCGGGCATGGGCCAGATGGTCGGTCCAGTGACGGCCGAGGCCCAGCGCGCCTTTGGCTTGCCGGAGGGCTGCCGCGCCGTGGCCGGGGCCCACGACCAGACGGCCGCGCTGACGGGCGCCGGCGCCATCCTACCCGGAATGGCGGCCCACAGCACCGGCACTGTCGACTGCCTCAGCCTCACGCTCCGCGACGGCCCAGCCCGGCCGTTCGCGGCGCGCGGTTACGGCGTGGGCATCCATCCCCTGGCCGGGCTCGCGGTGACGCTGGCCTTCGGCTTCGGCGGAGGGTCGCTCCTGGCCTGGGCGCACCGGCTACTGGGCTCCGCGGACGTGGGCGCGCTCCTGGAAGACGTGCCGTCCGCGCCGGGGGGCACCTTCGCCGTACCCTTCTGGGCCGGCTCCGGAACGCCGGACCTCGATGCGGAGGATCGCGGCGCATTCTTCGGGCTGACTCTGCACACGACCCGCGGCGAGTTGGTGGCGGCCCTGCTGCGCGGCATGGCCTTCGAATCGCGCCGGAACCTGCGGGTGCTGGAGGAGCTCGGCGTCCAGGTGCGTGAGGCCCGCCTGGTCGGCGGCGGGACCCAGAATCCCCGCTGGAATCGCATCCGTGCCGACGTGACCGGGTGCCATTACACCGAGATGCGGTGCCGTGACGCCGGTTGCCTGGGCGCGGCGATCCTGGCCGCGGTGGGCATCGGCATCCACCGTGATGTCGCCTCCGCCTGCGACGCCATGGTGCGCACCGCACAGCGCTACGACCCCCAACCGGAACACCACGCGGTTTACACCCGCATGTTTCCGGGCTACCTTGCGGCCGTGGAAGGCACGCGCGCCGCGCGCGCGCATGCCCACTGATTTCTGGAGGTGCTTCCTTGCCCATCGCATGGACCCCGCTCTCGCCCGGAGCCGACAACGGGTCCAAGGCCGAACTCGTCCACCGCTCACGGCTCCTTGGCGCCGACCGCAGTGTCTGCAATTGGGGCGGCGGCAACACCTCGTCCAAGGGTACGGCGCCGGATTTCCGCGGGCATGAGGTCGCGGTGATGCACGTCAAGGGCAGCGGCAGCGACCTGGCGGGCTGCGGCCCCGAACATTTCGCGACCCTGCTCCTGGAACCGGTGCGCGAGCTGCTGGAACGGGAGGCCATGACCGACCGGGAGATGGTCGACTACCTCGGCCACTGCGCCCTGCACCCCGGCGGCCCGCGCCCGTCGATCGAGACCCTGCTGCACGCCTTCCTGCCGGCGCGGCATGTCGACCACACGCACCCGGACGCCATCGTCGCCCTCTGCACGGCAGAGGAGGGTGAGGCGTGGGCCAAGCAGATCTATGGCGAGCGGGCCATCTGGATCCCGTACCGCCGCCCGGGATTCGCCCTTGCCCGCCAATGTGCGCTGGAGTTGCGGCAACGTCCCGGCGCCGACGTGATCCTGATGGCCAAACACGGACTGATCACCTGGGGAGAGACGTCCGAGGCGTGCTACGGCAGCACCATGTCGGCCATCGCGCAGGCCGAGGCCTGGCTCCGGGCACACGGCCGCGGGCAGGCCGCGCCAACTGCGGCCCCCTCCATGGAAGCCGCCGCCCTGAGCGAAATCCTGCCCTGGCTGCGCGGACGGCTCTCGCAGACGGCGCGGGTGCTCCTCACCGTGGATCGCGAACCGACCACCCTGGCCTTTCTGGCGGACGCCCCGCGCATGGCGATGGCCGCCAAGGGGGCGGCCTGCCCCGACCACCTGGTGCACACCGGTCGCGTGCCACTGGTCCTGTCCCCGGCGGCGGACCAGGAGGAGATCGACAGGGCCCTGGCGGAATTCGCGGCCGCGGCCACGGCGGAATTCCGGGCCTGTTCCGCCCGGGGCGAAGCCGAGTTTCCGCAGGATCCGGCCATACCGCGGGTCATCCTGTGGCCTGGGGTCGGCCTGATCAGCACCGGGAAGACCAAGGCGGCATCCCTGATCAGCCGGGACCTCGCCCACCGCGCCATGGCGGTGATCGACCTGCTGGCGGCATCAGGCGCGACGTACGCCCCGCTCGGCGCCGCGGACGCCCACGATGTGCAGTACTGGCCGCTCGAACGGTACAAACTCACGCTGCAGCCGCCGGAAAAGGAGTTCTCGCGTCAGGTCGTCTTCATCACCGGAGGCGCCGGCGGCATCGGGCGGGCCACGGCCCGCGCCTTCTGCCGTGAGGGTGGGCATGTGGTGCTGGCCGACCTGGACGCGGCCGGGGCGCAGGCTGCGGCAGTTGAACTGTGCGCGGAGTTCGGCGCGGGCGTTGCAATCGGCGCCGCGCTGGATGTCACCGATGAGGCCCGGGTGGCCTCGGCTTTCGCCGACGCCGTCCACGCGTTCGGCGGCGTGGACATCGTCATCGCCAACGCCGGCATCGCCTCGTCAGCCCGGATCGAGGAGACCACCCTGGCCGAATGGGACCGCAACCTTGGTATCCTTGCCACCGGATACTTCCTCACAGCACGGGAGGGTGCCCGATTGCTGCGGCGCCAGGGCACGGCCGGCTGCATCCTGTTCGTCGTCAGCAAGAACTCGGTGGCGGCGGGCAAGAATATCAGCGCTTACGGAGCGGCCAAGGCGGCGGAACTGCATTTGGCGCGCTGCCTCGCCGAGGAACTCGGACCCGACGGGATCCGTGTGAACGTGGTCAACCCCGACGCCGTGCTCTCGGGCTCCCGCATCTGGTCGAGCGACTGGAAGAAGGCGCGCGCCAGCAACTACGGCATCCCTGAGCAGGATCTGCCGGCGTTCTACCGCAAGCGGACGATCCTCGGAGTCAACATCGAACCGGACGACGTGGCCATGGCCCTGCTGTTTCTGGCGTCGCGGCGCGCCTCCAAGACCACCGGCGCCATGCTCCCGGTCGACGGCGGCGTCGGGCCGGCATTCCCGCGGTGAGGCGGGGGCGCGGAGGCCCGCTTCCGCGCCCCCGCCAGCTTTCAGTCCGCTGCACCGCCCGGCGTCGCTTCTCTAGTCCTGACTCTCCTTGCCGGGGCCCGCCCTGGCTGGCTGCGGGAACCGGGCGCCCGACGCCGTCGCGGTTGGTCGCCGGCCCGGTCCCCGCGCCTTTTCCGCTCACGCCCGGCAGGCCCGCACCCGTCGGCGCAGAACCGGGGATTCCGTACAAGCTGTCCCACCGGGGAGGTCTCGGTTCACATCATGGCACTGCAGCCGTCTTTCGCCGACGCACTCTCCCGCTTCACGGTCGCCATCCCATCCTGGGGCTTCTCCCCCATGGGCACGCGCTTCGGCACGTTCCTGCTCGGGGATGAGGCCAGCGACGTCTACAGACGGATAGACTGTGCCGCACAGGTCCAGGCGGCCACAGGCATCACGCCGGGACTGGCGCTCCACTTCCCCTGGGACCGCACCGACGACCTGCGGGCGCTGGGGCGGTACATCCGGGACCGCGGCATGCGCGCGGAAGCCATCAACCCGAACACCTTCCAGGACCAGGCCTATCGGTTGGGCAGCGTTGCCCATCCGGATGCCGGCGTGCGCCGGCAGGCACAGGAGCACATGCTCTGGTGCGTGGAGGCGCAGAAGACCCTCGAGGCGCCCTACCTCTCACTGTGGTTCGCCGATGGCACCAACTACCCCGGGCAGGGCGACTTCCGCCGCCGTCACGAGGCCCTGCTGGAGAGCCTCGCCCCCGTCCACGCCGCCCTGGCCCCCGGCCACACCATGCTTGTGGAGTACAAGCCCTTCGAGCCGGCGTTCTACCACACCGACGTCGCCGACTGGGGCACCGCCCTGCTGATCTGCCAGCGGCTCGGCGACCAGGCCAAGGTCATCGTGGACCTGGGTCACCACTTCCAGGGCCAGAACGTCGAATTCACGGTGGCGCTGCTGCAGCACGCCGGCCGTCTCGGCGGATTCCATTTCAACAACCGCAAATACGCCGACGACGACCTGATGACCGGCAGCATCGACCCGTACGGCCTGTTCCTCATCATGCGCGAACTGGTCAAGGGGGAGCGGCTCTTCGGCCAGCGCCTGGAGACCGTCTCGTACTGCCTCGACCAGTCGGCGAACGTCGAGGCCAAGATCCCGGCGATGATCCTCTCGGTCGTCAACGTCCAGGAGGCCTTCGCCAAGGCGCTGCTGGTGGACGAAAAAGATCTGGAAGCAGCCGAGCATAAAGGCGACGTGATCGCCGCCCAGGAAATCCTGCGGGACGCCTTCCTCACGGATGTGCGGCCGCTTCTGGCGGAGTTCCGGCGCAGCCGTGGCCTCCCGGAGGACCCGCTGGCGCACTATCGGAGCCAGAGCGGACGCACTGCCGTCGGGGCTTAAGCGCGAGTCCCAGACAGATCACCAGCGGACCGTGGCCGACATGGTCTCCGCCCCGGACAGGGTCGCATGCAGCGGGTGAAGGCAGGCTGGTCCATGCCACCCTGCCTTCTTCACCGTCCTCACTCTGGTCCCCCGCTCAGTCCGCAGCCTCTGCGCGCGTGGATTCGACCTGCGCCGGCCCCACATGCGACGGCCACCACGCGCTCCGCCCGAGCAGCACCACCGACGCGGGCACCAGACAGGTGCGCACAATCCAGGTATCCAGCAGGATGGCGGCGCTCATGCCGAAGGCCAGGGTGCGCATGATCTGCAGCGGAGACAACAGCATCGCCGAAAAGACGGCGACCATGATCAGACCGGCCCCGGTGATCATCCCGCCCGTTTCGGCCAGCCCGCACCGCGCGGCCTCCCGGGGTGGGGCCCCGGCGGCCGCGTACTCGCGCATGCGATGGATAAGAATCACCTCGTAGTCCATGGACAGCCCGAAGAGGATCACGAAGATCAGCGGCGTGATGCTGGAATCCAGCGGGCCGGCCTCGAAGCCGAGGAGCCCGTGCTCCACCACCACGACCAGCAGCCCGGCGGTGCACAGGGCGACCAGGCCGTCGAAAGCCACCGCCAGCGCGGCCACCCAGACGGAGCCACTGGCCGCGAACAGGACCAGCAGGGCCACGGCAGCCACCGCCCCGACCACCGCCGGCAAGGTGTGGGCCACCAACTGGTTGAAGGAGGCCAGCAGCGCCACCGGCCCTCCCACCCCGCCGCGCCATCCCGGAGGAAGGCCGGAGACGATCCTCTGCTCCTGCCGCAGCAAGACTGCCGTCTGCATACTGTCGGGCCCATAGCGCGACGTCACCGGCAGCGCGATCACGGCGGGAGCGGCCGTCGCGGCCCGCAGGGCTGGCGGCGGGCCTCCCGGTGCCGAGAACGCGGCGGCCAGCGAGCGGGCGCTCAGGGCGCCTCCCGCCGGCGAAGCCACGGCCGCGACACCGCCCAGAGCCCGCAGGGCGGCGGTGACCCGGTCTACCTCTGCCCAGGTCGCCGCGTCGGTAAAAGCGGTAGGGGCGGACAGGACCACCGGCAGGGGAGCGATGGAGCCCGCGCCGTAGTCCTGCTGTTGCCGGGTGACGGCCAGCCGTACAACCGAGTTGCGGGGCAGCATGCGCGCCACATTCGCCGGCGAGCGCACCAAGAGCCCAGTCGCCCCGAGGGCCGGCACGACCAGAACGGCCGCGCCGAGCAGCAGGACAGGCACCGGCCGGGCCGTGAGCGCGGCCGCCAGACGCGGCCAGACACCTCCTAAGCCGGCCGGTCGGGGGATGCGCCCGCGCTCGCTCTGTGTGCCAAGGAGCGAAAGCAGGGCGGGCAGCAGGGTCAGCGTCGCCACAAGCACGGCGAACACCGCGACGCAGCCCCCCACCGCCAGTCCGCTCCAGTAGGCGGTGCGCGGGATGAGCAGGCTGAGCATGGACACCCCGACGGCAAGCGCCGAATAGAAGACAGAGCGCCCAGCCGTGCGCATGGCCCGGTCCACCGCCGCCTTCACCGGCAGCCCGTCCCGCAGCCCGGCGCGGAAGCGCGCGCTGAGGAACAGGGAGTAGTCGATGCCGACACCGAGGGCAAGAAAGCTGACGATATTGGTCAGGTATATGGAAAGCTGCAGGTAGGGCTCCAGAAGGTCCACGGCCGCCAGCGCCAGCATCGAGGCCACCACCGCGACCAGCAGCGGTAAGAGCGCGGCCACCGCCGAATCGAAGACCAGCAAGAGCAGCACAGCCAGCGCCGGCAGCGCGACGTAGCCCGCGACCCTGAGTGTCTGCATTGCCGCGCCGACCACCGCGTTCCCCGCCGAGCCGAGACCCACGGTCCGGACGCGTGCACCCGGAACGTACGCCAGCGCGGCGCGCAGTGCTCGGGCGGCTGTCTGCGCCGCGGGCCCGGCGCCGGGCAGGACATCGACCATCACGGTAGCGGGGTGTCCGGGCAGCGCGGCCACATGGGCGGATGCGGCAGGCACCCCGGCCGTGCGCGCCGCTTTCGCCCACAGTCCCTCGACGCGCGCCGCGGGCAGGCCCTGCACCATCGTCGAGGACTCCCCGGCCGGCGACACCGGGAGCCGCCGCAGCATGCGGTCCGCCCACGCCGCGGCGCCCCTGGGATTGTCGAAGCCGGAGGAACTGAGTCCGTGCGTCACATGCAGGGCGAGCGGCACGCACAGCAGCGCCGTCAGCAGCCAGACGCCCAGGATCGGGAAACGCAGGCGGTGCCAGATCATGCGCCCACCCCCGGGCGCTGCGCGGTGCGCCAGCGCCCCGTCCCAGCCTAACCCCCGCGCCCGGGAACGGGCAACCCGCGGCGTGCGACGCGCAGGGAAGCACCGGAACGCGCGGAAATGGCTCTGGGCCGCCATGCGCCAGGGCATTCCCCTGAGCGACAGCGCTTCCCTGGAAACAACAGGAACGGGAGGCAGGGGGGTTGAGCTCTGCCGCGTGGTTTGTCGCCGTCATCGTCGCCCTGGCCGCCGTGCTCGGCGCGACCGGTCGCGCGGACATCGACGTGATCGGGGCGCTGATCTGGCTCGCCCTGGCCTTCGGGGGCGTGCTGCCCGTGTCGCGCCTCCTCGGCGGCTTCGGCAGCGACGCCGTGCTGCTGGTCGGCTCGATGATGGCGGTCGCGGAGGCCCTGCGCCGGGTCGGCGCGGCGGACCGGCTGGCACGTTGGCTCCTGCGCCGCGCCGCCAGCGGGGAGCGGCAGGCCCGCCTGACCTTCACCCTGACCGGGGCCGTTCTGTCTGCGCTCATCGAAACCACCGCAGGGACAGTGGGGCTCCTCCCCATGGTTGCCCGCCTCGGCCGGGAAGGCAGCGTCAAGCCGGAGCGCCTCTACCTCATGGGGGCGCTCGGAGCCATGGCCGGCGGCATCCTGACGGTCGTCGGCACCAGCGGCAACGTGGTCGCCAATGGAGTCCTGGCCGGCCTCGGCCAACCGGTCTTCGGCTACCTCGAGCCGGCGCGCTTGGGCGTGTTCATCGTAGCCATCTCCGCACTCTACGCCCTGACCGTCTCCGGTCGCCTCCTGCCCCAGCCCGGCGGTGTCGCACTCGATCAGGCGATCGGGGCTC
This sequence comes from Bacillota bacterium, assembly GCA_021803205.1. Classification (GTDB taxonomy): domain Bacteria; phylum Bacillota; class Sulfobacillia; order RBS10-35; family JAJYVN01; genus JAJZMB01. The sequence continues at coordinate 24,922 of JAJZMB010000103.1, read as the reverse complement.
TGCGGGCTTATGTGGCCGAGGTGCGCGTGGAGGCCGGGTCTTCCTGGGCGGGCCGGAGCCTGCGCGAAGCCGCGTTGCCCGCCGAGGCGGGCGTGGACGTGCTGGCCGTGATGCGGGGCACGCGGCGGCGCACCGATCCCGGACCGGACGAGGTCCTGCGGGCGGGCGACGTGCTGTTGGTGACGGGGCCCGCGACAGCGGTCGCGGGCCTCAGCGCGGTCGGGGACACCCCGGCGGCGCCTCCCGCCGCGGAAGGCCTGATACCGCCCGGTTCGGCTTGGGTGGGCGCCACGCTGGCCACGCTGCGGGCCCGGGGCGCCGGCCTGCGCGTTCTCGGCATCTGGCGCCACGGCCAGACGCTCACCGGGCGCCTCGGCAACGTGCGTCTGCTCGCCGGCGACGTGCTGCTCGCCCGCGGTGAGCGCGACGCCTTCGCCGCCATGCAGGCCGCGGGCCACATCGCCTGGCTGAACCCGGTCGAGGCACCGGAGGGCGACCGCGGGCGCGGTGCATTGCGGGGGCTGCTGGTCCCCCTGCTGGTGCTGGCGGGATTCGTGGTCGCCGCGGCCTCGGACCGGGTCGACCTCGGGCTCGCGGGCTTCGCCGCCGCCGTGGCCATGGTCGTCGGCGGGTGCCTGGACGCGGCGGACGGCTATGGCGCCGTTCAATGGAAGGTGCTGGTACTCCTCGCGGGGGTCATCCCGCTCGGCGAGGCGATCTCCAAGACCGGGCTGGCCTCGGAACTCGCACGGGGGCTCCTGGTGCTCGGGCGCCTCTGGGGCCGGCAAGCCGCCCTGGCCGGCCTCTGCGTCGCCGCCGCCCTGCTGACCCAGGTCCTTTCCAACGTCGCCACCGCTGCGGTGATGACACCGGTCGCCGTCCTGCTGGCGCAGGGCTCAGGCCTGGCGGTCAAGGCCTGCGTCGCCGCCGTCCTGGTTTCGGTCCTGTGTACACCGCTCACCGCGATGGCCAGCAAGCCGACGATCCTGGTCCAGGAGGCCGGCGGCTACCGCACCTCGGACTACCTGCGGATCGGCATTCCCTTCAGCATCGCCTGTGTGACGGCGGCGGTGCTCCTCGCCCCGCTGCTCTGGCCCGCCTGAGATCCGAAACCCCGGCATCCGAACCGATGCTTGGCCGCTGTGCCGGGAGGGCAGTTCGCGCCCGGCCGCCCCGCTCGCGGGAGCGGCAGGCCCTGCGACCGACGCCGGGAGTCTGGGCGCTGCAGTCCCCAACGCTGATTCACAAGCGGGATGGCTGGTGGCTGCACCTGCCCTTCGAGAAGCGGGTCGAGATCAAGGGCAGGGCAGGAGACCGCAGGCTGGCCGAGCCTGACCTGAAGGTCGGCACCATCGACCTGAACGCGGACAGCGCCGCCGCGGCCGCATGGAAGGGGCCGCGTTGCCTGGGCACCCGCACCATCTGGCACGCCCGCGAAAACGCCAAGCGGGAGAAGGTGTTGCAGAAGGTCGCGCGACGGCAGCGACGGAGCGGGCGGCCGATCAAAGGCCAGAGGAGCAATGCAGGTCTCTGGCGCTACATCGCCGGGCTGGATGCGGCGGTGGCGTGGCGGGTTGCCGCAGCCAGCATCGCCTGGGCGGTCGCCGGCGGCTTGCAGAGGTCCTGGTGTTCGAGCACCTGCGGCCGTACCGGCCCGAGCGCGGCCTGTTCTGGAGTCGGCGGACGAAGCGCAAGCGCTCCTGCTGGTTGCGCGGCAAGGTGCTGGCGCATGTGAAGCACATGGAACAATTCCCGAACAACAGGGCAAGGCATCCCCGCCGTCGTTGGCACCGAGGGGTCCCGAGCCGCCCGGCTCCGGCGCGCCGCAGCCGCACATCCGGCAGGCCGCGTTGCTGCCGACGGCGAACGAGTGGGGGTGCGCGCGGGCTGACCGCAGCAGATGCCGCCCCGCTTTGGAGGGTCTCGCATGGCGATCGCCGTCTTCGTCACCTGCCTCGCCGAGGCATTCGCCCCCGAAGTGGCGAGCGCCGCGGCCGCCCTGGTTGCCCGGAGCGCGGACGCGGACGTCGTGGTGGAAGTTGGCGACGGCTGCTGCGGCCAGCCCGCGTGGAACGCCGGCTACCCGACCGAGGCCCGCGCCTTAGCTCGCCGCCTCATCCCTCGCCTCATGCCTTACGAAGTCGTGGTGGTGCCCTCGGGCTCCTGCGCCACCATGCTGCTGCGCTACTACCCCCACCTCTTCCCGCCCGGCTCCGCCATGGCCGCGCAGGCCTCTGCCCTGGCGGACAAGACCCAGGAGTTGTCCGCATTCCTCGCCCAGCGGCCGCCGCTGCCGCGGGACACCGCCGCCTCCACGTCAGGAGCCGCCGGGGCGGATGTCCCTGAGCCGCGACATGCGGTCGCGGCCTCTGAACCCGCGGACGCCTCAACGGTTGCGCTCGCCTTCCACCCCTCCTGCCATTCACTGCGGGGGGCACTCGTCGGCGATGCGGGTCAGCGCTGCCTGGCGGCCGCCGGCTGCGCGATCCTGCCCCACACCGACGCGGAGGAGTGCTGCGGTTTCGGCGGGCTGTTCGCCGTCAAGCAAGCAGCCCTCTCTACCGCGATGGCTGATCGCAAACTCGACGCCCTGGTGGCTGCGGGGGCCACCGCGGTCGTGGCGGGCGAGTTGGGATGCCTGTTGCACCTCGAGGGTCGCGCGCGCCGCCGTGGCCTGCCATTGCAGTTCCGCCACCTGGCGGAGGTCCTGGCGGAGGCGGGGCGGTCGGGACAGGACCGGCATGCGCCGTCCCCCACCGTCCCCCCACCAGAGGGGGGTCACCGCCCCGACCCTGCGCAGGCGCGGCCAAAGGCCCCCCCATCCGACCCGGGGCGGCGATCCCCTGGCAAAGGAGCGTGACCCGGGTGACTGAGTTCACGCCGGCTTCGCCGGAACTGGCTCAGGCGGTGCGCGGCACCACGGACAAGCTCGCGGGCGGCCGCCTCACCGCCCTAGCCGGTATGCCCGATCAGGGTGCGGCGCGTGCCCGCGCCCGGGAAAGCCGCCAGCGGGCCGTGTCCCGCCTACCGGAGTCGCTCGCCCTCTTCGAGGCGGCCGCGCGCAGAAACGGAACGGTGGTGCACCGGGCGGCGGATGCCGCGGCGGCGGTGGGCGTGATCGACCGGATCCTCTCCCGCGCCGGGGCCCGACGCATCGTTAAGTCCAAATCGATGGCGACGGAGGAGGTGCACCTGCGCGAGCACCTGGAGCGTGGTGGGCGCGAGGTTGTGGAGACCGATCTTGGGGAATGGATCGTACAACTCGCCGGCCAGATGCCGTCGCACATCATCGTCCCCGCCGTGCACCTGCCGCGGCAGCGTATTCGGGCACTCCTTTCCGAGGTGGCCGGCACCGATCTCGGAGCGGAGACGCCGGGGCTGGCCGCCTTTGCCCGGGCGCACCTGCGGCGTAAGTTCCTGGAAGCGGACGCCGGGATCAGCGGGGGCAACCTGCTGATCGCCGAGACCGGCTCGCTGTTGATCGTCAGCAACGAGGGCAATGCGCGCATGTGCACCACCCTCCCGCGGCTGCACATCGCGCTGGTCGGCGTGGAGAAGGTGGTGCGCGACTGGGGCGACGCGCTCGCGGTGCTCGCCGTACTGCCGCGCTCCGCCACGGGCCAGGCGATCACACAATACGTGTCCTTCCTGAGCGGCCCGCGGCGGCCGACCGATCCCGAGGGTGATGGACCGGACGAGGTGCACGTGGTCCTTTTGGACAACGGGCGGAGCCGGCTGGTGGGCACGCCGGCGGAAGAACTCCTATACTGCATTCGTTGCGGCGCCTGCCTCAACGTCTGCCCGGTCTACCGCACTATGGGCGGCCACGCCTACGGTTCGGTCTACCCCGGACCGATCGGCGCCGCCCTGACCCCCCGCCTGACGCAAGGGCGCGTGGGGGCGGATCTGCCGTGGGCCTCGTCGCTCTGTGGGGCGTGCCGCGAGGCCTGTCCGGTGGGCATCCAGCTCGACGACCAGCTTATCGCCCTGCGGGCCGAGCAGCGCAAGGCATTCGGGGAACGCATAGCCATGGCGACCTTTGGCGCCGCGGCCGGGCGGCCGGGGACCTTCCGCGCCGGCCTGCGGCTGGGCCGGATCGCCCTCGGGGCACGCCCGGTGCAGCGCCTGCCGGGGCCGCTGCGCGGGTGGACGCGGAGCCGGCAACTGCGGCCGCTGGTCCGGTTGGTGCGACGCTTCGGGACGCCCGCTCCGGAACCCGGTACGGCCGGTGCGGCCACGCCGGGAGGGGCGATCCGGTTAGGGCCGGCGAGGGGCGGGCAGGGGAAACTGGCGCCGGCGGGCACCGCGTCGACAGGGGGCGTACAGCAGGTAACCACCGGGGACGTGCCCCCGGTCAATCTGCTCGCCGCCTTCGTACAACGGTGGCGCCTTCAGGGCGGCAAGGCGGTGGTGGTGACGCGCGGCGGCTTGGCGGATGCCGTGCGGCAGGCTGTCGGCAAAGGTCCGGTCAGCGCCGATGCCGTGCTCTCCGGTCTGATCGACGGATTGGGGGGCGCGGCCCCGCAGGAGGCGGCGGTCGGGCTGGTTTGGGCGGAGGCCGCATGCGCTGAGACCGGATCGGTGGTGCTGCGCAGCGGCGATCATACGCAGCGGCGCCGGTCACTTCTGCCTCCGCGGACGGTGTTCGTGGTGGATGCCGGCATGATCCACCCCAACCTGCCGGGCGCGTTCCACATGCTGGGACTGCTGCGAGGGGACGGTAGGCCGGCCGCGGTGACGTTGGTCTCCGGACCCAGCCGCTCGGCCGACATCGAGAACGACCTGGTCATTGGCGTGCACGGCCCCGGGGATGTTTGGGCATTGGTGGTGGAGGAGCCGGAAGGCTAGTACTGTCCTCGCGCCTGGGTGGCGATGTAAGTCGAACCGGCCGAACGGGTCAATGCCAAAGGGGCGACCATCGCCGGGGTTTCGTGCGCCTGAAGGTCAAAGATGGGGCCCGATGGGAATGGGCCAACCTCCCCGTGCAGGCCCCACCCTACTTGGATGCCTTGCTGCAAGAATCGGACCGGGAGCGGGAACGGATCGCCGCCGTGCATGCCGAGCAGAAGCGCAGGATGGCCGCGGCCGGCCGGAAGCAGCGCACCGATGAGGAGCGGCAGGGTGCTGGCGCATGTGAAGCACCTCGCCCGGTGTCATGGCATCCTGGTCGTCGAACGGAATCCTCCTGGACCAGTCAAGCCTGCCCGCACTGCAGCCGTCTTGGCGAGAGGTTCTCGCCGGATGGGCGCGGCTATCCAAGTCGCTTCCGCTGCGGGCACTGTGGCTGGACGGGCGATGCAAACATTGTGGCGGCCCTGAACCTGCAGCGGAAATGGGATCGGACTTTCCGGTACCCCTCCGCTGCAGAGAAGCAGGCCGTCGAAGCAAGACGCCGCCGGAAGGCGGGCGCAGCCGCGAGCCGAGAGGGCTCATCGGAAACGGTGGGGGCTAACGTCAGACGGGCGACGGATGCCCCTGCGGCCTGATGCCCTTGCGGCCAGCACCGGAAGGTTCTGGCCAGTGGTGGGGCTGGTTGCTGGTCCCGCGGCAGTAGCGCAAGCGGCTTGCCGCGAGAGGCGCGGGACGACTCCCAATGGCCCGTCAACCCCCACTCAAGCGTATGGGGGCTGGCTCCTCGCCCGGCAGGCGGGAAGGACCCAGGGGCAACCGGCGCAAGCCGGATTGGGGCGGCACGAACGACGACTGTCGCGGTTTGTCAGGCAAATCGGGCAGCAGTTGACACCAGCGCATTGCCCGGCTGGCGTCGGCCTGCCCGAAGTCCCGTTCCTGTCGGCCCGCCCGGTGTCTCAGGTCCGGAACCACGCGCGGTCCACCAGTTCACTGTACCGTCCGGACAGGGTGTAACGGTCCCACTCCGTCTCGATCAACCAATCCAGCAGTCGGCGGCGCATCTCGGCAAGGAGAGGGGCGGACGCGGAATCCGGGGCCAGGTTGCGCCGTTCGCCGGGGTCGGTCTCCAGGTCGTAGAGCTCTTCGATCGCCAGGCGCCGATTGTACAGGTACTTATGCCGTTCGGTGCGGACGGCCTTGATCTCGCGGGTTTCCGAAAACACCGCGCTGCGCCAGCCCGTCGCCCCCGTCGCCGGATCCGCGAGCAGCGGCGCCAGGTCGCGTCCCTGCACAAATCGTGGTATAGGCGCGCCCGCGATGGCCGCCACCGTGGGCAGCAGGTCCACCAGTGAGACCAGGGCGTGGCAGGCGGCGCCGCGACGGCAACCGGGACCGGCAACGATCATCGGCACGCGAGCGAGGGCGTCGTACGGGACGCTGGGCGACTTGAGGATCAGGCCATAGTCCCCCATGTAGTCGCCATGGTCGCTGGTGAACACGACCACTGTGTCGTCCAACCGGCCCAAGTCCTGCAACGTGGTCAGGATCCGGCCGACGTGGTGGTCGATGTGGCTGATCGTCGCGTAATAGAGCGCCGCCACGTGGGCAAAGGCCTCTCCGGAGAGGTTGCGGAGGTCGAAGAAGGCTCGGCGGGGATCGCGACGACCGCCCTCGGTCATCAGCGGTTTGGCCAGAGCCTCGGCAGGGTCACCGAGCGGTGGCACGGTCGCCGGATCGTACATCGCATCCCAGGGCCTGGGCGGATCAAAGGGGTGGTGCGGTTTGATGAACGACGTCCAGGCGAAGAACGGACGCGGATCGTCCTGCTTCAGCCAGGAGATGGTCTCCTCGGCGATCCAGGTAGTGTGGTAGTGCTCGTCGGGCAGAGCGGACGCCCGTGCGCCGAAGCTCGCCCAATACTCGGGCGGGGCTTGATCCCGGTAGGGCTGGTGCTGATCCCAGCGATCCCACTCGTCGATGAGTCCGCGCTGCGCCAAGTAGTCGCTGTGGTAATCGTCCACCTTCCAGCCGGCCCCGTTCTGCTCCGCCAGGCGCATGTGCTCGAAGCCCACGGGGGCGTAGGGTGGCCAAAAGTGCATCTTGCCGATCGCCGCCGTGCGGTAGCCGGCGTCGCGGGCCAACCCGGCGACGGTCGGCTGTCCGGAAGGGATCATGGCGCCGTTGCCCGTGGCTCCGTGCGCGTGCGCGTACTGTCCGCTCATGATCGACAGCCGAGCCGGCACACAGACGGGATAGGGCGTATATGCATTGGTGAACCGCACCCCTCGCGCGGCCAGGGCATCCAAGTGCGGCGTCCGCACCACCGGATGCCCGGCCATGCCGAGGCAGTCGTGGCGCATCTCGTCGGCCGTGATCAACAGCACGTTGCGCCGACGTTCCGTAGCTCCCATTCTCGCACCCTCCTAGCGCGGCTCCTGCGGCCCCCGCGCACCCTCGGTCATCTCCCCGTGTCCGGCCGTCGCAGCATTGTGCGCCGGCGGTCTTCCCGGCGCGTCTGGCGGGCCTTCCTGCAGCAACGAGTCCACCGTAACGCCGAGTGCGCGGGCAAGAGCCCGCAACGTCGCCACGGACGGTCCATCGCGGCCGCTCTCGATGTTCGCCAGGTGCGGCTGCGAGATGCCGACGGCATCAGCCACCGCCTGCTGCGTCAGCCCCTTCGCCGCCCTCAGCCGGGCAACAGCCGCCCCCACTCCTGCCCCGCCGCTCTGTGGCACCGTCCCACCCCTTCGCCGATTCTGCCACCCGCCCCTTTGACCGTCAATGGTGGCACCAATAGCATTGGCGCTGCCAATTAGGCGGCACGCGGGAATGGGAGCGCGATGCATTTGGCGATGATCTTGGCGGGCACGGGCAGCGGGGATCGCCTTTGGCGTACGGGGCGTGGCCCGACGACGTCACGTGGCGCGCACATGGCGTCAGTCATAGGACACCGGGTGATGGCGCAAGACGACGCCCCCGCACGTTGGCCCCAGATACGCACAAAACCCTGTGGGCCTGTCCCCCAGCGCCTTCGCCCACTCCGCGTGCTTGGTGCCGGGGGCGGGATTCGAACCCGCACGTCTTGCGACACTCGATTTTGAGTCGAGCGCGTCTGCCGTTCCGCCACCCCGGCGTTCGCTCAAGGGCTGGAACCACCCGATAGTTTATCGTACCACGGGCCGCTTCGTCGCGGCAATGCGCTACTCGTGCAGCGTGCAGCCAGAGCGCGGATCGAAGCGGGCGCGTCGGCATCCGCAGGCGTCGGCTTGTCTCGTCGCACCAGCGGCCACCTACGCGGGAGATGCGGCACGGTGCGCCTCGAACTTCCTGATGGTGGCCAGGACCTGGGCGTAGACGCCCGCATAAAACGCCGCCCGCACCGCTGGCGCCTGCGCGGCGAACGCCCGCCCCGTATGTGTACTGGGGTAGCGGAACAGTGTCGCCACCACGGAAATCGCGGGATTGAAGTCCTTCGACGGCAGTTGCACCAACAGTTCGAAGCCCAACCGCCCGCCCGGCCGGACGCCGAACCATACCTCGGCATTTGGGAAGAAGAGCTGGAACGCACCACGGGCGTACCGGACATTACCCCGGAACACCCTGTAGTCCACGCCCTGCGCGGTGACCCCGCCAACCGCGCGGAGATTGCTCTGAAACGGATTGGCGAACGGGAAGCAGGGTCCCTGCAGCCACGAATCCGCGGCACCGACCTGCGACCGGTAGATGTTCAGCAGAGGCTGGATCCCCAGGTCCTGTTTCTTGGCGGGCAGTGCCGCGGTCAGACCGCTGAGATCCACATCCGCACCCTCGCGGATCATCTGCAGGGATTGATGCGTCAGGCCCGCCCCAGGCGCGAAGTCGACTCCGATGGGTACACTCACCAACCGGTCGTTCCTGAGCCAGGAGTCGACCACAAAGAGTTTGTCCACTGATTTGCCCCGGACCACAACCGCCTCTTCGCAGGCCCCGTCTCGAATCGTGCGCAGCACAGCCCGGGAAACCCGCATGGCCGGCGACACCTCATAACCTGTCACCAGCGCAGCGTCTATCAACGCCGCGACCACCAATGGGAGCAACCACCAAACGGGTCTTGTCACGCCGACCCGTCGCCGCCCTCCCCCGCAGGAGACTCCCGCCGCCGCGCCCGCTCGTCTGAGGTCACGGGGTGCGTCGCGGCGGCACCCGTGCGCACATCTGCGGAACGGACGTGGGGCATTGCGGCCACATTGGCCGGCACAAGCTCGAAGTTCTCCTCCACCGGCTCCTCCACGCCGATCTTGCGGGCGATTTCGTCGACGTCGTCCCCCGTGAGTTCATCGCCGGCAATGAGGGCGGCGGCGATGGCGTGCACGAATTCCGCGTGCTCCTCCAGCAGCCGTTTCACACTCTCCATTGCCTGATCAAGCAACCGCTCGATCATCCGCTTCATCTGCGCGTCCGGTGCCGCGCCCCCGACCCCTTGAAAGGCCAGCTGCGAGTACAGACTGCCCTCCATGCCCCAGGCTCCCACAATGGCCGCCGCCATCTGCGTCGCCCTGCGGAAGTCGTCGAGCACGCCGGTCAACTTCATGTCGAGGAAGATCTCCTCGGCCGCGCGAGAGGCGAGCATGGTCTTCAGTTCCGCCCGCAATTCCTGTTCGGATGCCGTGTACCGTTCCTCGATCGGCTTCCAGGCGGCGAAGCCCAGGGCTTCACCGTGGCGGATGATCGTGACCTTCACCAGCCGGTCCTTCTTGGATGAGAGCAGGTAGCGGGCAACCGCGTGCCCGGCCTCGTGGTACGCCAATCGACGACGGTCCTCCTGCGACATCGCCTTGATGGGCTGCCGCAACCCCCACTCCCACATCTCGCGCGCCTGCGTGAAGTCCCGGTAGCCGACCTCGTCGCGGTCCTCAAAGTGCGCCACCACCACGGCCTGGTTGATGATGTGCTTGATCATCACCGGGGTGAAGCCGATCGTTTCCGCTGCCGCCCGCTGATACGGAAAATCTTCGCTGTGGTTCACCTTGTCCAGGTAATAATGGATCAGGTCCAGCCGACCGTCCATATCCGGGGCGTCCACCGTGATCTTGTGGTCGAACCGACCCGGCCGGACGAGAGCCGGATCCAGCACCTCCGGCAGGTTGGTCGCGCCCATGGTGAAGACGTTGGCGCGTTCCGCGCGCCCGCGCTTGAGCCCCATCTGCCGGAGCAGGCGCGAGAACCAGTTGGCGTCTACGCTCGGCGGGTCGAGTTCCAGGAGCAATTGATTCAGCATACCGGAACTGCCGCCGAAGAACCCGAAGCCCCCGCCGCCACCCGCGCCGGACATGCGCGACATCCCGATCGCGTCGATCTCATCGATGAAGATGATGCACGCGCCGTACTCCTTGGCCATCTTGCGGGCCTTGCGATACAGGCCCATGATCATCAGGTTGCCCACGCCGAAGAACATGTTCTGGAACGAGGGTGCCGAAGCGTAGCAGAACGGCACCTGGGCCTCGCCGGCAATCGCCTGCGCCAGATAAGACTTACCGGTTCCCGGAGGACCGACCAACAGCAGGCCCCGCGGCACCTCGCCGCCCATATCCTTGAACCGCTTCACTCCACGAAGCAGTGTCACCGTACGCTCCGCGAACTCCAGCACCGAGCGGTTGCCCCGGTAATCGGCGAAACTCAGGCCGACTTCCTCCGGCGTCAGCCAGTACACGCGGGCGCGTCCCATGAACCAGAAAATGGCCACGAACTGGATCACTGCCAGGAACATGAAAAAAACGACTTCTAGGACGACCGAGAGGATGCTTCCCAACGCCTGCCCGCCGTAACCGTACGTCGGCACGTACCACGTGAAGTACACCGCCAACAGGATGGCGATGACCGCGAGGAGGACGGAGTGTTTACGAATCAACCGGGAGAGCCAGCGGCTGAACAACTGCGCCCACCCCAAACTTGTAACCGGGGGTCGGCACCGGCCGCGTGAACGACATCCGCCCGCGCCGGAGGCCCCGATCGAGCCCGGCCCGCGGTTACGGCCGCGGTCGCAACCGCCCGTGCGCATCATTATACCAGTGCGCGGGAAGTCGGAAACACCGGAGCGTCACGCGCGCAACCGCCGTCGCGAGAGCACGGCGGCGGCGGCACGGGACCGCTGTCGTCGCCTGCGGGCGTGGGCAGGCGCCAATAGGCCGCGTGCGGGGAAAACCCCGATATCGCGCCAGTCAGGCGGCCGGGGCGCGCACTGCCCGTCATGGCCGCCGCGCACGCGTCAGGCCTCAAGCGGAAAGAGGTCCACCGGCGGCTCGGCGGAGTCCCCGACTTCCCCCCGCTCAGGCTGGGCCAGACGCGCCAGTCCGCGCACCAGGCAGCGCCCCGCGTCGTCGGGGAGGTGAACGGCAAGCGCCAACTCCTCTTCCAGTCGGCACCGCAATCCGGGCAGCAGTCCACCGTTGCCTACCAGGAGGATACCGCGGTTTTGCACGTCCATGCGCAATGCGGGCGGGCAACGCGTGAAAATGCCGCCGAGGTGTTCCACCAGGGCACGCGTCGTCTGTTCCAGGGCCTGCGCGGCGAAGGCCGCGGGCAGTTCCAACACGCGCAGACCACCCGTGAGCCGGTCCTGGACCGGTAGACGCCCGTCGCCGCCGCGCCGCTTCCACTCCTCGACCACTATCCGCGGCACCCGCACTCGGTGCTCGTCCTCGATCGCACTGCGCAGGGCCGCGGTCCAGTTGTGCCCGCCGGCCGACCAGTGCTCGTGCACGACGGGCCGCCCGAAGGAGAGGATCGTCACTTCGGTGCGTTGCGCCCCGATGTCCACCACCATCATACCCGGCATGCCCGAGGGTTGGAGGCCGGCCCCGACACACTGGGCGACGGAGCCCTCCACAAACTGAAAGTCACGTATCGGCAGCTCCTTCAGGAACGCGGCGAGGATGGTGCGCTCCATCTGTGTCATACCCACCGGGGCGGGCAGCCGCAGATGCGGCTTCCAGAGACGCCTGCGCTGGAGTTGGCGGAGCAGCAGGCGGATCAGGAGACGGGCCGCCTGTGGATGGCTGAGGTGGCCCACCTCGACCGGCTGCACCGCCCTCCAGGTCTCAGGCAGGCGTTCCTCCATGTGCAGGGCCCGCTTGCCGACAGCGGCCACCTGGCTGCGCGCGTCAAGGACCGCTCGTGCCGGAACCTCCATCAGGGACCGCGTTCCGGGGTACGCCAGTCGAAAGGCGTCGGTACCGAGATCAAGCGCCACCGTGACGGGTCGCCAGAAGCGACCCCACGCCGATGGCAGATAGCGCACCGGGGTCCCCACCGCACGGCCTCCCTCGCGGGACGGGTGTCCGGAAGTCGGGGAGTCGGACCACGACCTGCCCCGTCTATGATGAAAGGGGGCAAACGTGCCGACAAGGGAAATTAGAACCATGCGCAGGCGCGTTGCCGAGACCGGGCGGCGTGGCGACGACCCAACCCACCTTGAGCGGCGGCGTGCGGCGGCTTGGTCGACTACGCCGCGGAAGCCGCCCGTTCCGTCAGCATGCAGGGCGCGAAGCCCGAATCGGACCGCGGCGAGTCACCTCCACTGGCGCGACCCGGCGCCGCTCTGTAAGGAGCCGTTCCGGCATCCGGCCCACCGCCTCCCTGCGACCCGCCGCATCCTCGAGCCGTTGCAGCCATCCCATCCAGCCCACCGCCGAGCGGCACCCGGGGAGGCCGCCCTCAACCTGGCCGCTCGATGGCACGGATTCGCCCGTCCCACATGCGCACGATGGCATCGGCCGCCGCGGTCACCGTCTCGTCATGACTGACCACGGCCAGGAGCGCGCCATGGCCGTGCCGGTAATCATGCAGCAACCCCATCAGTTCCTCGGCGCTGGCCCGGTCGAGGGCGGCTGTCGGCTCGTCGGCAAACAGGATGCGTGGCTCGTTCATCAGGGCTCGGGCCGCAGCCACGCGCTGCCGCTGGCCGCCGGAGAGTTCGTGCGGAAGCCGCCCGCAACATCCGGCCAAGCCCAAGCGACCCAGCAGGGCTTCGGCCATGCCGCGCGCGGCTCGGTCCCGGCGCGGCGCGCCGACAACGACGTTTTCGGCCGCCGTCAGGAAGTGAATCAGGAACGGCTGCTGGAAGACGAAACCGAAATAGCGGCGGCGCAGCAGGCATCGTTCGGTCGGCGAAAGTTGGTCCATCTCCCGTCCCAGGGCAACGATCCGGCCGGTCGTGGGGCGCTTCAACCCGGCCAGCAGATACAGCAGGGAACTCTTGCCGCTGCCCGAGGGTCCGGCGATGCCCACAAAGCCGGGTCCGCGCAGCCCCAGGCCAACATCGCGCAACGCATGGCAGACGCCACCGTGCTCGCGGTAGGCCAGGCCGACCCTGTGCGCCACCACCTCGACGGGACCGGACTCGGCCGCGGCAAGGGACTCTGCCCGGCGGCCCAGGCCCCCGCGCCTGGCTCGGCCCGCCACCTCAGCAGCCCCGCCGACGGCTCCCCGCTCTGCGCCTGGCCGTCCCAGCACCGGCACGCGGCCGGCACCGGTTTCCGGCTGCGTGCCCGACCCGTGCACACCGCTTGACGCTGTCGCATCCGGGACGGCCCGTCCTTCCCGGGGCAACGGCAACGACCTCCCCCGGACGCGCTGCGCGTCCTCCCAAGCCAGCGGATCCCGGCTCAATCGCGGCGCTCCACCACGGAGACCGGGTCCAGCCGGGTCAGCCGGCGCAGCACCGTGGCCAGGGTAAAGACAGAGATGAGCAGTGGTATGGGCAACGTGAAGACAATGTCGCGCAGATCGAGGCTCGGTAGCGAGATACCGTGGGGAGCGAACAACCAGCGCGCCAGGACGCCGCGCAACGCCACGGTCAGCCCGAGTCCAGCCGACCAGGAGATCGAAGTGATCGCCAGCACCTCGGCAAAGGCCCGGCGGAGCAGGAGCCCGTGGGTGAATCCGATCGCCGCGAGGATGCCGTATTCATCCATCCGCTGCATGTAATACAGATTGTTGAGCAGACCCATGGCCACCGCCAGCACCCCGACAGTGACCAGGTTGATGCTCCAGAGGAGCCAGTCCAGCATGCGGACGTCCTGATGGTATGCCTGTTCCTCCGCGCCTTCGGTGTACACCCGCACCTGATCCAGCGGCAGCGTGGACAGATAGGCATCCATCGCCCTGCGTGACCCCGGTTGCGCGAACGCCGCGTAAGAGGCCACGCCCGGAACCGCGGCCAGGGCGGTGAAGGAGCGCATCGCCTCATAAGAAGTGATGCCGGCATTGAGGGTGCCGCCCAGAATGCCCACGATCCGGAACTCTCCCGGCATCCATTCGTTGGGGTCCACCTGCTGACCCACCATATCTCCCAGGCGCAGGTGCCGGTTCTCCATCACCCTGCGCGGCAGGGCAATCTCGGCGACCGACGCCGCAGGGAGCCGTCCGATAATGAGCCGTTCGCCGATCCGGCGGAGGAACCAGGTCATGAACGCGGTCGGCACGGCGAAGACGTTGCGCGTGCCGGGGCCGATCAGGGTGTTGACGCGGATGACCTCGGGGATCATTGGCAGAAGCAGCTTCGTCTGGGGCTGCGCGGCGACGCTCTGCGCGATCGACGGCGGCACCAGCGCGTCAGAGGCCACGATCTCCGTGAAGTATTGGAACGGCGCCACCATGGTCAGGCGGAGGTCGCCCAGCATGGATCCGGTGAGCAGAGCCACTGTGCTGACCTCCATCACGGCCAGCACGACGACGACCAACAGGGCGAGGGCGCGGCCCCGGTTGCGCAGCAAGTACAGGGGGAAACCGAGGACGCCGAACATGAGCGGAGCCCCCCCGGGGACCGACCACGACCGCCGTCCCCCCGGAGAGTGTCTCCCTCGCTGCCGCTCGGGGATGCGGGCGTCTACGGCGAATCCGTCGCCCGCATCCCCATCCCCGAGCGACGGCCGTCACAGGCCCGTCAGGGAGCGCTCACCACTCGGCGAGCGATCCGTCCGCCAGCCGCCACAGGGGATTGCGCCAGCGGTGGCCCACCGCCGCCGCCCGGCGCACCACCGCCTCGTCGATCTCGATCCCGAGCCCCGGTCCCGCAGGCACGGCGACATAGCCGTCCCGGTAGCTGAACACCGCGGGGTCCACCAGGTAGTCGAGGATGTCGTTGCTGCCGCGGACGTGGTGGATGCCGAGGCTCTGTTCCTGGATGAGGAAATTCGGGGTGCAGGAGTCCAGCTGCAGGCTCGCCGCCAAAGCCAGGGGTCCAAGCGGACAGTGCGGGGCGACCGCCGCGTCGTAGGCCTCCGCCATGGCCGCGATCTTGCGGCACTCGCTGATGCCGCCCGCGTGGCTGAGATCGGGCTGCAGAACAGCCGCGTAGCCATCCTGCAGCAGGCGCTTGAAGCCCCAGCGTGTGAACATTCGCTCTCCCGTGGCGATAGGAATCGTGGTCTGCGCAGCCAGCAGGGCGAGCGCTTCGTTATTTTCCGCCAGCACCGGTTCCTCGATGAACATCGGGCTGAAGGGCTCGAAGGCCTTGGCGAGTTGCAGGGCCATCGCCCGGTGCACCCGTCCATGGAAGTCCACGGCGACCGCGACATCATCTCCGACGGCCTCCCGCACTGCCGCCAACCGGGCCGCGGCGCGTCGGACCTCCCCGGGGGAGTCGATGTAACCCGTGGGACCCACCGCACCCAGCTTCACCGCCGTGAAACCGTTCTCGCGCACCGCCCGCAGAGCACTCGCCGCGACCTCGGCCGGACGGTCGCCGCCGATGCCGCTGTAGACGCGGATACGGTCGCGGCAGGCACCGCCGAGGAGTTGCCAGACCGGGACGCCGAGCACCCGGCCCTTGATGTCCCACAGCGCCTGGTCGATGCCGGAGAGAGCGGAGGTCAGCACCGGCCCCCCGCGATAGAATCCCCCGCGATAGAGCATCTGCCAGATGTCCTCGATGCGCTGGGGGTCCTGGCCCGCGAGGATGTCCGCCATCTCCTCGACGCACGCCCGCACGGTGTCCGCCCTGCCCTCCACCACCGGTTCGCCCCAGCCCGTCACCCCATCGTCGGTGGTCACCTTCAGGAACAGCCAGCGGGGCGGAACGGCGAACAGCTCCAGCCGCGCAATCTTCATCTCGCTTCCCTCCGCTGCTCGGCCTCTCCGGGCCAGCACCGCGTCCGCGGTTCGGGCAGCACCTCGGGAGCGGGACAATCGGCGCCGCTCCCCCCGGACCCTGCGCCAACGGGCAGCGCGTAATCTGCAGGTGTATCGACATTGTGCGGGGGCCGGAGACGCCCACCGCCAGCGAGCTCCGCAAGGGCCCGCGGCGCCGCACTGTCCATCGCCGCCATGTTAGGGGTGCCGGACCCCGGCGTCCAGTGCCGGCCGGGTGCATGTGGCGAACCGGGCGGGGGATGCCCCACGTCACGGGGCTGTCCGTACTCCGCCGCGTCGCATCTCCCAGGCGGAGGTGAACGGACGGAGTGACGGCGCTCGATGTGTCTCACCGCGTACCGTGGGGCACCGCAGGCATCATCTTCATGGCGCTGCGCGCACTGCGTCCGGCTCTGCTGCGGAGCGCCCGGCGGCAGTGCTCCGCCGGGGCCGCGCCACAGCCCGGCCGCCCGACGGGGGTGCCGAAACCGGCCTGCGTATCGCACCCAGGCCCCAGAGCGCTTAAGCGTCTCACGTTCAACCGCCCCGCGCCAATTCTCCGTCCAACCCGCGGAAGAAATCGCCCACCATACGTCCCGCAAAGGAGGCGAACAGCCCGGAGATCGCCCCGAACTCCGCCGTCAGCGCGTACGAGAGCAGCGTGGTGCCGCTCTGCGCGCCGGGACGCAACTGGCAGTGGGCGAAGGCGTGCATGCCTTCAGCCCGCCCCGTACCTGTCAGGGTGAGAGCCAGCGCGTCGCCGCCCCGGTCCTCCCGGACGACCAATCGGGCCGGATAGCTGCGGCCCAGCGGCGGCCGCCCGACCACCACCGTCCCCGCGTACTCGCCCGGCCCCACAGGGACAAAATCCGCCACCGCGGGCACCAGGCGGCCGACCGTCTCCCGATCCCGCAGGGTGGAGCGCACACGCTCGGGCGGTCCGGACAACGTAAACTCGCCCGCCAGTTCCAACGGATCCCCTCCTCATCCGACCGCGGGCGGCACCCCGCCGGCCAGCGCGCCAAGTCACTTTGGCAAGTCGCTTTGGATACTACGCGCGCGGTGCCGTCTTGCCCCCACCGGCGCGCAGGAGCCCGGCGCCTGACGGCAGAAAGGCACGCCGGGGGAGATGCCGGTGCAGGGCCCGCCCACCTGGACGCTGTTTTCGGCCGCGGCGGCGTACAGCGTCCTGTGTGGTTTCGAGGTGGGCGGGAGCCTTCTGGGCGGACTGGTGGCCGCGCGCGCCTTCACCCTCCTCGGAGGGGCGCTGGTGCTGCTCTGCGGCGCCGCGGCCGGGCCGTGGCTGGTGGGCACGGGGGTGGCCCATACCATCGTCTTCGCCGTCGTCGCCCTGCCACGCCTTGGGCCGTCCGTATACCTCGAGGCCGTCGTCGCCGCAATCCTGGTCCTCGGCTTCTGCTGGTGGCGGGGGCTGCCGACATCGACCACGCTCGCTCTGGTCGGGGCTCTCGCCGGCGCCGGCTTCGGCGCGGCCGGACCGCACGCCGTCGTCTGGGACCAGCTCTGGCAGGTCATGGGGAGCATGGTGCTCGCCCTCGTGGCCGGGGCCGTCGCCGGCGGGACCGCATGGCGCTTGCTGCGCCTGGTGCTCCGGCGCATCGGGGACGGAGCCGGGACACTCTTGCGGGGTCTGCAGCCCGCCAGCGGGTTCCTCCAGGGGTTCGCCTACGGCAGCAACGACGCGGAGAAGGCAGTGGGGCTCTTCGCGCTTGTCTCGGCCTGGAACACCGCTTCCGGCCGGGCGGCCCTGGTCGCGGGCCACATGCCCGTTCCGGCGTGGGCGGTGTGGGCCGCCCTGCTGGGTTTCGCCGCAGGAATGGCGGTCGGCGGAGCAAAGGTGGCCCGTACCGTCGGTTTCGGCCTCTACCGGGTTCGCGCCGGCGACGCGCTCGCCGCCCAGTTTGCCGCCGGACTCACGGTGGTGGCTGCGGCCGCGCTCGGAAGCCCCGTGAGCAGTGGTCAGACCGCGACGGCCGCACTCCTGGCGGCCGGAGCGGCGCGCCGTCTCTCGTTGCCGCGATGGTCCCTGGTCTCGCGCATCGGCCTCGCCTGGCTGATCACGCTGCCCCTGTCGGCGGCGCTCGCCGCGGCCATGGCGAAGCTGGCGACCCTATGAACTGGCGCGACCTGTTCTTCCCTGCCGACCGCCGGTTCGGCCCCCTGCTGGAGCAGCAGGCGAACGTCGCCGTGGAGGCGTGCGCCGCTCTGCTTTCGCGTGTCGGGCCCGCGCAGATGGCGACCATCGAGGCCATGGGCGACGCGCTGCGGCGCCAGTTGACTGAGGCCCTGGCCCGCACCTATGCCACCCCCTTCGACCGCGACGACATCTTCGCCCTCTCCAGCCTGCTCGACGATGTTGTGGACGCGGCACAGGAGGCACTTCTGGCGACGGCGGTCTTCGATGCCCAGGAATTCGCCCACATCCACGAGGGCTGCGTATCCCTGGACGAAGGCGCGCGCGCTCTGCGCCTGGCCGTTGCCCGGCTGCCGCACACCGACGCGCAGGCGGCGTCACGGCGCGCCAAACGCGCGGAGAACACCGTGCGTAACCTGTACCGCTACGGCATGGACCTCGCCATTCGCACCCGGGCGGTCGAGGACGTGCTCCGCTTGCGGGAGGTTCTTGCAGAAATCCGCCATGTCGCACTGGCCATCGGACGGGCCGCGGATCTGGTGGCCGACATCGCGGTGAAGGAGAAGTAGCCCGGCAGAGGCAAGGTCCGGCAGGCGAAGGGAATGGCGACAGGGTTGTTGCGGCCGGCTGCCGGCCGGCCCGCTGGGCCGCGCGGGTGGCGGCGGAGACGCGGCGTGCGTCCGGTTGGCGGCGCGGGAGGGGGTGGCGACATGAAGGGACTTGGCACGGCGGGCCTGGAAGGGGCCGTCGGGGAGATGGCGGGCTTGGTCCGTGAGGCATTGCGCCGCGCGGTGGAGGTATTGGGGAGCGGTGACATGGACGGGGCGCGGGCGGTGATGACCGGGGACCGGGAGATCGACCGGATGGAAGAGGACATCGAGCGCGGTTGCCTCGGCCTGCTCGGGCACGGAGGGCATGCCGGCGCGGACGAACGCGGCGTGCGGCGGATCGCCGCCCTATTCAAGGTGGTCACCGACATCGAGCGGATGGGCGACCACGCCGCTGCCATCGCCCGTTCCACGCTCCGAATGCAGGGGGAGCGCCCGATCGCCCCGTACGTCGACATCCAACGGCTGGCTGCACTGGCCGATGAGATGGTTGAGGGCGCCGTGGCCGCATTCGTCGCGGAGGACGCCGGCGCGGCACGGCGCCTCGCCGAACGTGACGACGGCGTGGACGGCCTGTACGACCAGGTCTTCCGGGAGTTGGTCACCTACATGCTCGACGACCGGAGCGCCGTCCGCCAGGCGACACACCTGCTCTTTGTGGCCAGCAGTCTGGAGCGCATCGCCGACCACGCCACCAACATCAGCGAATGGGCGATATTCGTGGAGACCGGCAAGCGCGTAGAACTCAACGACTGAAGCGCCCCGGACTGAGTGCATGCCCGGTGCCCCCGGCCCGGAGGGTCGAAACTTCCGGACCATCCTCTCCATGCCGCATATGGCCTTGTTCCCCGGCAAAGGCTACCGCGCCGGGGGGTGAAAGAGATGGAGCCGCAGACACTGACCACCAAGGAACTCGGTTACATCGAGGACTGCATCAAGGCTGAGGTCCTGTGCGCCACCAAGGCGGCGGCCTTCGAACGGCAGGTGCAGGACGACGAACTGCGCGCGTTCTGCCGCGAGTCCGTGCAGTCCGCCAACCGCCACATCGACGAGTTGCTGACACTGCTGGCCTGAGGGGAGTGCGCCCGTCCCCAGGCATCCCGCCCCGCGCGGCCCGGATCCATGGTCCGAAGCGACACCACAAGGGGGTCCTGCGCCTTGCACAACCTGAGCGACCGCGACATCGCCTATGACTTGCTGTACGGCTGCAAGTCGAGCGCGTCCCTGTACTGTCAGGCCGTCCTCGAATCGGCCAGCCCCCGTTGCCGCGAGGTCTTCCACCATATCCACGACGACGGCCTGCGCAGCCAGTGGAAGATCTGGAGGTTGCTGCACAACCGCAACGAGTACCGTACCGCGCCCGCGGACCGGCGGGAGGTCGATGGTGTGCGCCAACGCATGGAGCACCTCGCGCACACCCACCAGGAGGCCGTCCGACCTCAGTTCGCCGGCATGGGCGGACACGATGTCGACGGAGCCCGTTGGAACGAGGGGCCACGCTGGGACGAACGTGGCAATCGCGAGTTCCATGACAACCAGTGGAACGAGAGCGGCCCGTCCCCGTATGGCGCGAGCACGCGCGCCCCGGCCTACTCCGGTACGGCCGGTTATCCCGCCGGAGGCTACAACACCTCGGGCGGCTATGGATCAGGGGTCTCCGGCGGCTATAACAGCGCAGGCGTGACGCAAGGCGCCTCCTTGGCGGGGGCGTACGGCGGTTCCACCGGCGGAGTGAACTTCGAAGCCGGCCGCAATATGCCGGAGGGCACCCGCTTCGAACCGGAACGCGGATTCGCCGAGGGGTACGACGGCGGCCGGCGCGCAACCGTATCGAGCGGATCCTGGGGGGAGAATGGTTACGGCGCCGGCGATCGCGCGCGCTACGGCAGCGGGAACGCCGGCACGCGCGGGACCACCGGGACGGTGGGTCGGTACGAAGCGCAGGGATCGTCGTGGAACGAGCGCCCGGAACGCGATGCGCCAGCTGGCAGCCCGACCCGGGGCATGGACGGCGGGCGGCGGTCGCAGGCATCCTCCCAGCGATACTAGGGCGGTGGTGCGCAGACCCGGCTTCGACGCATCAGCGGGCTCCAGACCCGTATCCCCCGACGCCCCCGGCGGTGGGGAGGCGCGCCCCGCGGCAGACTCCGCAGCGCACCTCCGGACAGAGCGGGCAAGAGTCGGGAAAGATCGTTGCCAGAGTGACTGCGCGGCGGGGCGGGAACGCAGGGGTCCACGTCCCGCCGCATCCGCGTGCGGTCCGTCACCGCCCCTCGACGCGGCTCGGATCGAGGGCCGAGCAAAGCAGCTCCGTGCCTCAGCCGCGCCCGAGCATGAACACACCCAGCATGATGACACCGATCGCCAGCGCCTGGTGCGGGTTGACGCGCTCGCCGAGCAGGATCCAGGACAGGAGGGCGACCAGCACATAGCCAAGACTCACCAGGGGATAGGCCGTCGCCAACGGGGCGGTGCCGAGAACCTTCACCCACAGGAGCATGCTGGAAACGAAACAGACCAGCCCGGCGATGAGGTAGGGGCTCGTCGCCAGCCGGCCCAGCGAGGACAGCGCGCCGGGACCGAACAACGACAGCGAACCGTTGCCACGGGCAGCAAACTTCAGCAGAAGTTGGCCGATCGCACCGATGGCGATGGATAATAGGGCGGTCGGGAGCCAGGCGCGCAAAACCCAACACGTCCCTTCCGCGCGCCGTGCCGGGAGCAGGTCCGGCAGTGCTCCGATGCCTGCGGCACAGCGGTGGCGGACGATTGTACCACCTGCGCGGGACAGGCCGCCAACGCCCCCGTCGCTCGAGCGACCGGTCAGCCGCCAAGGCCCAGGATGGCGCGCAGTTCGGGAACCGCGCCGGCTCGGCGCATCCCGGAACCGGCGAACCGCCCGGACGGGTCCCAGAGCACGGCGCGCATCCCGAGGGCGGCGGCCGGGACGTAATCCGCATCGGGGTCGTTCCCCACATACCAGCACTCCGCCGCGGGCACACCCGCCCGGCAAAGCGCCCAGCGAAAGATGGCGGGATCGGGTTTGGTGCAGCGCAGCGGTCCGGAACACGCCACCAGCGGAAAGACGCCAAAACCCAGCTGGGCCAGAAGTGCGTCCAGGGAGGGGGGCCAGTTGGAGATGATCCCGACGGGCCGCCCCACTCGCCGCAGATCGGCGATCAGCTCCGGCATGCCCTCGATCGGCCGGTACCAGCCGAAATATCCCGCCAGCGCCTGCTCCAACGCGGCCACCCACTCGCGTCGGGCCCCACCGGGCAGGCGGTCGAGGCAGACGGTCGCCAGGGCACGCCACAACGCACGCTCTCCGGCGGGGCTGGAAGGGGCGTAGATCCCCGCGGCATACGCGTGCGCCACCGCCGCCAACGCATCCCGGCGCGCCGCCTCCCCCCCTCCGGCACCGATGGCGTCGAGTATCCGCAGGGTGGCGTCCGCCGGATCCAGGACGGGTTCCACCAAAGTGCCACCCACATCGAAGAAGTACATACCGGCATGCATTCCCGGCTACCCCCCAGACCCCTGCCGTACCAGCGGGATGTGCGCGCATCCGCTTGCGCGGCACCCCCGGCCCCGGTCACCGGCCGGGCGGGCTTGGTCGGCGCGTCCCGCCGGCAGGGATGGACCGGCGCCGGAAGCGGGCTTGCCGACAACGGCATAGTCTGCCGCGGAGGGATTCCCCGTGATCGACCTGACACCCATCCCCGTTGAGGACCGGTACGCCCTCGGCATCTCGGTGCACCTGCCCCGGACCCACCTGGTGATCGCGACCACCCCGGCCGGATACATCATGTGCGGGGCGCTGGACGTGGGTCTGTTCGACCGCCTCCTGCCGCAGCGGCGCGTCGTATGCGGCCGGGCCCTGGGGGTACGCACCCTGGAGGATCTGCTGGCAAAGCCCCTGGAGGCCGTGACCGCGGAGGCGCGGACGCTCGGCCTGCTCCCGGGCATGCGGGGCAGGGACGCCCTGCGCATTCTGCTGTTCGCCGAGCCGCCCGCGGAAAGCGCGCCGTCTGGCACGGGGCGCTGAGCGCGTGAGGGCCGGGACCGTCCCGCCGCCGGGACATCCCACTCTGCCGGCCAAGTGGGATGTCCCGGCGGCGGCTCAGCCCAGGTTGCCCTGCCATCCCCCCGTCACGGCGATCACCGCCCCGTTGATCCACGAACTCTCCCGGCGGCAGAGGAAGAGCACCGCGTCCGCGATATCCTCGCTCGTCCCCGGCCGGTGCATCGGGTTGTCGGGGTCCGCCCTGGCGAGCGCCGTTTCCCGGCTGATCTCCCGCTCCTCCACTATGCCGGGCGATACCGCGTTGAAGGTGATCCCCCCCGCCGCCGTGGTCCGGGCCTCCTCCAGGGCGAAGCTGCGGGTGAGGGAGATGACGCCGGCCTTGCCGGCCATGTGAGGCCCTTCCCGCCGTCCCCCCATCGCCGTGTCCGCGCCCGCCGCGCCCAGATTGACCACCCGTCCGAAACCGGCCCGCCGCAGGTGCGGCAGCGCCGCCATCGTGGTGTGAAAGGTCGTGCCCGCAGTACCGGCGATGATGCGCTCGAACTCTTCCGGAGTGTGAGCGCGTAAGCGCTTGAAGGCGAACTCCCCCACGTTGTTCACCAGGATTTCCAGGCCACCGAGGGCATCGGCGGCCAAAGCCACAAGCCGCCGCGACTGCCGCCAGTCGGCGCAGTCAGCCTCGAAGGCGCACGCCTCCACGCCTGCCGCGCGCGCCTCCGCAACCGCAGCCTGCGCCGCCTCGGAATGCGTGCGGTAATTGAAGGCGACGTGTACCCCCGCACGCGCCAGCGTCAGCCCGATGTGTCGGCCGATGCCTCCCGAACTGCCGGTGACCAGGGCACGGCAGCCGCGCAGTCCGGCAAAATCTCTGGCGCCCACCGAAGCCGCACTCCCGGCCGGGGAACCTCCGGCAGGGACGCCGGCGCTTCGCTGGATCTCGGGGTCGGATATGGACAACGCCCGGATCTCCTTCCGTCGGGGAGTGTGGCGCGCAGACAGGATCGGGCGGTCTTCGCCGCCCACCCATGCCCCCCGCCGAGAGCATCCCCGTGGGCCGCCCGTCCCCCTGGAACATACACCAACGACCCCGCCACGTTCATCGGCTGCACTCGGGTCGACGGGGCCCGCTCGGGTGCCGTGCGTCTCCAGGCGGCCACTCCAAAAGTCCGCTTGTGCGAGACCACTTCTCCGGTGTCCGTTGTCCCCCAAGGATCCACGATTCGCGATCGGTGCGGAAGCCGACTCTTGCCCGGCCGTCCCAGGCTGGCGGCAGCGCTCCCGGGGATGCACACCCGCCCGGGCGCATACACATGGGCTCCGCAGCGCCTGCGCCCACTGCGGGCGTGGGCGGACAGGAGGCATGCCGCCATGCAGACGGATGCAACCGGATACGTCGACATCGTCGCCGAAGCCATCGGCAGCCCCGCCGGTTCTCGGGACGCCCACGCGCTCCTGCAGTTCGCGCGCGAATTGAGGTCTTCTGCCGCCCGCTCCGGCGTGCCGGTTCGGGTCAGCGGCGATGTGGGAAGCGGCGACGTTCCCACGGGTGGGGGGGGCATAGTGGTGGCGCTGCGTTGCGGGGCCTACCCGGCAGCACCGCCGCGCCCCTGCGTGCAG
Organism: Bacillota bacterium; assembly: GCA_021803205.1. Lineage (GTDB taxonomy): Bacteria > Bacillota > Sulfobacillia > RBS10-35 > JAJYVN01 > JAJZMB01. The sequence continues at coordinate 558 of JAJZMB010000103.1, read as the reverse complement.
CACCCCTTCCTGCCGAGGCAGGAAAGCCTGGAGTTGGCGAGCCTGGTCTCCCGCCACCTGGCTGCGGCCACGGGTTGGTCTTGGCCAACGGTGCTGTTGTGGGGGGCTTTGGCTGTCGCACGCTCCGGCGGCACCAGCACCCCGGCCCCGGGAGTGGCCGTTTACCTCGGGAGGGACGTATTGGAACTCGGCTTCGCGGCCGCTGCGCTGAGGCAGGGCCTGGTGACAGCATTTCGAGAGGCGCTCGGCTTGGAGTCTCCTGCAAACGAGGCGCAGTTGACCGCCGCGGAGCCGATCGTCGGCACACGGCCTGGGCCAGCCGCACCCGCGGAGGAGTCCGCACCACCGCCCGCCGCACCGGAGGAGCCCGCTCCGCCCACACCGCCCGCCGCCGCCGCGGAACCGCCCACCGCACCCGCGGGGGAGCCCGCACCACCGCCCGCCGCACCGGAGGAGCCCGCTCCGCCCACACCGCCCGCCGCCGCCGCGGAACCGCCCACCGCACCCGCGGGGGAGCCCGCCGGAAGACCGTCGGGAAGGGAAAGAGTGTAGACCTCG